>VBNH01000118.1 GCA_005878095.1 Gammaproteobacteria bacterium | reverse complement strand
TTCTCGAACACGCGGCGGATCTGCACCTCGATGTCACCGCTCACCAGCTGCATGGTCGCCGGATCGAGCGGCACCTGGCCGGACAGGTAGACGGTGTCGCCGGCGCGCACCGCCTGCGAGTAGGTGCCGATCGCCTGCGGGGCGCGCTCGGTGTGGATGATCTGGCGGCTCATCGGTTGCTCCTCCTGCGCGGCATTCACCCGCGGCTGTCGCTGTCGGCCTCGTTGTCGGCTTCGCTCTCGGCGGTGTGCTCGGAGCGCGCGTGCGCGGCTATGGTGCGCGTCACGCGCGTGACGTCGGGCATGCGGCGAGCGACGCGCACCAGGCGCGCGAGATGGCGCCGGTCGCGCACCCGCAGCTCGAAAGTCAGCACCGCGGTGTCGCTGTCCTGCTCGTCGATGGACACGTGGTCGATGCTGGTTTCCGTGCTGGCGATCGCCGCGGCGACCGCCGCCAGCACCCCGGTGCGGTTCACCACGTAGACGCGGATCTCGGCAGCGAACAGCCGATCCGGGGCGGTCTGCCAGCTGACCGGCAGCCAGTTCTGCGGATGCTTGCGGTAGTCCTCGACGTTGACGCAATTCTCGCGGTGGATCACCACTCCGCGGCCGGCGGACAGGAACGCGAAGATCGGGTCGTACGGAATCGGGAAGCAGCAGCGCGCGTAGCTGACCAGCAGGCCCTCGGTGCCGGCGATCGCCAGCGGGGCAAGTCCGCCGGCGCTGCTCGCCGCCGCGGCGCTCGGCAGCAGCCGGCGCGCGACCAGCGGCGCCAGGCGCTCGCCCATGCCGAGCTTCTCGTACAGCTCGTCGAGATCCTTCATGCCGAGCTCGCCCAGCGCCGCGCGCTGCACCGCGGGTAAGATCTCATCGAGCGATACGCTGAATTCCCCGAGCGCCTGCGCCAGGAGCTTGGAGCCGAGCGCGATCGCCTCCGTGCGCCGCAGGCCCTTGAGGTAGTGGCGGACGGCGCTGCGCGCCTTGGCCGTCGCCACGAAGTTGACCCACGAGGGGTTGGGGGTCGCGCCCTTGGCGGTGATGATCTCGACCGTCTGGCCGTTGCGCAGCACGGTGCGCAGCGGCGTGAGACGCCGGTCGAGCTTGGCGGCGACGCAGCGGTTGCCGATGTCGGTGTGCACCGCGTAGGCGAAATCCACCACCGTGGCGCCTGAGGGCAGGCGCAGGATCTGCCCCTTGGGGGTGAACACGTACACCTTGTCGGGGAACAGGTCGACCTTGACGCTCTCGAGAAATTCCTCGGACGAGCCGGCCTCCTGCAGCGACACGAGATTCGACAGCCATTCGCGCGTGCGCTCCCGCTGCGTGGAGTCGGCGTCACCGCCGGTCTTGTACTTCCAGTGCGCGGCAATGCCCGCCTCGGCCACGCGGTGCATGTCGCCGGTGCGGATCTGCACCTCGATCGGCACCCCGTTGGGGCCGAAGAGCGTGGTGTGCAGCGACTGGTAGCCGTTCACCCGCGGGATGGCGATGTAGTCCTTGAAGCGCGCCGGCATCGGCTTGAACACCGAGTGCACGGCGCCGAGCGCGCGATAGCAGGTGTCGGGGCTATCGACCACAATGCGGATGCCGTAGACGTCCACGATCTCGCTGAGCATGGCGCGCTTGCGGCGCATCTTGCTGTAGATGCTGTACAGGTGCTTCTCGCGCGCCACCACGTGCGCCTGGATGTTGCTCTTCAGGAGCCCGGTGTTCAGCTGCTGCTCAATCTTCTTGAGGAATTGCTTCTGGTTGCCGCGCGCGCGGCGCAGCGCGTGCTCGAGCACCTGATAACGGCGCGGATACAGCGCCTCGAACCCCAGGTCCTCGAGCTCGAGCTTGATGTTATAGAGCCCGAGCCGCTCGGCGATCGGCGCGTAGATCTCGAGCGTCTCGCGGGCGATCGCCCGGCGCCGCGCCGGCGCCATGGCCGCGATGGTGCGCATGTTGTGCATGCGGTCGGCGAGCTTCACCAGGATGACGCGCAGGTCGCGCACCATCGCCAGCAGCATCTTGCGGAACGACTCCGCCTGCGCCTCCTCGCGGCTCTTGAACTTGATCTGGTCGAGCTTGGTGACTCCGTCGACCAGCTCGGCCACGTCCACGCCGAAGCGCGCCGCCAGCTGATCCTTGGGCGTCGGGGTGTCTTCGATGACATCGTGCAGAATCGCCGCCACGATGGTGTCGGCGTCCAGGCGCAGATCGGCGAGGATGGCCGCGGCGGCCACCGGATGCGCAATGAACGGCTCGCCCGAGAGGCGTTTCTGCCCACGGTGCGCCGAGGTGCCGAACTCGGCCGCCTCGCGGATGCGCGCCACCTGCTCGGGCGGCAGGTAAGTGCCGACCGACGCGAGCAGTTCCTTCAGTCCCGGAGTGCGTCTTCCGCCGGGCAGCAGTCCCAGGAGCGAAGACGCATAGTCCATGGGTGAGGTCTGGCCGTCAGTCTCCGAGGCCGAACTGCGGAGCGCGGAAGCTGGACTGGTTGTCGGCGTCGGGCGCCACGGCCTCCGGCACCGGTTCCGGCTCGCGGAGCATTTCCGCGGTCACGTTGCCGGCTGCGATCTCGCGCAGGGCGAGCACGGTCGGCTTGTCGTTCTCCAGGGGCAGCGTCGGCTCGGCTCCGTTGGCGAGCCGGCGGGCGCGCTGCGCCGCCAGCAGCACCAGCTGGAACAGGTTGTCGACATTCTCTAGGCAGTCTTCTACGGTGATTCGGGCCATAGGGTCGCCAGGTGCGCAGGGCCTGAGACTATAAGGCAAGAGCGGCGTATCAGGCCAGTGCGGCAGCACAGCGGCCCGGCATGAGCGCCGGCACCGTGCCGGCGGCGCGCGCGCTCTTCACGGCGGCGCCAGCAGTTCCTGCAGCAACGGCGCCAGTTCCGGCCGCGCGCTCGACAGGTCCTCACCGCGCCCGGCAACGATGCGCCGCAGGTCGCCGACCGCCTGTGTGAAGTCGTCGTTGACGATGAGGTAGTCGAATTCGCGGTAGTGGGCCATGTCGGCAGCCGCATCGGCCAGGCGCCGCGCGATCACCTCCGGGGTGTCGGTGGCGCGCCGCGCCAGGCGTTCGGCGAGTGCCGCCCGCGAGGGCGGCAGGATGAAGATCGTCACGCAGCGCGGCAGGGCGCGCCGCACCTGCTGCGCGCCCTGCCAGTCGATCTCCAGCACCACGTCGTGACCCTGCCGCAGCTGCGCTTCGACGAATTCGCGCGAGGTGCCGTAGAAGTTGTCGAACACGCGGGCGTGCTCGAGAAACTCGCCCGCCGCGACCCGCCGTTCGAACTCGGCCAGCGTCACGAAGTGATACTCGCGCCCCTGGCTCTCGGTGGGGCGCATCTTGCGCGTGGTGTGCGACACCGACAGGCGCAGCCGCGGCTCGCTCTGCAAGAGCGCCTTCACGAGCGTCGTCTTGCCGGCGCCGGAGGGCGCGGAGATGACGAACAGCCTGCCGCGCTTCATGGGCGCGCAATATAGCCCGCTGTCCTGAGCATCGCGACGAGCGCCTGCAGCGCCTGCGCGCGGTGGCTGACGGCGTTCTTTTCCGCGGGCGTGAGTTCGGCGGCGCTGCGCCGCTCGCCCGCGGGCACGAACACCGGGTCGTAACCGAAACCGCCCGCCCCGCGCGGCGCGCGCGCGATGCGGCCCTCCCAGGTGCCGTGCGCGATGAGCGGTGCCTGGTCCCCGACGCTGCGCACCCACACGATGACGCACCGATAGCGCGCCTGGCGGTAGCCCTCCGGCACGTCCTCGAGCTCGACGAGGAGCTTGCGCAGGTTGTCCGCCTCGCTCGCCCCCGCGCCCGCGAAGCGCGCCGACCACACCCCCGGACGCCCGCCGAGCGCGTCCACCTCGAGGCCGGAGTCGTCGGCCAGCGCCGGCAGGCGCGCGTGGCGCGCGGCGTGGCGCGCCTTCAGGAGCGCGTTCTCGATGAAGGTCGCGCCGGTCTCAGCCGCCGCACGGATGCCGAGCTCGCCCTCCGGCGCGAGCTCGAGGGCGAACGGCGCGAGCAGCGCCGCCAGCTCGCGCAGCTTGCCCTCGTTGCTGCTGGCGAGAACGACGCGCGTCACGGCCCTTCGAGCGCCTGAGCCTGCAGCGCGAACAGCTCGCCGATGCCGTGCGCCGCGAGATTGAGCAGCGCATCGAGCTCGTGGCGGCGGAACGCATGGCCTTCGGCGGTCCCCTGGATCTCCACGAACGCGCCGCCGTTGTTCATGACCACGTTCATGTCGGTTTCCGCCTGCGAGTCCTCGGCGTAGTCGAGGTCGAGCACCGGGATGCCGGCGACGATGCCGACCGACACCGCCGCCACCTGCCCGTGCAGCGGGCTCGCGGCGATGAGGCGCCGCTGCACCAGCTGCTCGCACGCCTCGGCCAGGGCGACGAAACCGCCGGTGACGGAGGCGGTGCGCGTGCCGCCATCGGCCTGCAGCACGTCGCAGTCGATGGTGATGGTGCGATCGCCGAGTGCCTTCAGGTCCACGACCGCGCGCAGCGAGCGGCCGATGAGGCGCTGGATCTCCTGGGTGCGCCCGCTCTGCTTGCCGCGGGCCGCCTCGCGCGCCGTGCGCGTATGCGTGGCGCGCGGCAGCATGCCGTACTCGGCGGTGATCCAGCCCTGGCCCTTGCCGCGCAGGAACGGCGGCACCGCGTCCTCGACGCTGGCGGTGCACAGCACCTGGGTGTCGCCGAACTCCACCAGCACCGAGCCCTCGGCGTGCCGGGCGTGGCGGCGTGTGAAGCTCACGCGCCGCAGCTCCGCTGGGGCGCGTCCGGAAGGTCTGCTCATGAGTGCGTTCCTAGTCCCCGAGCCAGCGCAGCGCGGCCGCGGAAGTGTTGTCGCTGGCGCTGGCGGCGCGCTGCACGGCGCGCGTGCCGAGCTCCAGCACCTTGGCACGCAGCTCGCCGGGGGTGCCGAGCCCGGTTGCGATCTCCGTGTCGCTGAGCGGGCCCCACAGCCCGTCGGTGCACGCCAGCAGCACGTCGTTCGGCTCCAGCGGCCGGCGCCGCGTCAGCGACATGTCCGGCAGGATCGGATCCCCGCCGAGGCAACATTCGACGAAGTTGCGCATCGGGTGGGTCTGCGCCTGCTCGGCGCTGATGAGCCCCTCGCGCAGCAGCAGCTCCACGTGACTGTGGTCGCGGCTGCGCGCCAGCAGCGCGCCGTGCCGCACGTGATACAGGCGGCTGTCGCCGACGTGCGCCCACCAGCTGGCGTGCTGCTGGATGAGGCACAGGGCACAGGTGGCGCGCGGCCGCTGCTCGAGCGGCAGCTGCACACCGAGCTTCACCACCTCCTCGTGCGCGCGTCCGAGCGTCAGGTGCAGAAAGCCCAGCGGATCGAACAGCGGTTGCGGCGTGTGCCAGAAGGTTTCCAGGATGACCTTCTGCGTGACCTGCGCGGCGCGCCCGCCGTGGGCGTGTCCGCCCATACCGTCGACCACCAGCAGCAGCACGGCCTTCTCCGCCACCGCGACCGCGACCCGGTCCTGGTTCTCCTCGCGCCCGCCGAGCAGGCTGATGTCCGCGTATTCGACCCGCAAGAAGAAGTCCACGCATCTGTTAGACTTATCGACGCTTTATATCACCTGTGCGGCGAGCGGGCGTAGCGACGCGACTTAAGCACGCGCAGCCCGCGAGCGCCTCTGTGTGCGGGACTGCCAGGCGGATCGACGGGACATGATCGCGAGCATGACGGGCTTCGCGCGCCGGGAAACCACCGGCGAGTTTGGCACGCTCGTATGTGAGCTGCGCAGCGTGAATCACCGCTTCCTGGAAGCGGGCTTTCGCCTGCCGGACGAGCTGCGCGCGGCGGAGGGGGAGCTGCGCGCACGTCTCACGCGCCAACTGCGCCGCGGCAAGGTCGATTGCACCGTCACCTACCGGCGCCCGCCGGGCCCGGGCGGGGCGCTGCAAGTGGATACGGTGGCGCTCGAGCGCGTGCTGGCCGCCGTGCACGTCGTGACGCGCTCGCTGCGCGAGCCCGCCGCCGCGCTGAACGCGCTGGACGTGTTGCGCTGGCCGGGCGTGCTGCGCGAGGACGGCGGCAGTGGCGAGCAGCTGCTGGCGGCAGCCTACGCCGTGTTCGGCGCGACGCTCGAGGAGCTGGCGGCGGCGCGTGCGCGCGAGGGGGCGCGGCTGCGCGAGCTGCTCGAGCAGCGCTGCGCCGGACTCGAGGCGCTGGTGGCGGAGGTGCGCGCGCGGTTGCCGGAGATGCAGGCGCGCATGCGCGTGCGCCTCGACGAGCGGCTTGCCGAGCTGACCGCGAGCGTCGACCCGGAGCGGCTCGAGCAGGAGCTGGCGCTGCTGCTGCAGCGCCTCGACGTGGACGAGGAGCTCGAGCGCCTCGCGGGCCACATCAGCGAGGTGCGCCGCGTCATCGGCGCGAGCGAGCCCGCCGGCCGCCGGCTCGACTTCCTCATGCAGGAGCTCAACCGCGAAGCCAACACCCTGTCCTCGAAGTCCCAGGACCTCGAGACCACCCGCAGTGCGGTCGACATGAAGGTCCTGATCGAGCAGATGCGCGAGCAGGTGCAGAACGCGGAATAGCCCTTGAGCGACGGGTTGTCGCGCTCGGTGGCCGCCCATCGCGTCGTCCACGAGCCTGCCGATGGTGGGCTGCGGGGCGCTGGCCTTTAGGTGCGCCCAGCGCGCCTCCTTCGGCACCCAGAAGACGCTCGCCGCGCGGTACTCGTCCGGGTCCTCGGGGTCGGCGCCCTCGGCCTTCTGCGCGGCGAGCTCGGCGTGCTTGGCCTCGAAGGCGTCGGAGATGTACTTGCAACAGCGATCAGTTTGCCAGCCATTGCGATACTGGCCGATTCAGGAATTCTTCCACGGAGATGCCGTCGCCACCGACGAGCAGTGTGCGCTTGACTCTGAACGCCTCCGCAAAGGCCGCCGTCCCGGGATGGGCCTGTGGGGCACGGCCGCTCTTTACTTCGATGGCGGTCACTCGGGCATGGGCTTTCACGACGAAGTCGACTTCCTGTCCTCGGTCCCGCCAATAGTAAAGCTCACACTCACCTGCTGCGGCGGCATTGGCAAGATGCGCGCCGATCGCGGATTCAATCAGCCTGCCGCGGAATTCCCGATCCGCGCGCGCCTCTGCCGGGCTGACGCCGGCAGTCACGCTCATCAGCGCGGTGTTCAGCACCTGCAGCTTCGGGCTCGATCCCCGGCTGCGCGCCGCGTCGCCGGCGTACTTCGCCAGCCCGCAGACCATTCCCGCTCCAGCCAGAAGGTCCAGGTAGTGCGCCAGCGTCGTCGTGTTGCCGGCGTCCTGAAGCTGCCCGATCATCTTGGTGTAGGAGAGCACCTGCCCCGAGTACCGGCAGGCGAGCTCGAACAGCCGGCGCAGCAGGGCCGGCTTGTCGACGCGGGTCAATAGCAGCACATCGCGTGCGATCGAGGTCTCGATGAGGCTGTCGGCGATGTATCGCGCCCAGCGTTTGGGATCGCCGACGAGGGGCGCGGCGCCCGGGTAGCCGCCGAAGTAGAGGTACTGCTCCAGCGACCAGCCGAAGGCCGTGCGCATTTCGGTAAGTGACCAGTGCGGGAGCCTTAGGGTCTCGAACCGACCGGCGAGGCTCTCCGTCAGACCCTGGGCCATGAGAAGCGGGGCCGAGCCGAGCAGCACGACCTTGAGCGGGCGCTTCTTGCGCGTGTCCGCATCCCAGAGCCGCTTGACCGTCTCCGACCACGCAGGGATCTTCTGGATCTCATCCAGCACGAGCAGGGCGCCGGCCTTGCCCGAGGCGTCGAGCCGCGCCGCCTCCCATTGCTGACTGATCCAGTCCGGGCTTCGCAGCGTCGGCTCATCGGCACTCGCGTAGTGAACCGGCAGGCTTAGCTCACCGGTGACCTGCTGTACCAAGGTAGACTTGCCGACCTGGCGTGGACCGGCGACGACGTGCAGAAATCGGCGCGGCTCGGCCAACCGCTCGGCCAGCACGGCAGCTTGGGGGCGTCGGAACTCGTCCCGTTTTTTACTCATGTCATTGAGTATTTTTACTCAATGCCCTGAGCTCCGCAACGTACTGCGAAACTGGCGGGACTGCCGGGCTTCGCAGCTCGATACGCGGCTCATCAGCAGTGGCCGAGGGCCGGGAGCAGGGGAAGCGCTGTAGCTTGGGTTTGCAGCTGCTCGGGCATACGGCTTGGCAAGGTTCTATAAGATCAATTGGATAGGCGCACCCGCGGTGAGCAGGTGCAGAACGCGGAGTAGAGAGCTACCGCAAGCGCAGCCGACCCCGCGCAGGGAGAGCGCGAAGCGACTCGAGGCAGCGCGCGCTCTGCTCACGAAATGCTGCAGTGATGCGGGCATCCTGCGCGACGTTGTTCCAATAGCGCTCCGCGATTGCATAGGCCCGCGGCCAAATTGAAAGCCAGGCCGCAGTCGGCGGGGCAGGTTCAAACACGCGCTGAATTAGCTGCTCGTCCGCAGGCGCAAAGAGCATCGGTAACATGTCATAGACCGGGGCAAGCTGCAGGTAGCCCACGTAGGAATCGAAGAGGGTGATATTGCCAAAGTGGCGATCGGTGTTCCCAATGAGCGCGCCGAACGCATCGATGAGACGAATGTGTTCGGCATCCTCTCTCGACAGGAGCCCATCCGCCCGCAAGCGCTCGGCTGAACTGGTCCAGTCATCGAGGCGTCCGTAGCGAGCTGTATCGACCGCGAACAGGGAAACTGCACCCCGCCGACCCTCCGCGCCGATGCGATCGAAACGCTTCGTTTCGAGAAAAATGCGCTCGCCGGCCTCCAGTATCTCGGAGCGGCACGCCAGAATGCCCTCGGCAGTCAATGTCTCGTGGGCCAGGTGCTCGGCGATCAAGAGATCCGCCCATCTCGCGCCGAGTGGGCCGTTGCGCGGCGGCGAGAACTTCACGAGTACGTGTGTACGCAGGTCAGCCGATGCCACGCACGCCGTGAACTTTGGTTGTTCGCCGTGCGCGGAGGAACCGCCCGCGCGCCCTTCCATCGCTGCATTGGCGAGCTGAGGATACGTGCGGCTGCGCGTACCCTCGTCAATCGGCGCCGGTGCGTTCGCTGTGGCCAGATAGCGATCGAGTGCCTCGGTGCCGACGATCAGATCGCCCGTGCACTCTGTCCCGCATCGGGCAAGGTAGGCGAGTACATGCGCATCGGTCCAGTCAGCGACGCGCAACGGCAGCTCGAGTTCGGGGTAGGCGCGAGGGATCGTGCGACCGAGAAAGCCGGCGGGGCGCAGATCCTGAAGGTAGTACGGCAAGCCTTCGAATAGGCCGCGAATCCGCGGCGGGCCGTCCGAGACGAAGTAGTGATCGCGCTCAATCGCGTTCACGTGTCCGAGCTCCTGGACCGCCCCGGTCTCATCGATCCGATACAGCGGCCACCGCGAGCCAATCTGATCTATCGATCGGGGAACTCCATAACGCGCTCCACGCGTGCTGCCCATGATTCGCAACACCTGGCCGCTACGCTCAAGTCGCCGCAATGCGCGAGAGATCGTTGGCTGGGAGACCCCAAGTGACTGCGACAGGTCCGCTGCGGAGGCGGGACCCAGTGCCAGGCGGTCAATCAAGTTTCTCGTGTCGGATGCCATTGTGAATAGAATATAGAATAGATATTAGACTATATTAATACTATATATAACAGTAGCTTATTTTATTTTGAATATACAAATGACTAGATATTTGACATTGAACTATAGATGATCGCGCCATCAATGATCCGGTGACGGCGATGCTGGTGAACCTTTCAGCGCCGCGCGCCTCGAAGCGGAACATCCCACGGGAGGTCGCACACGAGAGGTGCGCGCCATGGCCTTGTCGACCGCGGCGAGGCGGTTGCCCGCATTCGCGGTGGTCGCCGCGGCGCACGCCCTGGCGCTGCCTGGCTGCTCGCCCTCACCCGCACGCACCCAGGTCGTGCCGGTGCGGAGGAAAGTCTGACGTTCGCCCCCGCGCCTCCTCTTGGAACCGGCGTGCGCGGCGGGTAGTCTATGGTCCGCATAGCGGAGCGCTCAGCATGCGACGCAAGCTCCCTCGTGCCGCAATGCCGGCGGCCTGCATGGCCGCGCTGATGGCAAGCGGCATCGGCACCGTTGCCGCCGGGGACATACCGGCTCAGGTGTTCCACGAGACCGTCTACCTGGATGCGCGCGGGCTCGAGCAGCTGCGCGAGACGAATCCGGATCACTACGCGCGCGCGCGGCGCATCCTCGCCGCCGCGAACCACCTGTGCCGTCCGCACGCTCGCGAGGTTTACTTCGCGAGATTGGGCAGATTGGGCGTGCGCGACCTGTCCTGCGCCCCCTTGCTTCTCCTGACCAGCAACCCGCCGCAGTGGCGCATCGGTTTTCGGCTGGACCGCACGCGCTACGTCGCGTCCGTATTCGTCACCGACGATCCGCCGCGGCCTCTGCCGGTGCGCTGAGCGCGCGGCGCCCGCCCGCGCTGGTACAGTGCAGCGATGCCCGCACTGACTACCCCGCCGCTCGCGCTCTACGTGCACTTTCCCTGGTGCGTGCGCAAGTGCCCGTACTGTGATTTCAACTCCTACACACTGACCGGTGAGCTCCCGGAGCAGGCCTACCTCGGGCGACTGACGCGCGATCTGGCTGCGCAGGCACCGCAGGTCGCGGGGCGCGAAGTGACCAGCGTGTTCCTCGGCGGCGGCACGCCGAGCCTGTTCTCCCCGCGCTCGATCGGCGAGCTGCTCGCGGCGGCGCGCCGGCAGCTCAGCGTCGCGGCCGACCTCGAGGTGACTCTGGAGGCGAACCCCGGCGCCATCGAGCGCGGCGCGTTTCGCGAATACCGTGCGGCCGGCGTCACGCGCGTGTCGCTCGGCGCCCAGAGCTTCGATCAGGCTGGGCTCAGCGCCCTGGGACGCATTCATTCCCCCGCCGAGACCCGGCGCGCCGCCGAGGAGCTCCATGCCGCGGGGCTCGACAACTTCAACCTCGATCTCATGTACGCGCTGCCCGGGCAGGACGTCGCCGCCGCGCTGCGCGACGTCACCGAAGCGCTGGCGCTCTCCCCGGGACACCTCTCGCACTACCAACTCACGCTCGAGCCCGGGACGTTGTTTGCCGCGCGTCCGCCGCCGCTGCCGGATGAGGACGCTGCGGCGGCCATGCTCGACGGGTGCGCCGCGCTCCTCGCGCAGGCGGGGTTCGCCCGCTACGAGGTGTCCGCGTACGCGCGCGCCGGGCGGCAGTGCCGCCACAACCTCAACTACTGGACCTTCGGCGACTATCTCGGTGTCGGCGCCGGCGCGCACGGCAAGCTCACGTTCCCGCAGCGTGCGCGGATCGTGCGCACGGTGCAGCTGCGCGAGCCGCGGCGCTACCTCGCGGCCGCGGACGAGGCGCTCGTGCGCCGCGTGATTCCCGCGCGCGAGCTGCCGTTCGAATTCATGCTGAACGCGCTGCGCCTCACGGCCGGTTTCGATGCGCAGATGTTCGCCGGGCGCACCGGGCTTGACTGGCGGGAGATTGCGGCGCCGGTGGAGGCGGCGATCCGGCGGGGCCTGATCGCGCGCACCCCGACGGGCTTGCGGCCGAGCGAGCTCGGGCTGCGATTCCTCAACGACGTGCTGCTCGGATTCATGCCGGAAACTCCGAAATTCACCGAGCTTCCTGCGTTGTCAATCGGCGTTTCCGGCCCCCGCTCGGGCGGCCTTTTATTCACAGGCCCGGGGGGCGTTATCGGAGAATGAGTAAATTACAGGGAAAACCCGCCAAGCCGCGCGACAAGATTTGCCTAACTCATTGAGGAGACAGGGTAAAAAGACATGCTCATTTTTTGACCAAGGTAACAAAAATGCAATCTGACCGCGAAATCGCAGCCTTGCGGAGGACTCCGTCCACAGAGTTGTCCACAGCTTCTGTGGATAAGGAACCCTTGCAACGGCGGGGTCCTTCAAGGAGCTTGAGGACGCGCGACACTGCCGCTAAACTCCCGCGCCCTTTAACTCGTGTGCTTGACGCCCCATGAACTGGTGAGCGTCTTCGCAAGACACCGTGAGCACGCCATGAAAGCCGCCATCCATCCCGAGTATAAAGAGATCACCGTCACCTGCACGTGTGGCAACACGTTCAAGACGAGCTCGACCCTCGGACATGATCTGCAGGTCGAGGTGTGCTCGAACTGCCATCCTTTCTATACCGGCAAGCAGAAGATCGTCGACACCGCGGGCCGCGTGGACAAGTTCCGCAAGAAGTACGCCACGGCGGGCGGCGCGCGGTAACTCGCCCTTTCAGCCATCCGGCAGCCGGGGCCTGCGACAGGCGCGGAACTTCGGCGTCCGGCGATCGATCTAAGCCAGGGCCTTGTCGGGACGCGCTGCGGGAACGGCTGTTCCTGACAGCGCAGCCCGGAACCGGCCTGGGCCGAAGGGGAGTCGCGTCATGCGTCGCACACTCGTCGCCGCCGTCGCGTGCGCCGCCGCGCTCGCCGCGGGCAGCTGCGCCACCAACCCGGAAAGCGGCACGCACCACGTCGTCTTCAGCTCCGTGAAAGGCGAGCAGGAGAGCGCGCGACGCATCCACGAGGAGATCAAGAAATTCTACGGCCTGTACCAGGACCAGGCCCTGCAGGATTACGTACAGATGGTCGGCACGCGCGTGGCGCGCAATACGCCGATCGCGGACTGGGATTTCAAGTTCTTCGTGCTCGATGACGACTCGCTGAACGCCTTCACCATCGGCGGCGGCTACGTCTACATTCATCGCGGGCTGCTGCCGTACCTGAACTCCGAAGCCGAGCTGGCTGCGGTGCTCGGGCATGAGATCGGTCATGACGTCGCACGCCATCCGGCCCGCAGCCAGGCGCGCGGCGTGCTCCTGGGGACGGGGGCGCTGGCGACCGCGATCCTGACGGGCAATGCGACCCTGGCGGAAATGGCTGACATCGGGGCCACCGCCTGGATGCAGGGCTACGGCCGCGACCAGGAGTCGGAGGCCGACCGCCTGGGGCTCGAGTACGCCGCCCGCAGCGGCTATCGTCCGGAGGCGATGGGCAACGCGATGAAGGTGTTCAAGGCGCAGGAGTCATTCGAGCTCACGCGCGCCAAGGACGAGAGCCGCGATCCCAACATCTACCACGGCGTGTTCTCCGATCACCCCGCGCCCGATGAGCGCATCGTGCAGGCGACGCTCGGGGCGGCGAACATCAGCACGGCGCCGCGCGGCGGCTGGATCGATAACCGCGACGAGTATCTCAAGGCGATCGACGGGCTGCCCTTCGGCTCCTCGCGCGAGCAGGGCAGCGTGCGCGACAACCGCTTCTATCACGCCGGCATGAAGCTCACGATGGCCTTCCCCAAGGGGTGGCGGGTGCAGAACGAGCGCGACCGACTGCTGATTACCAAGAAGAAGGAGCTGCTGATGCAGGTGACGGTGGAGAAGCGCCCGGAGAAGCAGGCGCCGCGCGAATTCCTGCTGCACAAGCTCAGAGGCGCATCGATCGCCCGCGGTGAGGCGCTGGCGGTCAACGGCATGGAGGGCTACGCCGTCATCACCCGCTCGGGCTCGCCGCTCGACGGCGGGGAGGGGCCGGTGCGCTGGGCGGTGCTGTATCGCGGCAGCCAGGCCTTCGTGATCGGCGCCGCGAGCCGCTCGAGTGAGGCGGGCGCGCCGCTCGATGACGGGCTGTTCATGTCCTCGATCGAGACCATGCGCGACATGAAGCCCTCGGAATACCCGCTCGCCGAGCCGTATCGCCTGAAGATCGTGCAGGCGACCGACACGACCAGGATCGACGACTACGCCAAGGACATGCCGGTCGAGAAGTTCAAGAAGGAAGAGCTGCGTCTGCTCAACGGTCTGTATCCCAAGGGTGAGCCCAGGCCCGGCGATTTCATCAAGGTCGTGCAGTGACACGCGCCAGCCCCGCGGCGCGCACTGCCTTGGACGCTAGCGCCCCTACCGGCGGGTAGGCCGCGCCTTGATTCAGGGCACGGACCATGTAAATCTGGCGCGTTCGAGTGTCGCGCCCGCAAACGCGCGCGCGGCAACGGCACCTTCGCAACGCGGCTGTGGACATGAGCGGCAAGACGGAGACGACATTCG
>VBNH01000187.1 GCA_005878095.1 Gammaproteobacteria bacterium | reverse complement strand
GAGCGGCGTGGGAACGGGTGGGGGCGCTGGTGGTGCAGCCGGGCGTCGAGTTCGACAATCACAAGGTGATCGACTACCAGGCGGCAAAAGCACGGCAGCTCTCCAAGCGCATCGAGAGCGAACGCGGACTTGTGTACGAGGCGCATTCCACGGACTACCAGAAGCCCGCCGCCCTTGCCGCGCTGGTCAAGGATCACTTCGCGATTCTCAAAGTGGGCCCCGCCGCGACATTCGCACTCCGTGAGGTGCTGTGGGCGCTTGCGGACATTGAGCAGGAGCTTGCGGAAGGCACAGGCGAGTCGTTGAAGGACATCGTGCTCACGGCGATGCGGAAAGAGCCGCGCTACTGGAAGCCCTACTACACTGCCCCCCACACCGAGGCGGCTGACCTTCAGTACAGCTTCAGCGACCGCATCCGCTATTACTGGGGCGCGGCGGAGGTTCGAAACGCCACCGACGCGCTGATCGCCAGATTGAGCGCTCGGCCGATTCCCTTGACGCTTCTCAGCCAGTATCTGCCGCTTCAGTACCAGGCTATCCGCGCCGGCGCTCTCGAGAACACTCCGCAGGCGCTGCTACTCGACGGCGTCTCGCGGGTCCTGTTGGGCTACGCCCGCGCCTGCGCGGCCGCCGTCGCGGGCAGGCCCGAGATATGAAAGAGACGCTGGACCGGTTCGGGATGAGCGCTGCGCACATCGACGCCTCGGGTGCCCACTGGACGGCCCGCGAGATCCTGCAGCAGCCGCAGATCTGGCTCGAAGTCGAGAAGCTGCATGCGGCTGAAGCCGCGCGGCTCGAGGACTTCCTGCGCCCGATGCTCTCGCAGCCCGACTTACGGATCGTGCTCACCGGGGCGGGCAGCTCGGCCTTCATCGGAGAGTGTCTCGCACCGGCATTGGCGCGCAAGCTGGCCCGCGTGGAAGCCATCCCGACCACGGATATCGTGGCAAGTCCCGACACCTTTCTCTCATCGCGCTGCCGGACGCTCATCGTGTCGTTCGCGCGCTCGGGTAACAGCCCTGAAAGTGTGGCGGCGGTCGAGTTCGCGGAGCGGCGGGTGGAGCGCTGCGCGCATCTCATCTTCACCTGCAACGCAGACGGTGCGCTACTTCAGCGTGCGCGCGAGATGAAAAACGCTGGCGTCGTCCTGCTCCCGGAGGCGAGCAACGACCGAAGTTTCGCCATGACTTCGAGCTTCACGGGGATGCTGCTGGCGGCCGCCCTGACGTTCAGGGTGGCGCCTGCGGGGGCTGCGCGCCTGCGTTCGATCATTGCACTTGCTGATCAGGTGCTTGCCGGCTGCACGCCCACCCTCAACGCTCTCGTGCACGAAGGGTTCGAACGCGTCGTCTATCTCGGCAGCAACGAGCTCCAGGGGCTTGCGCGGGAAGCGGCGCTCAAGATGCTCGAGCTGACAGACGGCAAGGTGGTGGCGGCGGCGGAGTCGACCCTGGGCTTCCGGCACGGCCCGAAGGCCATCCTGAATGAAAAAACGCTGGTCGTGATCTTCCTGTCCAATGACCCCTACACGAGACGCTACGATTTGGACCTGGTCGCAGAACTGCGGCGCGAGGCGGTAGCCGGGCGCGTCGTGGTCCTGTCGAGCGGCACGCAGGCACAGTTGCAGCGGGACGATGTAGTGCTGGCGGGGAGTGCCAACTGCAAGACTGAAGTGTCCGACCTCGAGCTCTGCCTGCCCTATGCGGTATTCTCCCAATCACTGGCCATGCTGCGCGCCCTTTCGCTGGGCGTACGCCCCGACAATCCAAGCGCGGCCGGTACCGTGAGCCGGGTCGTTCAGGGGGTCTCGATTTATCCCCACGGCGGATCACCGTGAGAATCTATCTCGGTGTCGACGGTGGTGGCAGCAAGACGCGTTTTGCGCTCATCGAGCAATCCGGACGCGTTCTTGCCAGACATGAAGAAGGTCCCGCTTACTATCCGCAGATCGGGCTGGAAGGACTGCGGACCCTGCTGGCGCGCGGGATCGAGGCAACCTTGAAGCTCGGCGGCGTCGCCGGCTCGAAACTGACGTTCGCGTTCATCGGCCTGCCCGCCTATGGCGAGGACCGTGCGCTGCTTGCGACGCTCGATGCGGTGGCGACACCGACGCTTCCGCCCGATCGGCATCGTTGCGACAACGACATGGTGTGCGGCTGGGCGGGAGCGCTCGCCGGCGAGGATGGCATCAGCGTGGTGGCCGGCACCGGTTCCATTGCTTACGGGGAATATGAGGGGCGCCGCGCGCGGGCGGGCGGCTGGGGAGAGCTCTTCGGCGACGAGGGGTCGGCGTACTGGATCGCGCGGGAAGGTCTCAGGCTCTTCTCGCGCATGAGTGATGGCCGTACGCCGCGCGGACCGTTGCATGCGGCCATAAGGCGTCATTTCGGCCTCGAGACTGATCTGGACCTGTGTGCCGCGATCTACGGGAAGAGCATCATGCAGCGCAGCGAGTTTGCGCAGCTGTCGAAGATCATCGCCGCGGCAGCTGCGTCGGGAGACGTGCAGGCACAGGAACTATTTGATCTCGCGGCGCGAGAACTTGCGGAAATAATAGACGCTACCCGTCAGCGCTTGCAGGTTCCGGAAGACACACGTCTCGCGGTATCGTATTCGGGCGGGATGTTCAAGCTTCAGGATCTTCTCCTGAAGCCATTCAGCGCCTTGCTCGAGGGCGGCGCAAGGTATCGTCTCGGGCCCCCTCGATTACCTCCGGATATCGGAGCCGCACTCCATGCTGCGAGGTTGAGCGGTGTACCCCTCGAGGCTCGCGCCATCGCCGCACTGATACCCTGAGTGGACTCGCTCACCGTCTGTGTACGCTTGGCACTCGCTTGCACCGTTTTGCGCGCTGCCTCGTCGACGACGGGTTCGGTGCCTGATAATCGGTGACGCCAGATCAGTGCGACAGCCACGTGGTGTTTGCAGAACCAACCGTCGTCCGCGTTCGGACAGTCGCAGGATCCGGCCGCATCGCCGTCTTCGATCGACACGCTCGGCGTACGAGCATCCCGGTGATCCTCCGACCGTCCTCGGCCTCGAAGCTTACGCGCTCACCACTGCTGCTTCGCGAACGGGAACTCTGCGGCAACATTGATGTGCCGGGGTTCTATGTTCGCCGGATACTGCGCATCTGGCCCTTGTATTTCGCATTCCTTCTTCGACCGAACGCAATACCTTGAGGAAACTGGCTCAGGCAGGCGCCACAGTCGCTCGGCCTCTTGCGGCACGTCCGCTTCGGGTCCGCACAGTCAGGCGAAGACCAAACGCGGCGAGGATCGCCGCGAGCGTGTCGAGGCG
>VBNH01000117.1 GCA_005878095.1 Gammaproteobacteria bacterium | reverse complement strand
GCCCAGCAGGCGCTCATCGACGATCTGCTGGACGCCTCGCGGATCACCTCGGGCAAGCTCCGCCTGGCGTTGCGCGAGACCCGTCTTGCGGAGGTCGTACAGGGCGCGATTGACGCCGTGCTGCCCAATGCGGCCTCTCGCAGCATCAAGCTGGAATCGCGGCTCAGTGACGAAGTGGGGGTGGTGCGCGCCGATCCGGATCGGATTCAACAGGTGGTATTGAATCTGTTGAATAACGCCGTGAAGTTCACCCCTTCGGGCGGAGCCATCGAGGTCGAGTTGTCCCGGGACGGCGGCGCCGTGCAGATCATCGTTCGCGACACCGGCATAGGTATTCGTTCCGACTTCCTGCCGCTGGTGTTCGATCGCTTCAAGCAGGCTGAAGCGGTGACCAGCCGACAGCATACGGGGCTGGGCCTGGGACTGGCCATCGCCCGGGAGCTGGTGGAGCTCCACGGCGGCTCGATCAGCGCGCACAGTGAGGGGGAGGGACGCGGCTCGGCCTTTACCGTGCGATTGCCGCTTGCCAGACGACAGGAATTGCCGGTTGCGGACGGCGACGCCGCGGCCAGCGCGGACGCAAAGCTCGCGGGGATGCAGGTGCTCATCGTCGAGGATGAATCGGCAGCAGCGGAGGCGATGTGGCAGTTCCTCGAGGCTGCCGGAGCGCGCGTGCGCATCGCGACCTCGGCGGCCACGGCAAGAGAGGCGCTGGCGCTGCACCATCCGAATGTGCTGGTCTGCGATATCGGACTTCCCGGCGAGGATGGCTATCAGCTGCTGGCCAGCATTCGCAAACGTGAGGGCGAAGGGCATACGCCGCGCGTGGGCGCGGTGGCAGTCACGGCGTTCGCCCGGGACGATGATCGCCGGCACGCGCTCGAGGCGGGCTTCGACGAGCACGTACCAAAGCCCGTTGATCCCGGGCAGCTCATCGAGGTGCTTACGAAGGTCGTGGGCGCCCCGGTGAGCAGCGCCGGAACGTTGCGCGACTGATCGGCCGCTCAGGGGCGCTGGCTCAGGACCTGTGCGATGGGGGCGGCGGCGGACGGTACCGCCTGCCGGTAGTCCTTGCCCAGTAGCGCCGCCACGGTTGCCGCAATCTGGGCCTGACTGACCGGTGCGGTGTGAGTGCGCTCGCCGAGCGGTGGAGTGTCGGGACCGAGCACCGCGATCCAGATGTTCTCCGAGCCGGGCTGCCCGACGCCGTGCTCCTTCCAATCGATCGGTCCGCTGCCGCGGCCATGATCGGTCGTGATGATGAAGGTAGTCCGATCGCGATACGCCGGCAGGCCCTGCAGGGTCTGCCAAAGCTCCTCAACCAAGTGATCGAAGAGGTGCGCGCTGTGGAGCAGGAGGTCGTAGCGGCCCGCGTGCGCCCAGTTGTCAGTCTCGCCGTAGCCGACGAACAGTACGCGCGGCTGGTGTTGGCGCAACGAGTCGAGCAACGGGATCTGCAGGAACGCGTTGTAGACATCCCCGTCGTCCAATCTCGTCGTGGACCGGTAGAGTTGGTTCAGCAGCTCCTGCCGCGGGGTGAGTTGGCCACTGTAGGGCAGGTCCCATCCGACCTGCAGCGGCAGACCGCTGCGTCGCACGTTGAAGATATCCTTGAACGTCTCCCAGGTCGCGTACACGCTCACGCGCCCGTGCAGCTCCGGCAGACCGTTCAGCCATTCGAACACAGTGGGGTTGGGATTCGGGCCGAACTGGTTGGAGTTGATGCGCGGGTCGGCACGGCCGGTCAGCATTTCATTGTATCCGGGGTAGGAGAAGGCCAAGCCGTTGGTGACGCGGGCGATGCTGCCTTTGGCCTGGTTGCCGAAGATCTGCCCGCGCGTGGCGACCGTGGTCCACAGGAACGGAAACAGCGCCTGGCGGCGTTCGTCCGGGTCAGCGCGCCAGAATTCGCGGCGCAGGTCCTGTTCCTTGTCCCAGATGCCGCCGTTTTTCTCGTTCAACAGGCTGGGGTCGGCGCCGGTGAAAATCTCCTGCCAGCGAAGACCATCGCTGACGATGAGCACGACGTTGCGGGTCTGCGGCGGCGTCGCTGTCTGAGCGCGCGCCGCCGGCTGGAACGCGCCGAGTGCCAGCAGCAGAGCGCAGCAACCGACCCGAGAGCCAGTCCGAGGTAACACCGGCAGATGCTACTCCACCTTGCGGCGTCGCCGTGAGCGAACCCCGCGCACCGGCGGGAGTGGGTCTCGCGCGGACCCTAGGACGCCGCGGCGCCGGATGCATCGCTGCCGGCACGGCGGGTGGGGTCCACCAGCAGCCACGCGGCCGCGCTCACCACGGCGAAACCGGTCCCGATCAGAAAGGCCTGGGTCCAGGCGTGATGGCCCGACAGATAGGCGACGATCGGCGTGGCGATCAGGCCGCCGGCGTTTCCGCCGGTATTGAGCAGCCCCGACGCCGCCATGGTGTCGGCGCGTCCGACATGCATGATCGCGGCCCAGTAAGGGCCTTCGTTCAGCTCGACGCAGGCAAAGCACAGCGCCAGGGCCGCCACGGCGAGGTAAGGGCTCGCCGCGTCCACCGCCAGAAATTGCAGCAGGCCGGCGGCAGGCAGTGAGAGGAGGGGCAGGATCCGCAGGCCGCTGCGTACGCCATAGCGCCGTCCCAGGACGCTCGCCAGCAGACCGCCAACGCCCGCGCCGATGGCGGCCGCGAGCGGCGGTGTGCTGGCCAGCCAGCCGCTCTCGAGCACCGTGAAGTGCCGCTCCTGCACCAGGTAGAGGAAACACCAGTTGGCGAGCAGGTAGTACACGTAGTTCATGCACACGTAGGAGCCGGTCAGCGCCAGCACATCCCGGTTCCTCATCAACGCCCACATGCGTGGCCACGAGATGCCGGAGTCGGCAGGCTCAGGGGGCTCCGCCCCGAGCTCGGCGAGCTCCTCCGCACTCACCGCCGGATGCTCGCTGGGGCTGTTCCTGCCATACCAAGCCCACCAGGCGATCAGCAGCAGCGCGGGCAGGGTCGTCCAGGCGAGCGCCCGCCGCCAGTCGAACGCGGTCATGAGCCAGGCGATGAGCGGTGGAGTGAGGGAGGCTCCGAGGCCAAGACCCATGCTCTGCAGGCCCTGCACCAGCGGCCATCTGTCGGGCGTGAACCAGGCCTCGAACACTCCGGATGAGACCGGGAATATCGGCGCCTGCGAGGCGCCGAGCAGCAACTGCACGGCGAGCAAGCCCGCGAACAGCGCAGCTCCCTGCAGCAGAATCGGCGCGAGTGGCGTCACCATGCAGCACAGGAAGGCGATGAGCCCGATCACCACGAACGTCAAACGCGCCCCGAGGCGCTGGCCGAGCACACCGCCGGGAAACTGCAGGGCCGTGTAGCCCACCAGCAGCGCGGTCTCCAGCCAGCCGATCTGCATCTGGGTGAGACCCAGGTCCGGCATCATCCGATAGCTGGCGACGGTCAGGCTTCTTTGCTGCACATAGGCGATGAAGCCGAAGCCGAACAGGAACAGAAATATCCTCCAGCGCACGCGGATGCGCTGCGGGGAGGGGAAAGAGGCTGTCGCCGCCGGCTGGTCCCTCACGTCGCTTCGACCGCGTCGCCGATCCGTTCCAGGACGTAGCGACGGATGTCGAGACTGAAGTCTTCCATCGGGGCGTAATAGCCGCGCTCGTGCACGCGCGCGCTGATGCCCAGTTGCACCGCCTCGCAGATCGCCCAGTCCTGGCGGTTGACGAGATCCCAGAACTCGGTGGTGTCGCTGGGCTCGAAATCGGGCTTGTCGATCTCGAACGGCTCGAACAGGAAGTGACAGGTGATGTCGGTGTGCGCGGCGCTGCGCGGCTGCAGGATGAATACCGCGGCATGATCGCAGGCGAGGCTCAGGAAGAGGTTAGGATACAGCAGCTCGCCCTTGTGGCGCACCCGCTCGTCTTCGTTCAGGGTCGGGAATGCGCGGCGGCGCGTCGTGCCTGACTTGGTGAACGTATACGCGCCGGGGCGATGCGCAATGCCACGCAGCCAGTCGAGATTCGCGCCGCCGCGCTCACGGAACGCCGGCACCAGCTCACACAGCTCCGGATGCACGCCCCCGCAGTGGTAGCACTCGTTGTAGTTCTCGCAGATCACCTTCCAGTTCGCGGCCACCCGGTAGCCGATCGTATGACCGATCCGCAGCTCCCCCAAGGGGTAGCGCGCCAGGCGCTCGGGAATTCCGGCGAGCTGCCGCTGCAACGGCACGGCAGTGGCCGGGGTCAGGTTCAGGAACACGAAACCGCCCCACGCCTCGACCTCCGCCGGGTACAGGCTGAACAGTGCCTTGTCGAATTGCGGCTGAGCGCTCAGATGGGGTGCGGCGATGAGCCGACCGTCGAGATCGTAGGTCCACTGGTGATACGGACAGGTGATACGCCCGGCGGTGATGCCACCGGGCAGCGGGGCGCCGGGGACCGACGCGCCCGGCTCCCGGCACAGGCGTGTACCACGGTGCCGGCACACATTGTAGAAGGCGCGCAGCCGAGCCTCGCGGTTGCGCACCAGAATGATGCTTTCGCCGAGGATATCGAGCACGCGGAACGCGCCGGGTTGCACCAATTCTTCCTCGCGCCCGACACAGATCCAGTCGCGGCAGAAGATCCGCTCCTTCTCCACGGCAAATACGCTCTCCGAGCGATACCAGCTCGATGGCAGGGTGGCCTCCAGACCGGCCAGCCGCGGGGGCGGCTCGTGGGTGCTCACGGGAGCTTCTCCAGATCTTCGTTGGCGGCGAACCCCGGCATCACCGTAGCGCGCTCCCTGCCCAGGGGTGCATCGCGCCGGTAGCTCAGGGCCGCAGGGTCGGCATCCAGTTCCCGAGCATACCGGTGACCGCTGTACACGGCATGCACAATCGCGCCCGGAGCGAGCGCATCCCCGATGCGGGTGACGGATTGGATTGTCGCCAATTCCTGCGAACGGGCGCTGAGCGCGGTGTGCAGGGAATCGTTCGCCACGCGCGCGCCGACGATCACCAGGGACTTGCAGGCGAGCCGGGTGGAAGCGCCCGTGAACTGCTTGGCGAGCGCGACCTCGCCGCCCTCGAATCCCGTCACGCGGGACAGCGTGTGCAGGGCAACCCCGGCCGCGAACAGTGCCCGGTGAACCTGCGGCTGCTCATTGCTCATGATCGCCCAGGCCGATGCATGCCCCGCAGGGGTCACGTAGCTGACCGCCTGCCCGAGCCTGGCCAGGTGCTCCGCCAGCGCGCTGCCCATGTAGTAGTTGTCAAAGTCGTAGACGACGACCGGCCCTTCGATCCGTGCGCCGTCCGCGATGTCATCGGGAGTGAAGACATCGGGCCCCTCCAGGCTCCCCACCGGGATCTCGAGCGCCGAGTACAGCAGGCGCGCCCAGCGCGATCCGGTGGCGATGACCACGTGCGTGTTGCCCAGGCCCAGGATGTCGTCCGCCGTCAGGCGATTGCCGCGGTAGATATTGACGTTCGGCAGCCGCTCCAACTGACCCCGGCGCCAGTCGAGGACGCGCCCCCAGCCTGCCAGCCCGGGCAGGCGGGTCTCGAAGCGCAACCGGCCGCCGATCTCATCCGCCGCCTCCGCCACGGTCACCTCGTAACCGCGCCGGCCGAGCGACAGCGCACATTCGAGGCCCGCGGGACCCGCGCCGACCACCAGAACCGAGGCCGTAGTGCCCGCCGGGGCGATGCGCTCGGGGTGCCACCCGCGACGCCACTCCTCGCCGATCGTCGGGTTCTGAGTGCAGCGCACCGGCACCGAGTCGTGCCAGCTCGAGATGCAGATGTTGCAGCCGATGCACTCGCGGATGTCCTGCTCGCGGCCCTCGTCGATTTTCCTGGGAAGAAACGGATCCGCAATCGAGGGTCGCGCCGCGCCGATCAGGTCGAGCACGCCGCGTTTGATCTGGCCGACCATGGTGTCCGGGGAGGTGAAACGGCCGACGCCGACCACCGGCTTGCGTGTGAGCTTCCTGACGAACTCGATGATCGGCTCATGACTGCCCTCGGGCGCGAATCGCGACGGGGCGCAGTCGGTCGGCGAGGAGTCCAGCTTCACGTCCCACAGATCGGGCACCTCGGCGAGCAGCTCGACGACTTCGTGGGCTTGCGAGGGCGCCGCATCGCTTGGCCGCGAACGCAGCTCCTCGAGACTGATCCGCAGCGCCACGGCGCAGCGGTCGCCGACCGCCGCGCGCGTGACTTCCAGAAGCTCCTGCACGATCCGGACACGATTGCGCACGCTGCCGCCGTAGGCATCGGTGCGCTGATTCCAATCCGACAGCAGAAATTCGTACGGCAGATATCCCATGCCGGCATAGACGTAGACGATGTCGAATCCCGCGCTGCGCGCCTTGCGCGCCGCTTCCGCCTGCCAGGTGAGCAGTGCGCGGATGTCGCGCGTGTCCATGGCCTGTGGCCGCTGGTTACCCATGAAATTGACATGCGTGGCCATCCACGACGTTCCGGACGGGGACAGGGGCGGGATGCGGCTGCTGCGGTTCATGACCGAACCGCCTCCGTGCCACAGTTCGATGCCCGCCAGTGCACCGTGCCTGTGCACGGCCTCGGTCATCAGGGCGTGTGAGCGGATGTCGTCCTCATCCCAGAGAGTCGCGAACGGCAGGGGTGCATCGTCGGAGCTGGGGTCGATCGAGACATAGCCGCTGCAGACCACGCCCCATCCGCCTTCGGCCTTGGTCTCGCGAAACTTCGCGCGCATGTGCGGCATCGAGTTGGTCATGCCGGCGGCATGCGGAACCGCGTAGAAACGGTTGCGGGCCACGACTGGTCCGATCCTAACCGGCTCGAACAGGATGTCGTAGCGCGGGTTGCGAGCCATGCGCCTGAGTCTGCCGGTAGTTGAGCGAATGTTCAATAAGCTATACTGCGCCGCGTTCGAACAGGCCGGTGTGGTCTCGCGGGGGACGCTGATGCTCGACAAACCGCTGCTGCTCGACAAACCGCTGCTGCTACTGGGCCTGCTCGCGCTCGCCCCGCGCGTGCTGTGTGCGCAGTCGAGCGCTCCGGATACCCCCGAACCCGGCTCGGTCGAGGAGATCGCGCGGGCGACGACCGAGGCCCGCTTCCTCTCGCCCTGGGTCGCCTATCTGCCGGCCTCCGCGAGCGTGGTGTCACCGCGGACTTTTCTGCACCGCATCCCCGGGGCGCCGGGCGAGCTGGTGAATTCCTCGACCGCCTATGGGTACTGTCGCGCGCTCGCGGGCTCTTCCGCGCGCGTGCGCCTGTTCACGATCGGGCGTTCGGAAGAGGGCCGTGACATCGTGATGCTCGCGATCGCGGACGAGAAGGGCATCCAGGAGCTGGAGCGGCTCAGAGCCGCGACTGCCGCGCTGGCGGATCCGCGCACCACCGACGCCGCCGCCGCCGAGCGTATCGTGGCGAGCGCGCGTCCGATCTACTATTTCAACGCGGCGCTTCACTCTGATGAAACCGGATCCACGGAGTCGGTGCTGGAGTTGGCCTATCGGCTCGCGGTATCGGAGCAGCCGATGATCCGGCGCATCCGCGAGAATCTGGTGGTGCTGATCAACCCGGTCTCGAATCCCGACGGGCGCGACAAGCAGGTCGAGTGGTTTTACCGCTTTCTCAAGGGCAGGACGGATCTGGCGAGCCTGCCGCGACAGGCGCCGCCCTACTGGTCGAAGTACGCGTTCGTTGACATCAACCGCGACGCCCACCAGCAGGTTCACGAGACCACCAAGGCGGTGTTCCGCATGTTCCGTGAGTGGCATCCGCAGGTGGTCCACGATCTGCACGAGAGCGTGGCGCTGCTTTTGACCTGGAATGGCACCGGGCCCATCAACCGGTATGTCGATCCGCTCACTTACGCCGAACGGCTCGAGCTCAGCTTCCATGAAGTTCAGGCACTGACCGGACTCGGGATGCCGGGTGTATGGACCTGGAACTTCGGCGATGACTTCGCGCATCTGTACCTGGATGCGATCGCGACCAATCACAACTCCGACGGCCGCGGTTACGAGACCTTCGGCAACGGCACCGCCGAAACGCTCATTCCCGAACAGCCCGGCGAGGAGAGCACCGTCGAGTGGTATCGTCCCTTGCCGCCGCCGCCGCAGAAGACCTTCAGCTGGTCGGCGCGCGACAACGTCAATTACAACGAGACCGCGATGCTCGCCGCGCTGGATGAAAGCGCGCAGCAGTCCAAGAGTCTGCTGAGGAATTTCTATCTCAAGGCCCTGCATTCATGGCGCAAGGGGCTCGAGCAGGCGCCCCATGCGTTCCTCATTCCCGACGGGCAGGGCGATCCGACCCGCGTCGCACAACTGGTCGCACGGCTGCTCGCGCAGGGCATCGAGGTGCAGCGTGCCGCGGCGGACCTCACCCTCAGGGAGGGTACGTTCCCGGCGGGCACCTATGTCGTACGGCTCGACCAACCCTACCGCAACTACGCGGTGGACCTGCTGGCTCCTCAGGACTATCCCAGGGACGCAGGCGAGCCATACGATGACGTGTCGTGGGAGTTGCCGGCCCATTACCACCTGGCGGCGATCCCGACGGCGGATCCGCGGGTACGCGCGGCAAAGCTCGCGCCACTCAGCGCAGCGCCTCATCCGCAAGGTGCGGTATCGGGCGGCGGGCCGGTGTACCTGCTGAAGGACAGCGGACAGGAGGGCTTGCTCGAGGCGCGCTACCGGCTGGCCCGATTCAGGATCTCGATCGCCGAGCGGGCGTTCACCGCGAACGGCGCCGAGTACCCGCCCGGGTCCTGGATCCTCGCGCCGCAAGCGGGCCTGGCCGCGGCGCTGCACGAGGCGGCGGCGAAGCTCGGACTCGAGTTCACGAGCAGCGCCTCGGTTCCGGAGGTGGCGAGCCACGCGGCGCCCGTGCCGCGTCTGGGACTGTGGGTGCCGTGGGCGGATACCGACACGATCGGCTGGGCGCGCTACTCGCTCGATCAGCGACACATACCTTATGTCTACGTTCGGGACGAGGACATCCGCGCCGGCAAGCTGCGCGACAGATACGACGTTGTGCTGTACGGCCACGTCGATCTGGAGCTCGCCGAGCAGATCCAGGGCATCCCCAGGGCATGGGGTCCGATGCCGTTCAAGAAGACGAGCAGCACTCCGAGTCTCGGCACGCCGGCCGAGTCCGACGACATCACGGGGGGCATCGGCTGGAGCGGACTCGCGGAGCTGCAGCGCTTCGTCGATGCGGGAGGGCTGCTGATCACGCTCGGCAGCGGCTCGATGTTGCCGCTCGAGGGCGGCATGGTGCGTGGCGTGCGACGTGAGTCCGGAGGGGTACCGCGCAGCACGCAGGGGGGCGGCGGGGCGGCCGCAGCGGCGTCACAGTCGGCTGCCACCCGAACACCCGGTGCGCACCTGCGCGTGTCATTTGCGCGACCCGATCACCCGATCGCGTACGGCTATTCCGCGCGCACCCACGTGTTCCGCCAGAACTTTACGGTCTATTCCATTCCACGCCGCTGGTTGCGCATGGCGTACTGCACCACCTGTCTCGACGGCCCGCTCGATCCCAGCGGCGTGGTGCTGGAATGGGGCGATCGGGTAGGCGCGCCCCTCGTCGTGAGCGGTCAGGCGTGGGGAGCCGAAGGCCTCATCGGACATCCCGCCATCCTGGATCTGCGCTCAGGTGCGGGTCACGTCATCGCGTTCAACTTCAATCCCCTGCATCGCGATCTCAATCGCGGCGATCAGCGCATGCTGTGGAACGCCATCATCAACTGGCGCGCGATCCTGGCGGGGCGCTAAAGCGTCAGCCCGGCGGGCGCGGCAGCGGGGCGTCCAGGTAGCTGCCGACCGGCGATCATGCACTCGGCCCGAGCGGCACTGGCGGCATCACCGGGAGCTGCACCGAGCCGGCGATCAGGGTGCAGTACTCAGCCAGCTGCGGAGTCTTGAGCCCGGCGACCTTGCCGGCATCGTCCCAGCGCCGCACGCGCACCGCGTCCGCGAAGTAGCGCTCGGCCTCGAACTGCGCCACCTCGTGCGCTGACATCGGGCCTCCCTGCAGCTTCAGGGTGTGTACCGAGGCGGAACTCAGTTTCGCAAAGTACTGCGCATCGGTCGCGCACAGGTAGCGTTTGGCCGCAACGTGCAGGCGCACCGGCTCGCAGATCGCGGGGGGAAAGCGCTGCGCGAGCCAGCGGGCGCCGCCTGCCTCGTGGCGCGCGTCCGCAGTCCAGTCGGCGATGTCGTCGGGGACCTGCGCGAGCAGGTGTCCGATGTCGTGCAACAGCGCCGCGATGACCAGCGGCGCGGGCGCGCCGGCCTGCTGTGCGAAGTACGCGCTCTGCAGGGCGTGCTCGGTCATCGAGACGCGCTCGCCGAAGTATGCGCCGGCGCCGCGCGCCGCGTAGATCGCGAGGATCTCCTCGGCGACCGCTGCCGGGCTAGCCATGGTTCGTCCTGGCCGCGGCCCTGGTGTTCAGGACGTGCAAACCGCCGGCGCACACCGCGGCCACGGCGCTGACCGTCGCCAGGATCACGAACACGCCCTCCCAGCCGAATGCCACCGAGAGCCGCGCCACGGTGTCCCCCGCCAGTACTCCACCCAGGTACCCAATGCCGTCGATGATTCCCGAGGCGGACGCGCTTGCCTGCTTGCCGCCGAAGTCGAGCGCAAAGGCGCCGCCCAGATAAGAGTACGGCCCCAGCAGGCAGAATGCGACGACCCCGATCACCACCACCGCCAGGAGGGCGCCGGCGGGGCCGGAGTGCACTGACATGAGCACCAGCAGCGCCGCGGCCGTGCCCGTGAGTCCGAGGAACAACAGCAGCGAGCGGCCGTTCAGACCGAGGCGGTCGCTGAGCCAACCCGCCAGCAGCACCGAGGCGGCGCCTACTCCCGGGAAGATCGCACTCATGCCGGCGGAGTGACCCATGCTGTAGCCGAGGTGATCGCGCAGGTAAACCGGTGTCCAGGTATTGAAGGTCTCGCGGATTATCGTGCAGGTGAACGACAGCAGACAGACCAGCAGAAACGCCCGGCTGCGCAGCAGCGGCACGAGCAGCGCGCCGACGCTTGCTGGCCGCGACTGTGCGGCGGCAAACAGGTTGAGCGGGTTCGGCTTCGCTTCCGTGTGTCCCAGCTCGGTGCGGGACTCGCGCAACCCCAGCAGGCAGGCGGTCAACATGACTGCGGCCGCGATGGCGGCGAACAGGAACAGCGCGCGCCAGCCGTAACCACGCTCGATCAGCATCCCCATCTGCTGGCGCGCCGCGGCATCTCCGACGAGGTAGCTGATGCTGAGAATACCGACGATCGACCCGTAGGAGGAATAGTCGAACCATCGGGAGGAGACCTTGACGAGACCGGCCCAGCCGATCGACTGCGTCAGGCGGTTTCCGACCCAGGCGACAGTGAACATCGGGATCGCGCCGCCGGCGGCGAACAACAGCGTGAACACTGCGGCGCCTCCTACGCCAATGAGGAAGTTGCGCCGCCCGCCCCAGTAGTCCCCCAGACCGGTGAGAAACAGTTTGCCCAGCGCGTAAGCGAGAACGCCGAGGGAGCTGATCGAGCCGATGCGGACGACCGCTTCGCTGTGACCGACTCCGTGCTTGCCCAGCTCCTCGACCAGCAGGGGCGTGGCCACGGACAGATCCGCCCGGCAGTAGTAACAGGCAGCATAGCCCCCGAACAGCAGCAGTATGGTTCTGAGCTGCCCGTAGCGCAGTGACCGCTCCGGCGCGCCTCTCATGACTGCGGGGGTGCGATCGTTATCCAGACCGGATCGGTATAGGCCTTGCGTCCGCGCCGATCCTCGACCTCGAGCGCATACCAGCCCGCGTGGCTGGTGGTGAGCGTGAAGTCGACGTGAGTCTGGAGCGGTGCGTCGGGGAACGCGCGGCTGACCTCGAGGTTGCCGTCGCGGATGAGTGCGGCCTTGCTGACCCCGGCGACTGAGGCCAGCTCGAACGCCAGGGTAAAGCGCTCACCGCCGCGGACCTTCATTTCGCTGCCGAACATCACCGACGGGAATATGAGCGGGCCGTAGCTCACGTACGCATGACCCGCCTTCAGTGCCTGCGCAAAGGCCTGGGCACTCACCTGACCTTCGAGATGCGCGAAGGTGCGTACGCGCCCGGACTGATCGTTCCAGACATCGTGGGTGTCGCTGCCCGCAGCCAGATAGTAGCGCTGGCCCGCATTCCAGAATTCCCACAGCTTGGCCAGTACCTTAGGGTCGTCATTGGGGACCATTGAGTTGATCTCCATCAGGTCAAACCCGGGATTGAAACCGCCGGGTGCCACGCCGGCCTTGAGGCTGGCGAAGTAACCGTAGGGATTGAACGGGTGATTGACCTGCACCACGGTGACTCCAGCGCGTCGCGCCTCCTTCAGGATCATGTCGACGGTGGCCGTGGCGGTGTCGATCGCCAGCCGCGCACCGCTCGCCAGCGGATAGGCATTGAAGTGGCCCCAGGACGGCGACAGCTCGATCCCCGGGATGAACGACACGCCACGGGCGCCGGCAATCTGCTGCAACACCGCGAGGTTCACGGTCGAATCGTGATCGCTGACGAACAGCAGATCGAGTCCCGCCGCGAGCTGCGAGCGCGCCAGATCCGCCGGTGGTGTCACCGCCTCGGCCTGATCGGCGTGGTGGTGCAGATCGGCGCAGTACCAGCCGCGCGCCGGCGGATCGAACAGCGGGGTGATGGCGACCCGGTGTTGCCTGGCCGGACCGACGGCGACCGCGAGCTGCACTTGTGAGTCCGCCGCCAGGAAGCCGCCGCCCGATGACACGGTGAAAAGATAGCGGCCGGGCGCGATGGGTAGGTCCGCGTGTCCCTTGCGCTCGAGTTGCGTGAAGAAAGTCTTGGCGCCGAGAAACCCGACCAGCGGCTGGTAGCCCTCGGTGATCACGATGCGCGCGTCCAGCGCCGCGCCGGTGCGGGCATCGGTGACCGAGAAGGCGAGGCGGCCGGGACTGTCCAGATCGTGGAAGTCGCGCACCTGCTCGGTGCCAGCGCGGACGTTGACCGATGCCGGCGCGCTGCGCGAGTAGTTCCGGCCCGTGGCGTACAGCGCATACTCGCCCGCCGGGAGCCGCAGGCGATAGGCGCCCTCGTGTCCCACTACCCAGGCGTACGGCTTGCCGTCGCGTTCCGCGACGACCACGGGTTGTCCGAGCGCTTTGCCATCGCGGCTGCCGACCGCGCCCCGCACCGTGCCCGAGGGCAGCTGGCGGCGCTCGATCTCGGCCCTCACCACCGGAGCGAGATCCCCGCTCGAGCCCACCTGCAGCCACCCGGTGAAGGTGCGGCTCTCGTGAGGCTGCAGCGTGTGCAACTGGAACAGATCGCGCGACGCGGAGCCGATGTGATCGAGGTACGGGGCATGCAGGGTTATCGCCCAGCCGGCGTCGTAGGCGACCACGCGATCGGCGAGTGCGCCGTCGGCCTTGCCCTCGCTGACTCCGGCGAGACCCGGAACCGCGAACAGGAAGCCGCTTCTCGGCCACAGTGTCAGACCCGAGAGCAGGCCGGTCAGGGTTTCGTCTCCGCCGTTGGTCATGGTGGTGCGGATTTCGACCTGATCGGAGTTGGCGCCGAGAGAGTAGACGGTGACGATGTTCACTTTGCCCCAGTCGCGCGCGGCGCGGATGCGCACCTGCCGCGGGCCGCGCTCCAGGACGTCCACGTGCTGGTAGGTGTTGGGCCACGCCGACCAGTTGTTGGGGATGAAGTCGGCGAATGCGACCCGATCGCGACCGATATGGCCGTGACTGACCGGCGCAACGTCGACGATCGCGCCGCGCGGCACGCCGAACGGCACCGGCGACTCGACCGCCAGCGCGAAGGCGAGTCTTTCGTTGATGACCGTGAGATCACACCCAGCAACACTACCCGGGCGGCGGTCCCCAATGTCGCACCTCGCGCTCGCGCCTCGAGCGGCCCACCCGGCGGGGCCGGTGAAGCGGATACTAGCCGACTTCGTACGCAGGCGCCGGCCGGCTCACGCGGCGAGGATTACCGGTCAAGGCTTGCGCAGCAGGTCGCGCAGCACCAGGGCGTGATTGCGGCGCGCGTCGTGCGCGGCGTACAGCAGCGTCACGCGCTGTTGCGCGGCGCGCTGCCGCAGTGCCTGCAGCGCGGCTGCCTGGGCGCGCAGCTCGGCGCGATAGCGCCGGGCGAACTCCAGCCAGCGCGTGGGGTCCTGGTGGAACCACTTGCGCAGCGCGGTACTGGGAGCGAGCTCGGCCAGCCAGTCATCGAGAGCAGCGCGCTGCTTGCTGATGCCGCGCGGCCAGAGCCGGTCCACCAGCGCCCGAAAGCCGTCCGCGTCATCAGGTTCGTCATAGATACGCTTGATCCTGATGTCCTTGGCGCGCCTGAGCTTGTATGCCGGCCCGAACTCGTGCAGGGAACAGGCGGGCGAGCTGTAGGCACGAGGACGTCTGCGCTGCGTAGCCACGGGTCCTCCAACCATGCGTACGATGGCGAGTATAGCGGCGCGCCGGCGAAGCGCATGGCGCGAAGTCTGCGCTGTGGAGTCTGTGCCCGCGAAGGTTCAGACTCGGGTCAATCGAGGAGTGAAGATGACCAGCCTTCGCCAGCAGCTGCGCGACAATGCCGTCGCCCTCATCAGCCTGGTCGTGGCGCTCGGCAGTCTGGCTTACAACACCTGGCGCAACGAGCGAACGGAACACAACCGCAATGTCCGCACCGCGGCGTTCGAACTGCTCACCAGGGTTGCGGAGCTCGAGCGTGTGGTGTTCCTCGCGCAGTACGACCGGGACGCTGCCGGCGGCAATCCACGTACCGGCTGGACCTACGTGCTGGTGATTCGTGACCTGTCGGCGGTGGTGCCGCCGCCGGTGCCGGCCCAGGCGGCGGAGCTGCAGAGGGTCTGGAGCGGCAACTGGGAGGGCCTGGGCAAGGACGACCAGACCGCGGTCGACCGCATAGACGATGCCATCGACAAGCTGCGCAAAACCACGCTCGGCACGCTACGGTCACTGCGCTGAGGCCATCGTATGATTGCGCGTCAGCCGCGTACGCCCGGGTCCTCGAGCACGAACAGGCGGGACTCGCTGCCGTCTTCGCTGAAACGAACCAGGCGCTCGAATTTCAGGCCGAGAGCCTCCAGGATCCTGATCGACGCCGAGTTACCCGGTGAGGTGATGGCGACGATGCGCCCGAGGCCCAGCACTTGCGTGCCGAGCCGCAGCGCCGCCTGCGCCGCCTCCAGGGCGTAGCCCTGGTGACGAAAGCGCGGCAGGAGCGCAAAGCCGATCTCGACATCCGGATGCGTGTCGCGGCGCAGGAGTCCACACAGGCCGATGACAACCGCCGACGCCTTGAGCTCCACGGCGCACAGGCCGAAGCCATGGCGCCGATGGCCGGCCGCCGGCCCCGCCTCGATGTAGCGGCGGGCATCCTGCAGGTTGCGCACGCCACGATCGCCGACGTTGCTCAGGAAATCAGGATCGTTGAGCAGCTCGAGAATGAAAGGCGCATCGGCGTCCGCCAATGGGCGCAGTCGCAGTCGCGGGGTCTCGGTGAGCATGCACTGCCGATGCTGGTGGATGCCGGTCTGCGGCGCAAGCGCGGCGGCGCCGCGTCCACGCCGAGCTTGACCGCCGGGTGCGCAGCCGGTAAAAGGTTCTGCGTTATATAACCGAATGGTTCTATACAACGTGAGAGCGAACCTCAATGAGACCTTTGGCGCTCTGGCTGACCCCACGCGGCGCGCAATCCTCGCGCGCCTCGCCTGCGGGGAGGCGGGAGTGATGGAGCTCGCGAAGCCCTTCCGCATCAGCCAGCCCGCGGTCTCGAAGCACCTGAAGGTGCTGGAGCGTGCCGGACTCATCGTTCGCGGCCGCAAGGCGCAGTCGCGGCCCTGCCGGCTGCGGGCCGGACCGCTGAAGGAGGTGGCGGACTGGGCCGAGCGCTATCGCCGCTACTGGGAGGAGGGCTTCGAGCGCCTCGATGCATATCTGGGCAAACTGCAACGACTGGAGAAAGC
>VBNH01000116.1 GCA_005878095.1 Gammaproteobacteria bacterium | reverse complement strand
CCGGCAACAGCGAAATCCACCTCGACCGGCGCATCTCCGAGAAGCGCGTATTCCCGGCGGTCAACATCAACCGCTCCGGCACGCGCAAGGAGGAGCTCATCACCGACCAGGGCGAGCTCGCCAAGATGTGGATCCTGCGCAAGCTCCTGCACCCCATGGACGAGCTGGCCGCGATCGAATTCCTGCTCGACAAGATGAAGGACACCAAGTCGAACGGGGATTTCTTCGAGGCGATGAAGCGCTGAAGTCCGCCGCCGGCGCGCTCGAGCCGCGCGCCTGCAGCGCGCATCTTCCCGGCGCTCGCCATCGCGTTCCAACAGCGCGGCAAATCGCCGCGCGCACGCAAGTTCCGTCGCCGTGGGACGACGCTGGTACATTGCGCTCTCGAATCAGTAAGATGCGCGCAACCCGCTTAGCGAAGCGGGAAGGAGTCCGGAAGCGCATGCGCAATTGGCTCGCGGTCGCCGCGCTGATCTTGGGCCTACCGACCGCACCGGCGTTTGCCGACCCCGACCACGATCCGAATTCCGGGGCACCGCTGCCGCCGCACCGGCACGAGACTCCCAGCCCCATCACGGATCATTTCTACATTCGCGGCACCTTCTATGACCCGCAGCTCCGGAGCAACTTCCGGGTCGATCAGTCGTTCCAGGGTATGACCGGCACGCCGGTGAACGGCGAGAACGACCTGGGACTTGCCAACCGCCTGCAGCAGGGGCGCGTGGAATTCATGTTCCGGCTGCGCGAGCGCAGCAAGGTGCGGGTCGCCTACTTCGAGGCCGATCGCTCGGGGAGCAGGGCTCTTGCCCAGGACGTCGTCTTCGGCAACCAGACCTTCGCCGCCGGGCAGCAGATGCAGACCTCGCTCGACTGGCGCCAGTTCGATATCACGTACAGCTACGCGCTCTTTCGCAACGATCGTTTCGAGGTCGGAACGGGCCTGGGAATCTACTTCCTGCAGGTGGACGCGATCGGAGCGGTGCCGGCGCAGAATCAGCGGCAGGAAGTCAGCGCGGCGACCCCGTTTCCGGCCCTGCCGCTCGATCTGGCGTGGGTCATCTCCCAGCGCTGGGCGGCGATCGTGCGGGGCGCATACCTCAAGGCGACCCTCGGCGGGTTTCGCGGCTGGTATGCCGACAGCCACGAGGACCTCCAGTACCGCTGGAATCCCAACTTCGCCATCGGCCTGGGCTACGCGTCCATCCGCACCTCGCTCAACCGCAGAAGCGGCACCTTTCCGGGCGCGTTCGCGATGAGCATCAGCGGACCGGAAGCGTTCGTGCGCTTCAGCTTCTGAGGAGGCGGGTTCACGCGCGCGGGCTCACGACGTAGGCGCGCGCGAAGCTCGCGGGCATGCGCGCGGCGCGGCCGGAGTCGAGATTGATGCACACGTAGTCGATGCGGGCGCGCGCCAGCGTCTCCCCATCCCCCTTGCGCCGCACCTGGAAGCGTCGCTCCACGCGCAGCCGCCCGTCGGCGCTCACGATCCAGGTGGCCGCCTGCACCGCATCCCCGCTCACCGCCGCGCGCAGATACTCGATCTCGGTGCGCTGCGCCGCCATGCCGCGGCGCAGGGCGACAGCGTGCGCGAGCGGCACGCCGAGCGCTGCGGAGTGCGACCAGGCGGCGCGGTCGAGCCAGGTGAGGTACACCGCGTTGTTGACGTGCTGGTAGGCGTCGATGTCCTCGGGCTGCACGGCGAGCTCAATGACGTGAGGCGCGGGGTGATCGAACTGCACGACTGTGCCCGGCTACCGCAGCGGCTCGCGTTGCACTGCGCGATAGCCGATGTCGCGCCGGTACTGCACACCGGGCCAGTGGACCGTGTCCGCCAGCGCATAGGCTGCACGCTGCGCTTCACCGACGCTGGCACCGAGCCCGACCGCGCACAACACGCGACCGCCGCTGGTCAGCGCCTTTCCGGCTTCGAGCCTGGTGCCGGCGTGAAAGATCTTGCCCGGCAGGCGGGCGGCGCGCTCCAGACCCTCGATGACGTCGCCCTTTCTCACCTTGTCCGGGTAGCCGGCCGCGGCCAGAACTACGCCGAGCGCCGCGCGCGGATCCCACTGCGCGTCGACGCTATCGAGCGCACCGCAGAGCGCCGCCTCGCACAACAGCGTGAGATCGGACTTGAGGCGCATGAGGATCGGTTGGGCTTCCGGATCGCCGCAGCGGCAATTGAACTCCAGAACGTTCGGTGTGCCGTCGGGGGCAATCATGAGTCCGGCGTACAGGAAGCCGGTGTAAGGCATGCCCTCGGCGGCCAGTCCGCGGATAGCAGGTTCGATGACCTCGCGCATGATGCGGGTGTGCAGCGCCGGGGTGACTACCGGCGCCGGAGAATAGGCGCCCATGCCGCCGGTGTTGGGTCCGCGATCACCGTCGTCGCGGCGCTTGTGGTCCTGGCAGCTGGCGAGCGGCAGGCTGTGCGTGCCATCCGCCATGACGATGAAGCTCGCCTCCTCGCCGGGCAGGAACTCCTCGATCACCACCTCGCGGCCGGCCTCACCGAACTGGCCGGCGAACATCGCCTGCGCCGCGGTGCGCGCCTCCTCGATGGAGGCGGCGACCACCACGCCCTTGCCGGCCGCCAGGCCGCTCGCCTTGACCACCAGCGGCGCGCGTTGGCGGCTCAGCCACGCGCCATCGAAGCTGTCGCGCGTGAAGGTCGCGGAGCTCGCCGTCGGAATGCGATGGCGTCGCAGGAATTCCTTGGCAAAGGCCTTGGAGCCCTCGAGCCGCGCGGCCGCCTGGCTCGGTCCGAAGCACTTCAGTCCGCGCGCGGCGAATGCGTCGACCGCGCCTGCCACCAGCGGTGCCTCCGGCCCGATGATGGTGAGCTCGACCTGCTCGGAGGCTGCCAGCTGCACGAGCCCCGCGACGTCCTCCGCCGCGACGTTCACGTTGCGTACCTTGGCTTCCGCCGCGGTGCCCGCGTTGCCGGGAGCCACCAGCACGTTCGTGACGCGCGCGGAGGCGGCGCACTTCCAGGCGAGCGCGTGCTCGCGGCCACCCCCGCCGACGATCAGAACTTTCACGGCACCCCGCGAAATTGAGCGCTGCACCACCGGCGGCAGGGATCGCTCATCGCTAGTGCCGGAAGTGGCGTATGCCGGTGAACACCATGGCCATGTCATGTTGATCGGCGGCCGCGATGACCTCCGCATCGCGCTTGCTGCCGCCCGGCTGGATCACGGCGCGGATGCCGTAGCCGGCGGCCACGTCGAGGTTGTCGCGAAACGGCAGGAACGCATCCGAGGCCATGACCGAGCCGGCCACCGTGAGCTCTTCATCGGTGGCCTTCATCGCGGCGAGGCGTGTCGAATACACGCGGCTCATCTGACCTGCGCCGACACCGATGGTGGCGCCGGCGCGCGCAAACACGATGGCGTTGGATTTCACGAACTTGCACACGGCCCAGGCGAAGCGCAGGTCGGCGAGCTCTGCACTCGTCGGCTTACGGCGCGTGGGCACGGTGAGCTCGCCTGCCGGCAGCCCCGCCAGATCGCGCGACTGCGCCAGCAGCCCACCGCTCACGCTGCGCAGCTCGAATTCGGCGCCGTCGACCTGCGGCCGCTCCCCCAGCACCAGCACCCGTACGTTGGGCTTGCCGGCCAGCACGCGCGCGGCGGCGGCGTGCACGGCGGGTGCCGCCAGTACCTCGACGAACTGGCGCTCGAGGACCGCGGTCGCGGTGGCCGCGTCGAGCTCGCGGTTGAAGGCGATGACGCCGCCGTACGCGGAGGTCGGATCGGTGCGGTAGGCACCCTCGTAGGCGTCGAGGGGTGTGGCCGCCACGGCGACCCCGCAGGGGTTGGCGTGCTTGACGATGACGCAGGCGGCCTGCGTGAACTGGCGCACGCACTCGACGGCGGTATCCGCGTCCGCAATGTTGTTGTACGAAAGGTCCTTCCCCTGCAGCACGCGCGCGGCGGCCGGCCCGGCACCGCGTCCGGCAGGCTCGCGGTACAGCGCCGCGCTCTGGTGGGGATTTTCGCCGTAGCGCAGGTCCTGCACCTTCTCGAACATGAGCGACAGGGTCGCGGGGAACGGCTCGCCCCGGGGCGCCTGCTGTGAGGTCAGGTAGGCGGCGACCTGGGCGTCGTAGTGGGCGGTATGGGAGAAGGCCTTGGCGGCGAGGCGTGCGCGCGTGACAAACTCACTCCCCCCCTGGTGCGTGTCGAGCTCGGCGAGCAGCAGCGGATAGTCCGCCGGATCGACGACGACCAGCACCGATTCATGGTTCTTCGCCGCGGCGCGCAGCATCGCCGGCCCGCCGATGTCGATGTTCTCCACGGCGTCGGCGTGGCGGCAGCCGGGCCGGGCCACCGTGGCTGCAAACGGGTAGAGGTTCACCACCAGCAGATCGATGGGCGCGATGGCGTGCTGCGCCATGACGGCGTCGTCCACGCCGCGGCGGCCCAGGAGACCACCGTGAATCCTCGGATGCAGGGTCTTGACCCGACCGTCCATGATCTCGGGAAAGCCGGTGTAGGCGGCGACCTCGCGCACCGGCACGCCGTTGTGTGTGAGCAGCTGCGCCGTGCCGCCGGTGGACAGGATCTCGATGTTGCGCCTGGCGAGCTCGCGCGCCAGATCGACGAGGCCGGTCTGGTCGGAAACCGAGAGGAGCGCGCGGCGTACCGGCGGCGGCATGGGCTTCATCCCTCAAAGGCGCCGGCGGCCGCCGGCGGGCCGGCGGCTCAGGAGCCGGCAAGCCCGAACTGCTTCAATTTCTTGCGCAGGGTGCCACGGTTGATGCCGAGAATGTCTGCGGCGCGGCTCTGGTTGCCGTGCACGTAATCGAGCACGACACGAAACAGCGGCTCCTCGACCTCGCGCAGCACCAGGTCGTAGAGACGGGCGGGCCGGTGACCGTTCAGGCTGGTGAAGTAATCGCTCAAGGCGCGCTCGGCGTGGTTGCGCAGCGGCAGTTCCCGCCCGTTGACTCTGGCGATAGCTTCGCGAGTCCGCGTCTTTCTCTTTGCGGTCATTGTGAGTCCCCCCAAAGGGAAAAACCGTTCGTCAGGCCGTCATGGCAGCCTCATTCACCCAGTTCTCGAAATGCTTAAGCGCGTGCGCGAACTGTGCGGCCGTGTTCGCAGCCCCCAGCAGCTCCCGGCGACTCTCCGCCGGCTCATCCAGCAGGCCGCAATACCAGCCGAGATGTTTGCGCGCGATCCGGACTCCACTCTCCTCGCCGTAAAAGAAGTACAGGGAGTCGAGATGCGCCAGAATGATATCACGCAGGTCGGCGCGCAGCAGCGGCGGCGGCGCAATTCCGTTTTCCAGGTGGATGTTGACAGCGCGGAAGATCCATGGGGCGCCATGACTGGCGCGCCCGATCATTACTCCGTCTGCGCCCGTGAAATCAAGTACCTCGCGCGCTTTTTGCGGCGTAGTGATGTCGCCGTTCGCGAACACCGGAATCCGCACTCGCGACTTGATGGCGCGGATCGTGTCGTACTCGGCCGCGCCTTCAAAAAAATCCGCGCGCGTGCGGCCATGCACCGCGAGCGCGCCGATGCCGCACTCCTGCGCGAGGTATGCAATGTTCGCACCGTTTCTGTGCTCACGGTCCCAGCCGGTGCGGATCTTGAGGGTCACCGGCACGTCGACCGCGTTCACGACCGCCTGCAGAATGCGCGCCACCAGCGTCTCGTCGGTGAGCAGCGCCGAACCACATAGCCTGCCACACACTTTTTTTGCCGGACACCCCATGTTCAGATCGATGAGCTGCGCGCCGAGGTCCACGTTGGCGCGCGCCGCCTCCGCCAGCGCCTGCGGGTCGGCGCCGGCCAGCTGCACCACGCGCGGCTCGGGCTCGCCCTCGTGATTCATGCGATGGCGCGATTTGGGCGTATTCCACAGCCGCCTGTCCGAGGTGATCATCTCGGAGGCCGCCAGCCCCGCGCCGAGTCGGCGGCACAGGACACGGAACGGGCGATCGGTCACTCCGGCCATGGGCGCGAGCACGACAGCTGAGGGCAGGAGGTAGGGTCCGATGCGCAAGTGACACCCCATGGCGCGACGCGCTAGCGCGCGATGGCGTCGTTTGCGCAGGTGACCTCGCCGCCGCTGGCTGGCAGACAGGCGTCGATCTCGAATCCCACGGCATTGGCGCCCGGATCCACGAACCCCATCTCCGCGTCGATGCGCTGGCCCGCGGATAGAAAAGCCGGTCCCGGCGTGGCGTGCGGCAGGTACAGCGGCGGCGCCACGTCGCGCGCCGCGATCCGGTTGCCGAAGCGATCCTGCAGAGTGACCCGCAGTACCGGCAGGGGCTGGGGCTGCGCTGCGGCGTTCTTGACGCTGGCGCGTACCGTGATCAGACCGGCGCTCGCCGGTTCCACGGACGCACCGAGCTGGCGCACTTCATACGCCCGCAGATCCCAGTGCGGCGCCAGCGGTACGCCGAGGGACGCGTACAACGCGGTGAGCGGGCGGTGGAAGCGCGCCGTGGCGGCGAGCTCGTCACGATAGTGGTTCACGATCTGCGCGAGCAGGAGCAGCAGCGCAAGGCCGGTACCGGCGCGCCACAGGTGCGGCAGCAGGCGCGACATTCCCGTGCTCGCGCTGAGGTCCTCGCCGAGCCGCATCTTGCGCGGGGTTCGTGCCTGACTCGGTGCGCTTCGGGCTCTCACGGGGGCTGCGGACGCGGGCCCGGCGGTGGCCGCCTCGCGCGCGGCGGGTCGCGGTGCTTCCTGCGCGGCGGCGGACGGGCTTGCCTGCCGCGAGGCGGGCGGTGGTGTTTCCCGCGGGACCGGCGGCGCTGCCTCCCGAGCCGCGGGCGGCGATGGTTCCCGTGGGGCCGGCGGCGCTGCTTCCCGAGCCGCGGGTCGCGGTGTTTCCCGCGGGACCGGCGGCGCTGCCTCCCGAGCCGCGGGCGGCGGTGGTTCCCGTGGGGCCGGCGGCGCCGCCTCCGGCGGCGCCAGCGGCTCCGGGAGGTCGAAGTGCAATATTGAGGCCAGTAACTCCGGGTCGATTTCCACATCGATCTGGGAATCGGAGTCCTGCGCCGGCGCGGCCTCCTGATTCGCGGCGACCATGGCCTTGAAGGTTCCCGTCGTCCATTGCGGGTTCGGCGGCGGTTCGACGAACACGGAAGCCACATCGGTCTGGGTGGGATCGAACTCGAGCGCTTCCTCCGGGATTGCGTCCTCGTCGGTCACGCTCTGCGGCGGGGCGTTGGGGGGCGCAGGCGATGGGATCTGCGAGGCCGCAGCGGCCGGCGGTGCAGTCTCGACGCTCTCCTCGGAGACTTGTCCCTCCTCCGTCAACCGCGCGAGCGCATTGAACACGCTCGAGCAGCGCCCGCAGCGGACATAACCCTGGGCGACGCGCAGATCCTCGGTGGTCACCACCAGGGTCAGGGCACACTTTGGACAGACTGTGAACATGACGGAGCTGCGTTGCGGGGTGTCAATGGCGGCGTCCGGCGAGGCCCACCCACCCGTCGCGCTCGCCGAACGCGGCGACATCAAAGCACGTTGCGTAAGCGGCTGTCACGTCGGCGACCTCATGCTGCATGAGTCCCGCCAGCACCACTTCCCCGCGCGCGCGCAGCAGTGACGCGAAGCGCGGCGCCAGCGTGCACAAGGGCCCCGACAGAATGTTCGCCAGCAGCACATCGGCCGCGGCCGGCAGCGTGTCGGGGCGGTCGTGCACCTGCACCTGCCGCGCCACGCCGTTCGCCCGGGCATTGGCGCGCGCCGCGGCGAGGGCCTGGGGATCGATATCGAAGCAGTGCACCTGCGCCGCCCCGAGCTTTGCTGCCGCGAGTGCCAGCACGCCCGAGCCGCAGCCGTAGTCGATGACGCATGCACCGGGCGCGAGGTGCGCGTCGAGCCCGAGCGCTTGCCTCTCTACGGAGTGCTCGGCTGGCGCGCGCAATAGATGCGCATGCGCATCGAGCCACGTCAGGCACAGCGCCGTGCTCGGATGACTGCCGGTGCCGAACGCCAGCCCCGGATCGAGCGCGACCACGACCGCGCCGGGCTCGGTGACGCGCTCATGGTGTGGGCATACCCACAGACGGCGTCCGAAGCGCAGCGGGTGGAAGTCTTTGAGCCACTCGCGCTCCCAGACGCGCTCGGCCAGCTCGTGCACGCCGATGAGGTCGGGGTCCAGACCCAGCGCCGCAGCGAGCGCGCGCCTGATGCCGGGCGCGTCGTGGGCCTGCACGAACAGGCACTTCAGGAGGGTCCGCGGCCACAGACGGAACTCTCCGGGCAGGGGCTCGAGCACCGCATCATCACGTGCGTCGACGAACGTCACCGCGCTCGCGCCGCAGGCCCAGCAGGCATCTTCTGCGGCTTGCGGATCCAGCGATCCGAGATCGAACGTAAACTCCAGATACGCGGCCACCGCCTAGCGCAGACCCAGCCGCCGCTCCAGGTAGTGGATGTCGGTGCCGCCTTTCTGGAAGGCCGCGTGGTTGCAGATCTCCTGGTGCAACGCCACGTTGGTCTTGATGCCTTCGATCACCATTTCGGCCAGCGCATTCTTCATGCGCGCGATGGCGGTCTCGCGCGTGTCGCCGTGGGCGATGACCTTGCCCACCAGCGAATCGTAGTAGGGCGGGACGTTGTAGCCGGAGTAGACGTGGCTGTCGACGCGGATGCCGGGACCACCCGGGGCGTGCCACAGCCTGATCGGGCCGGGGGACGGCATGAAGGTCTTGGGATCCTCCGCGTTGATGCGGCATTCCATGGCATGACCGCGGATCTGCACATCGCCCTGCGTGTAGGGCAGACGCTCGCCTGCGGCGACCAGCAGTTGTGCCTTCACCAGGTCGATCCCGGTGATCAGCTCGGTCACCGCGTGCTCGACCTGGATGCGGGTGTTCATCTCGATGAAGTAGAACTCGCCGTCCTGGTACAGGAACTCCATGGTGCCGGCATTGCGGTAGCCGACCGCGCGGCACGCTTCCACGCAGCGCTCACCCATGAAGCGCCGCTGACGCACGGTGATGCCCGGTGCCGGCGCCTCCTCGATCACTTTCTGGTGGCGCCGCTGCATCGAGCAATCGCGCTCGCCCAGGTGGATGATGTTGCCGTGTGCGTCCGCCAGCACCTGGAATTCGATGTGCCGCGGCCGCTCCAGGAATTTCTCCAGGTAGACCTGGTCGTTGCCGAAGGCTGCGCGCGCTTCCGCGCGCGTGATGCCGATCGCGTTCAGGAGCGAGGCCTCGGTGTGCACAGCGCGCATGCCGCGCCCGCCGCCGCCGCCGGATGCCTTGATGATCACCGGGTAGCCGACGTCGCGCGCGATGCGCAGGTTCTCGTCCGCGTCCTCGCCCAGCGGACCATCGGAGCCCGGCACGCACGGCACGCCGTGCGATTTCATGATCCGGATCGCCGACACCTTGTCGCCTATGACACGGATGGTCTCCGCCTTGGGGCCGACGAACACGAAGCCGCTTTTTTCCACGCGCTCGGCGAAGTCGGCGTTCTCGGACAGGAAGCCGTAGCCGGGGTGGATCGCGACCGAGTCGGTGACTTCCGCGGCGCTGATGATCGCCGGCATGTTGAGATAGCTGGCGGACGAGGGCGGCGGCCCGATGCATACCGATTCATCGGCGAGCAGCACGTGCTTGAGGCTGTAGTCGGCGGTGGAGTGCACGGCCACGGTCTTGATGCCGAGCTCCCGGCAGGCACGCAGGATCCGCAGCGCGATCTCGCCGCGGTTGGCGATGACAAGCTTCTCGATCATGGGGCGCTTATTCGACGACGAACAGCGGCTGGCCGAACTCGACTGGATCGCCGTTCTGGGCCATGACCGAGGTGATGCGACCGGCCCTGTCGGCTTCGATCTGGTTCATCATCTTCATGGCCTCGATGATGCACAGCACCTGGCCCACCTTGATTTCATCGCCGATCTCGACGAAGGCCTTCGCGCCCGGGGAGGGTGAGCCGTAGAAAGTGCCCACCATGGGAGCTGTGATCACGTGCTCGTTGGGCTTGGGTTTGGGGGCAGCGCTCTCGGCGGCGGGCAACGCCGCGCTCGCTGTGGCGGCAGCGCCGACCGCGCCGGCCGGGAGGGCCGCCACGTGGACCTGCGCAGCCTGGTGTCCGGTGGCTGTGCCTGCGGGCATGCGGCTGATGCGCAGCGCCTCTTCCCCTTCCTTGATCTCGATTTCCGCGATGCCGGACTCCTCCAGCAACTCGATCAGCTTTTTGATTTTTCGAATGTCCATGCCGGGAATGCCCCCAAGGAATCAGAAAGCGGAAACGCGCAGGCGTCAGGCGGAGGCGGCGAGCCGTTGAGCGGCGGCGCGCACGGCCGCCTCGTAGCCGAACGCTCCCAGCCCGGTGATGACCCCCACCGCGATGTCCGACAGATAGGAATGCCGGCGAAACGGCTCGCGAGCGTGGGTGTTGGACAGGTGTACTTCAATGAACGGCACGCCGGTGCCCAGCAGCGCGTCGCGCAGCGCAATGCTGGTGTGCGTGAAGGCGCCCGGGTTGACGATCATGAACGCCACAGCCTCGGTGCGGGCCCGATGGATGCGATCGATCAGCTCGTGTTCGGCATTACTCTGGAACGCGATCAGCTCGTGCCCGAGTTCGCGGGCCACCGCCGCCGAGCGCTTCTCGATCGACTCGAGTGTGTCGGTGCCGTACACCGCCGGTTCCCGGGTCCCGAGCAGATTGAGGTTCGGGCCGTTCAATAACAGCACTCGGGCCATGGGACTTCTTTGTGAGTCGTTAACAAGCGAACCGGCGCGAATGTAACCTAATTCGTCCCTATCAGGGTACTTCTTGTTGCGATTTGCCAGGATCTGGCAGGACCGGGTCTATTGCGCCGCGCCACCCGCCGGGGGAGACCTTCGCGCATTGAGGCGGCCGATCCCGGTCGCGATCTGCTCCCGGGCGGTGCTGAGGCTCAGGCGTCCCTGGTCCAGGTCGCGCATGCGGCCAAGGATGAGGTCGGCCTCCTCCCGGTGCAACTCGCCTACCTGCACCGCGACAATCCTGCCGGCGCGGTCGGCGAACACACTGAAGGGCAGGACGGGATCCATGCCAAAGGCCGCGGCGGCCTCGAGCCCCCCCTGCTCGCCGACCAGCACCGGATAATCGATCCCGCTGCTTCGGGCATACTTCTGCGCCGCATCACGAGAATCGATGGCGATACCGACAATTTCGAGCCGATCTGCTGCACGTTCGCGGCGTAGGCTCTTGAGGAGCGGAATTTCCCGCCGGCAGGGCTCGCACCAGCTGGCCCAGAAATTCACCACCCGCATACGGTCCTTCCAGTCGGTGAGGCGGTGAAGCCTGCCGTCCAGGCCGGGGAGCGCGAAGGGCGGCAGCACCTCGGGAATCTTGCGGACCGGCGCGGATGATTCGGGCGCGGGCCCCGCGCGTGCGCCCGCAGCCGCCAGGGGTGCCGGAGCGGGTGCGGCGTACAGCCTCGGGCGCGGCGGGCTTGCCAGGTGGTAGACGAGAAAGCCGCCGGCGGCGCAGGCCACCACCACCGCGGCGACGAGCCCCACGCCGGGCCGGACAGGCGAGGGCGGATCGATCACGGAGGCGCGTGCAGCGCGGCGCGGGTGCGGGCGGCGAAGGCTTGCGCCTTCATGTACCCCACGACCCGATACTGGGTGCGTTCCTGGCCGTCCGCGCCGTAGAAGGCGATGGTCGGTGGTCCGAAGATCCCGAAGCGCTTCAGCAGCGCCTGGTCGTCCGCGTCGTTCTGCGTCACGTCGGCGCGCAACAGCACCGCGGCGCTGAGCGCCGCCTGCACGTCCGGGTCCGTGAAGGTGTAGCGCTCCATCTCCTTGCACGAGGTGCACCAGGCCGCCGAGAAATCCACCAGCACGCCCCGCCCCTGCAGCTTCGCCTGCGCGACCTCGCGGTCCAGATCAGCGACCGATTCGATGCGGCGGAACGGCAGCTCGCGGGCCTTGGCGGCGAAGGCGGGTATCGGCGCGAGCGGGTCGGTGCCGCCGAGCGCAGAGCCCGCGGTAAGCGCCACGCCGTACAGGCCGGCGATCACGCCCGCGACGCGCAGCGTCCAGGTGGCGGCGGAATGGCCGCGGGTCTGCCAGCACAGGACCCAGGCCAGGATCAGCGCGGGCACCGCCCACAGCGAGAGCGCCACGCGCTCCGGCACGATGCGCGCGAGCATCCACGCCGCGACCGCCAGCATCATCACGCCGAAGAGCTTCTTCACCAGGTCCATCCAGGGTCCGGCCCTGGGCAGCAGCCGGCCCGCCGAGGCGCCCACCACCAGCAACGGCGTCCCCATGCCGATGCTCATGGCGAACAGTGCCGCGCCACCGCGCGCCATCTGCCCGCTCTCGCTGATCACGAGCAGCGCTCCGACGAGCGCCGGCCCCACGCAGGTGGTGACGATAAGAGCCGAGAGCGCGCCCATGACGGCGACACCGCCGAAGGTGCCGGTGGACTGGCGGTTGCTGATGTTGGCGATGCGGGTCTGGATCGCGACCGGCATCTGCAGCGTGAACAGCCCGAGCATCGAGAGCGCGAGCACCACGAACAGGGCCGCAAACAGCGTCAGCACCCACCACTGCTGGAACACGGCCTGCACCTGCCGGCCCGCGGCCGCGCAGGCAATGCCGGCGAGGGTGTAGGTGAGCGCCATGCCGAGCACGTAGGTCACCGACAGCGCGAAGGCGCGCGCGGTGTTGAGGGTCCTGCCGCCCCCGGCGATGATCCCGGAGAGGATCGGCACCATCGGCAACACGCAGGGCGTGAATGCGAGTGCGAGTCCTGCGAGGTAGAACCAGCCGAGCATAACGAGGGGATTGCCGGCGCGGATGAGCGAGGCGAACCAGTCCTGCTCGGCGCCGCCACCGGCTCCCCGGGCGAAGGAGCCCGCGGAGCCTGTGACGGCGGAGGTCGCGCCCGCGGACAGATTCACGGTCACGGTCTTGGTAATGGGCGGGTAACACAGGCCCGCCTCGGCACAGCCCTGATAAGTCACCTGCAGCGGCAGCTCGAAGGCGCCGCCGCTCGCCCGCAGCACCGGCACGGTGGCGATGAGCTCGTGGTGGTAGACCTCCTGCCTGCCGAAGTACTCGTCGGTCTTGATCTGGCCTTGAGGCATCTGCGGCGCCCCGAGCTGCGCTCGCGGGCTCGGCGTCACGATCTTGATGCGGGCGCGGTAGAGGTAATAGCCATCGGCGATCTCCCAGTTGAGGCGCACGCGGTCGGTCCCGTCGGGCAGTGCATCGAAACGGAAGGCGCGGTCCGGGGGCAGAAAGTCGTCCCCGCTGGTCTTGACCGAGTCCAGGAGCGCATCGATGCCCCCTTTGGGGGCGGGCTGCGAGGGGGCGGGCTGCGAGGGGGCGGGCTGCGAGGGGGCGGGCTGCGCGAGCCCCAGGCTCATCAGCAGCAGGGCGGCGGAAATATGTCTAATCCGGGTCACGTCATGCCTTGCGGGAAGTCTCATCGCTTCGCCTGTCTTATAGCTCAGCCTTTTATAGCTCAGCCTTTTGATGAGTGGCAGGAACTGCGGTTCATCCCGGGCGGGCGCTCCTGCCGTTCCCGCCCAGCTGACGTTTCCGCCCGGCCGCCCGCCCGGTCATTCAGCCCATTCACCAAGTCTTATTCAAGGAGCGTAAACCATGAAGATCCGTCCTCTTCATGACCGCGTCATCGTGAAGCGCCTGGAAGAGGAGCGTACCTCCCCGGGTGGCATCGTGATTCCCGATACCGCGGCAGAGAAGCCGGTGCAGGGAAAGATCGTAGCGGTCGGCAAGGGCAAGATTCTCGAAGACGGCCAGGTTCGGCCTCTCGACGTCAAGGTCGGCGACAAGATCCTGTTCGGCAAGTACAGCGGAACCGAGGTCAAGGTCGACGGGGATGAACTGGTGGTCATGCGCGAAGAAGACGTCATGGCCGTGATTGAAGGCAAGTAAGCGAGGATCACGACAATGCCTGCTAAAGAAGTCCGATTCAGCGACGACGCACGCCAGCGCATGTTCAAGGGCGTGAACGTCCTCGCCAACGCCGTCAAGGCGACCTTAGGCCCGAAGGGCCGCAATGCCGTGCTCGAGAAGAGCTTCGGCGCCCCCACCGTCACCAAGGACGGCGTGTCGGTCGCGAAGGAAATCGAGCTCAAGGACAAATTCGAGAACATGGGCGCGCAGATGGTGAAGGAAGTCGCGTCCAATACCTCCGACGAGGCCGGCGACGGTACCACGACCGCCACCGTGCTCGCCCAGGCGATCATGCGCGAGGGCCTGAAGGCCGTCTCCTCGGGCCGCAACCCGATGGACCTCAAGCGCGGCATCGACAAGGCGGTCATCACCGCGGTGGAGGAGCTCAAGAAGCTCTCCAAGCCCTGCAAGGACTCCAAGGCGATCGCCCAGGTCGGCACGATCTCGGCCAATGCCGATGAGTCGATCGGCAAGACCATCGCCGAAGCGATGGAGAAGGTCGGCAAGGAGGGCGTGATCACGGTCGAGGAGGGCTCGGGACTGGAGAACGAGCTGGAAGTGGTCGAGGGCATGCAGTTCGACCGCGGCTACCTCTCGCCGTACTTCATCAACAACCAGCAGAACCAGACCGCCGAGCTCGAAAAACCGGTGATCCTGCTGGTCGACAAGAAGATCTCCAACATCCGCGAGCTGCTGCCGCTGCTCGAGGGCGTGGCCAAGGCCGGGCGGCCGCTGCTGGTGGTCGCCGAGGACGTCGAAGGTGAGGCGCTCGCGACCCTGGTCGTCAACAATATCCGCGGCATTCTCAAGGTGGCCGGCGTCAAGGCTCCGGGCTTCGGCGACCGCCGCAAGGCCATGCTGCAGGACATCGCCACCCTCACCGGCGGCACGGTCATCTCCGATGAGGTCGGCCTGTCGCTCGAGAAGGCCAGCATCAACGATCTGGGCGAGGCGAAGAAGATCGTCGTGGAGAAGGAAAACACCACGATCATCGACGGCGCCGGCAAGCCCGCCGACATCAAGGCGCGCATCGAGTCGATCCGCCAGCAGGCGGAGGAAGCCACTTCCGACTACGACAAGGAGAAGTTGCAGGAGCGCGTGGCGAAGCTCTCCGGCGGCGTCGCCGTGGTCAAGGTCGGCGCGGCCACCGAGGTCGAGATGAAGGAGAAGAAAGCCCGCGTCGAGGACGCGCTGCACGCGACGCGCGCGGCGGTGGAAGAGGGCGTGGTGCCCGGCGGCGGTGTGGCGCTGATCCGTGTGCAGAAGGCGCTCGACAAGCTCGAGGCGGTGAATGAGGACCAGGCGGTCGGCATCCGTATCCTCGCCCGCTCGATCGAGGAGCCGCTGCGGCAGATCGTCGACAACGCCGGCGAGGACGCCGCGGTGATCCTCAACCGCGTCAAGGAAGGCAAGGGCGCTTTCGGCTACAACGCGGCCAGCGGCAAGTTCGGCGACCTGTTGGAGGAGGGCATCCTGGACCCGACCAAGGTGACTCGGTTGGCGCTGCAGAATGCCGCCTCGGTGGCCGGGCTGCTGCTCACGACCGAGGTCATGGTTGCCGAGGCCCCGAAGGACGAGGAGCACAGCCATGCGGGCCCGCCGGGCGGCATGGGCGGAATGGACATGTAAGACCCTCTCTAAAGAGGTATCGATTCCGTAATCAACAGCCGATTAACATAACAGCTAAGGGCTTGCGTCCGGTTCTCAGCCGGACGCCGCCCCCAAAGCCGCGGAACAAGACCCCCTATTCCGCGCATTCCTCGCAGGCCCCACCCAGTGGGGCCTGTTTTTTTGCGCGCCCTGCGCGCACCTGCACGGCGACCCCGTTGGCGGTGAGTGCGGCGTGTCGCGGTGCAAGCACTTCCCCGCACCTGCGCCTAAGGTTATCGTCCTTACCCAGGAGGCCGACCATGGCTACTGTTTGCTACCGAGCCCTGCGGGGCGCCGCGTGCCTTGCCGTCCTGGTGCTCGCCGCGTGCGCGCAGCCAGGCCAGGACGAGATGAGTTGGGCGCGGGCGGCGCTCGCGCGCAACGACCGGATCGAAATCGTGGCTGCCGACCAGCAGAGCCGTACCTTCACGGTGCGGGTGAAGGACACGGGCGAGTTGCGCATGGTGCGCGCGGATGAGCTGATCGCCGGCCCGGCGCTCCATGCGAAAGCGCCGGCAGCCGCGGCGGCGGCCGGCACGGCTGCGCCAGCCGAGACGGCGCCGGTCAGCGCCGACGGCGGCGCGGTCGCCAGCGCCGGCGAGGCTGCTGTTCCCCAGAACGCCAGCGCGCCGCCCGTCGCGCCCGCCGTGGAGCGCGCCGCCGCGCGCGCGGGCACCCCCACCGCCACCGCGGGCGGACGCGTATTGAAGGAAGGGCCGGGCTACACCATCAAGGCTGCCTCGGCCGCTGCCCCGGCGGCGGGCGGGCGGGAGCGCGATAGCGCCGTCACCAGCGCCGCGGTGGAGCGGCGCCACGAGCCGATCGTGTGCCAGGGCTCACGGCTGCTGCACATCGACAACCGCAACCTCGAGTTCGACGGCGACGCGGTGAGCGCGCAAGACGGCTGCGAGATTCACATCACCAACAGCCACATCAGCGCCACCGGGGTCGGGGTCACCGCCCGCCACGCCAACGTCCACATCGACAACAGCCTGATCGAGGGCGATGCGGGCTCGATCGATGCCTCGGATGGCGCGCAGGTGTATGCCGCATCCTCGCGCTTCAGGGGCCTCAGTCGCCGGGTCGACACCGCGGCGTTCCACGATCTCGGGGGCAACGTCTGGAACTAGCCACCCCGAGAAAATGGGGACCCCCCTCAGCGCGGAGCTGACCAGTCTCGTCGCCGTCTCGCTCGAAACGCTCAACGCCAACGAGGCCGCGCGAACGGCGCTCCGCGCCGCGCCGCCCGCCATTCGCGACTCGATCCAGACGGTATTCGCCGCCAGCGACTTCGTGGCGCAATCCTGGGCGCGCGACGCGCAGTGCCTCGCCGGCCTCATCGACGGGGGCGACCTGCAACGGCCCCTCGCCGCGGCGGACTTTGCGGCGCGCGCCCCGCGGCCTGCGGACCTGGCGACGCCCGAGGCGCATTTCCAGGCCGAGCTGCGCCGCTGGCGGCGGCGCGAGCTCACCCGCATCGCCTGGCGGGATCTCACCGGCTGGGCGGATCTCTCCGCGACGTTCGCCGATCTCACGGCTTTTGCCGATGCGGCGATCGGCGCGGCGCTCTCGCACGCCCGCCGCGCTCTCGTCGCCCGCTACGGCGAACCGCGCTCGGCGGCCGGCGAGGTTCAGCCCCTGGTCGTCATCGGCATGGGGAAGCTCGGCGGCGGCGAACTGAATTTCTCCTCCGACGTCGATCTGGTGCTGCTGTTTCCCGAGCACGGTGAGACCGACGGCCCGCGCGGCGTCGCCAATGAGGAGTTCTTCACGCGCCTGGGACAGGCGCTGGTGCGGCTGCTGGAGACGCCGACATCCGAGGGCTTTGTGCTGCGCGTCGACCTGCGCTTGCGGCCTTTCGGGGACTCGGGCCCCCTGGTGGCGAGCTTCGCTTCCTTCGAGGATTACCTGCCGCGCCACGGGCGCGACTGGGAGCGGTACGCGTATGTCAAGGCCCGCCCGGTCACGTGTGCCGAGCGTTACGCGGAAATCGACGCGGCAGCGATACGGCCGTTCGTCTATCGCCGCTATCTCGACTACGGCGTGTTCGAGAGCCTGCGGGAGATGAAGACTCTCATCGAGCGCGAAATGCAGCGGCGCGAGCTCGCCGATCACGTGAAGCTCGGTCCGGGCGGGATCCGCGAAATCGAATTCATCGTGCAGGCGCTGCAGCTCACCCGCGGCGGCCGCGATCCGCGCCTGCAGACACCCTCGCTCCTCGCCGCGCTGGCCTGCCTCGGGGAGTCGCAGCTGCTGCCGGCCGAGGCCACGAGCGAACTGCGCGCCGCCTATATCTATCTGCGCCGGCTCGAGAACCGCCTGCAGATGCTCGCCGACGCGCAGGTCCATTCCCTGCCGGCGGAGCCGCTGGCGCGCGAGCGCCTGGCGCTCGCCATGGGTGCGCACGACTGGGCCGCGCTCACGCAGGAGCTCAATGCGCACCGCGCACGGGTCAGCCGCCACTTTCGCCTGCTGGTGCAGGGCGGGGCGGAGCCCGACAGGGGCGCCGTGCGCATCGATCTGGGAAGATTCTGGGACAGCCAGGCGGAAACCGCCGCGCTGGCGGAGGCACTGGCGCGCGCTGGTTTCACAGACAACGCGGAAGTCGCGCGCCTGCTGCTGGAGCTGCGCGCCTCGGCCCTGGTGCGCAAGCTCGATGAGCCCGGGCGCAAGCGCCTGCAGGCCCTGTTGCCGGCGCTGCTCGCGGACGTCGCGGGGAGCAGCGCCCAGCTGCCCGTGCTGCGACGGATCCTCGCCATCATCGAGGCGACCGGCAAGCGTTCGGCGTACTTCGCACTGCTGCGCGAGAACGGCGCGGCGCGCGCGCGCCTGGTGCAGCTGTGTCGTCATGGGGATTTCCTCGCCGCGCAGATCGCGGCGCATCCGCTGCTGCTGGATGAGCTGATCGATGCGCGGCTGCTGTCGCAGCCGCCGACCCGTGCCGGCTTCGCGCGCGAGCTCGAATCCAGGATGGAGCAGCTGCGCACCGAGGATCCCGAGCAGCAGGTGGAGGCCCTGCGGCAGTTCCAGTGCGCGGCCCTGTTTCGCGTCGCGGTCGCGGATCTCACCGGCGTGCTGCCACTGATGCAGGTGAGCGACCGGCTCACCGACATCGCCGAACTCATCGTCGAGCGCGCCCTGCAGCTGGGCTGGCGGCAGATCAGCGCGCAGTTCGGAGTGCCGACCTGCGGCGACGGGGAGGGCCGGCGCCCGGTGGCCATCTGCGCGGTGGGCTACGGCAAGCTGGGCGGCATGGAGCTCGGCTACGGTTCCGATCTGGACCTCGTGTTCCTGCACGACTCGCACGGCGAGCAGCAGGAGACCAGCGGCGCGCGTCCCATCGACAATCAGCTGTTCTTCGTGCGGCTCGCGCAACGCATAGTGCACCTGCTGACCATGCACTCCGCCGCCGGTCGGCTCTATGAGGTCGACGTGCGCCTGCGCCCGAGCGGCAAGGGGGGCCTCCTGGTCACCAACATCGAGGCGTTTGCGGACTACCAGCGCCGGGAAGCGTGGACCTGGGAGCACCAGGCGCTGCTGCACGCCCGCGCCGTGGCGGGCGCGCCCGAGCTGTGCGCGCGCTTCGAGCGGGTGCGGCTCGAGGTACTATGTGAGCACGTGCGCCGTGACAGCCTGCGCGAGGAGGTGCGCAACATGCGCGAGCGGCAGCGCCGCGAGCTCTCCGCGGGCGATGCGCTGCGCTTCGACATCAAGCAGGATCCGGGCGGGATCGCCGACATCGAGTTCCTAGCCCAGTACTGGGCGCTCATGTGGGCGCGCGAGTACCCGCCGGTGGCGATGTTCTCCGACACGATCCGCCAGCTGGAGTCGGTGGCCTCCGCGAATCTGGTGCCGCAGGCGAGCGTGGATCTGCTCACCCGGGCCTATCGCGAGTACCGCGCCGCCACCCATCTGCTGTCCCTCGAGGGCGCTGCGCCCATCGTGCCGGCGGCCGACTTCCGCGACACACGTGCCGCCGTGATACAGCTGTGGAACGCAGCGCTGGCTCCTGAGGCACAGGGCGCGCAGGTATAATCACCCCTGCCCATGGTCGCTGCGGCCAAACCGCTCATCGAACCCAACGCGCAGAACCAGTACCAGGTCAGTACCGAGGATCTGCCGCTGTGCTGCCCCATGCCGCAGATGTACCTGTGGAACTCGCATCCGCGCGTGTATCTGCCAATCGAGGAGAGCGGCTGGGCGAAGTGTCCCTACTGCGGCGCGGAGTTCACGCTGCGCCGGTGAGGGACGGCGAACGGCGAGTGTTCACTCCTGATCCGCCGCGTTGAGATCTCGGGGAGGCGGCAGGTCGGCGCGGATCGGGGCCAGCTTCGCTGCGCGCAGTGCTGCGTTGAGCGCGGCCAGATCGGCTTGCAGCTGCTGCCAGCTGCCCGCAATACCGGTGAACTCCCGTTGCGCCGTGGCAGCCGCGCCCAGCTGCGCGGCGGTGGGGGCGGCGTCACTGCGGGTGACTTCCGCATACAGGGTGGCGATACGCTCCTGCAGCGCCGGCAGGAGGATTTCGCCTTCCTTCTTGTCGGACGAGCCTAACAGCTCGGCAAGGCGCGTCCCCCAGGCTTGCAGGGCAGCGGCGGTTGCGCCCGCGGGCGCGAGCGACTTCAGCTGCGCCTGCTCGGATCTGGCCGCGAGCAGCGCCCGCGAGCTCTCGCTCAGCAGCCGGGCCAACTCCGTGGCCAGGCGCAATTGATCCTCCAGAGCGCCGGGGGAAACCCGTACGCGCGGGTCCGCCTTCACGGTCAGCGGCGCCTCGAAGCGCCGACCCTCGACCGTCAGGCGTACCAGGTAACGCCCGGGCAGCGCGAGCGGACCCTCCGGCCCCTGGGGCGTCGCATGCGGTACCGCGGAGATCGGGTAGCCGCGCGTGGTGGCCAGGGGCGCAGCGTAGCGCAGGTCCCAGACCCAGCGATGCATGCCGCCTTGCGCCGGCAGCACGCGGGGCGGCTTGATCCAGTACTGCGGAATGAGTTCGCGGGCGAGTTGCTCCGCGTCAGGCTGCGCCGGATCGTCGCTTCTGAAGCGGCGCACGAGGCCGTTGCCGCTGTCGAGCACCTCGAGCATCACCGCTCGGCGGGCGTCGTGCGGCAGAAAGAACTCGATGACGGCGCCCGCTGGCGGATTGGCGGCGAGCGGTTCGTCAGGTGGAAGGGGTGTGTCGCTCCAGGTGCTGCGTTGCATGCGGTAGGCGTCGGCGGGACGGAACAGTACGACCTCGTGCATGGGGGCGACGGTCGTGAGTTGCCGCAGCCGCGAGATGTCGTCGAGAATCCAGATCGAGCGGCCGTGGGTCGCCACGATGAGGTCGTCGTCGTGGATCCACAGGTCGCGCATCGAGGTATGCGGCAGATTCAACTGCAGCGACTCCCAGTGCTCCCCGTCATCGGACGACGTCCATACGGCGCTCTCGGTCGCGGCGAACAGCAGTCCCCGGCGCCGGGGATCCTCGCGCACGGCATTCACCGGGGCATCCGGCGGCAGCCCGCCGGCAATCGACTGCCAGGTCCTGCCGTCATCGACGGTGCGGTAAAGGTACGGGCGCAGATCGTCGATCCGCATGCGGCTCACCGAGACGTAGGCCGTGCCCGCATCGAAATGCGACGCCTCGATCTGGGTCACCTTGCTCCAGGGGGTCAGCGCCGGCGGGGTCACGTCGGACCAGTGCGCTCCGCCGTCGGTGGTGAGCCACACCAGGCCGTCATCGGTCCCGGCCCACAGGGTGTCGATGTTGCGAGGCGAGAGTCCGAGCGCGTAGATGACACCGCGCTGGAGTTCCGCTCCCGGCCGGTGCAACGCGCCGACACTGGCGGGAATTCCGCTCGGCTCGCGCGCGAGGTCGGGACTGATCGCCTGCCAGGTCGCGCCCCCGTCGCCGGTCTTGTAGAGACGGTTGGCGCCGTAGTAGAGGGTGTGCGGGTCGAGCGGCGAAAATAACAGCGGCTCGGTGCGATCGACACGCGCGTCGGGGCCGCGCACCGGAATCGGTGTGACGTTCTGCGCCTGCCCGGTCGAGCGGTGGAACTTCGAGACTTCGTTGCGCCCGGCGCCGTAGATCACGTCGGGGTCGAGCGGATCGGGGGCTACATAGCCGTACTCGATGGCCCCCACCGGATGCCAGTCGCGGTCGGTGATCTCCCCGTCGTTGCCGCGGCTGGCGATGCACACCGAGCCGCTCTCCTGCTGCGCGGCGCACACACGATAGGGAAACGTCGGCGCGACGCTGACATGAAACAGCTGCGCGGTGGGCTGGTTGAACCAGGAACTCCAGCTCTGCCCGCCGTTCAGCGTCACGAGCGCGCCCTGATCGCCGACCAGGGCGATGATGCGCGAGTCGTTCGGGTTGATCCACAGGTTCTGGTAGTCATCCCCGCCCGGCGCACCTCGCAGTGACAGCCAGGTCCGGCCGCCGTCGCTGGACTTCATGGTGACGAGGCTCGCGCTGTAAACGACATCCGGGTTCGAGGGATCGACGCGCAGCACCGGCAGATCGCCGCCGCCGATGCGCAGTGCAGGCCGGGGATCCGAGGTGATCCGCAGCCAGCTCTCGCCGGCATCGTCGGAGCGAAAGACGCCCAGTCCCGCCGCCGAGGAGTAATCACCGGGCTCGTCCGTGCCTGCCGTGGCGTACAGGCGCCGTGGCGCGCTCGGGGCGATCGCAATGTTGATCTGCGACAGGTTCGCCGGCAGGCCGGCCGTGAGGCGCTTCCAGGTCGCCCCGCCGTCGCTCGACTTGAACAGGCCGCCCGCGGTGCCCTGGAACTCGTTCTTGTCCTCCCACGGGCCGAGACGCGACTGCCACAGCGCCGCATACACGATCTGCGGCTGGGCCGGATCGATGGCCACCGCCGAGCCGCCGGTGTCCTCATCGCGGTACAGAACCCGCTCCCAGGTCACTGCCCCGTCCGTTGAGCGATAGATGCCGCGCTGCGGGTTGGGTCCGTAGGGGTGGCCGAGTACCGCCGCGAACAGGCGGTTGGGATCGCGGGGATCGACCGCCAGATCCGCGATCTGCTGCCCGTCGGCGAGACCGCGATGCGACCAGCTCTGCCCGCCGTCGGCGGAGCGGTAGACGCCGTTGCCGACCGAGAGGTCCGGCCGATGCAGCCCCTCGCCGCTTCCCACGTAGATGATGTCGGGATCCGAAGGCGCCACGACGATCGCACCGATCGATTGCGTCGGCTGCTCATCGAAGATGGGCCGCCAGGTGCGACCGGCGTCGTCGGTTTTCCAGACCCCGCCGTCGGCCGCACCCACATAAAAGACGTGCGCCTGCGAGGGTACCCCGGCCAGGGCGCGGGTGCGCCCGCCGCGGAACGGCCCGATCATGCGCCAGGCGAGATCGCCGTAGAGGCCGGGCGGTTGCTGCTGCGCGAGGCCGGCGCGCACAACCAGCGCCAGGCTGACGAAGCTCAGCGTCGTCACGAACAATGACTTGTGTCTGCGCACGTCCGGACCCCCCGCCCTACCGATACTGCTTGTACGACTTCTCTTCGATCAGCCGCGATCCCAGCTGCAGATTGATGCGCTTCTTGATCGCCGCGCGCTCGTCATTGCACACGTACACCGCGCGCGCCAGCTCGATGAAATCGCGATCGAAGGTCTGTTTGGCTTCCTTGTCGCGGATGCGATCCTCGATGTCCCACAGCCGCTCGTTGACGTCCTGCAGCGCGCGCTCATCGGCCGCGACGTCCTGCGCGGCGCAGCCGCAGTCCCGCCAGGTCTGCTCCAGCAGCGCAAGTTCCAGCTTCACGTTGACGAGCTTGGCGGCATCGGGGATGCGCACCTGCTTGATCCTGAGGATGGTGATCTTGTCGAGCAACTCGCCCGGAGAGATGGGAACCAGGATGTCTTTCATGGGCGCGATCCTGCGGGGTCCTGCGACTCAGGATACGCGGACGATGCCCGGCAGTCCGTCAAACCCCGAATCGAAGCTGAGAATCCGCTCGATGCCGTGTCGTTGCATAACAGCTGTGTGGAGCGCATCACGCGCAGACAGACCTCTGCGGCCCAGGACGATCTCCTTGGCACGTTCTGCGGCAACCTGATCTATCGGCAGGACCTGATCGACGATGCCGAGCAGCGCATCAAACGCCGGCTGAATGGCATCGCGGCAATCGATGGCCGCATATCTGTGCAGTATCTCCTGGAGGACCTCCGCGTCCGTCACCAGTCGCTGCCGGTCGCTCACCAGGCGCTCAAGCAATCGCTGTGCATCGGCCTTGTGAGGGTGAGGCGCGCCGATCAGATACATCGGAATGTTCGAGTCGACCAGGATCAGGGAGGTGCTCCAGAGCCGTAGCCGCTCTCGATGTGCGCGAGCATGTCGTCAATATCCGCCGTGGGGTAGGCGTGGCGTGCAGCGGCGCGAACCGCGTCGAGCTTCTTGCCGACATCTCCGCTGGGCTCCTGCCGTTGGGCCGCCCGTAACGCTTGCCGCACCCACTCGGCAATGGACATGCGCCGAACGCGAGCTATGCGCTGGATTTCCCGGTAATCAGGGTCCTGCAGAATCACTTGCAATCTCTTAGCCATGACATAGTCTAAATGACTCATTCATATGAGTCAAACGGGTTGGCGCTGCCTGCGGCGCTACGCCGCAAGTGATTTCGTATGTTGGTCAGCTCTGGCCCTGCAACTCGTCGAGTCTCGCGGTGACCTGCTCGACGCTGATCAGGTCCATGACACCCGGCTCTTCGATCTTGTGGTTCCACGGCAGTTCGCCGGCCTCACAGCCGCGAAAGGCGCGCGCCGCCTCGGGGTACGCGTCGACGCACCAGCGGCCTGACAGATACGGGCCGCTGCGCGCCGGGTTGGTGGCCGCGTACAGCCCCACCACCGGGGTGCCCACCATGGTCGCCATGTGCACCGGACCTGAGTCGGGACTCACCAGCACCCGCGCCCGCGCCAGCAGCGCGAGCAACTCGGGCAGCGTGTCCTTGCCGATCTGGTTGACGAGCCCGCTGCCGTAGGCCTGCTCGATTTCGGCACCGGTGCGCCGCTCGAGCTCGCTCGGTCCGCCGGCGAGGATCACGCGCATCCGCAGGCGGCGGGCGGCATGCTGCGCGAGCGCTGCGTAGCGCGCGGCCCGCCAGTTGCGCAGCGCGTGCCTCGAGCACGGATTGATGATGAGCGTGGGCCGCGCGTCCGGAATCAGCCGCTCGGCGTAGGCACGCGCGGCCGCCGGCAGCGGCAGGTCCCAGCGCAGCAGCCGTTCGCGGATGCCCAGTGCGGCGAGAAAGCCGAAAAAACTGTCGAGCACGTGCTCGCGGCGCTGGGCGGGGATGCGCGCGTTGGTGAACAGCCACTGCAGCTCGCGGGCCCGCGCACGGTCGAAGCCGAGCTTCACGGCCGCCGGCACGCAATGCGCCACCAGGCTCGAGCGCAGCGCGAGTTGCATGTGCAGCAGCGCGTCGAAC
>VBNH01000115.1 GCA_005878095.1 Gammaproteobacteria bacterium | reverse complement strand
CGCACGATCGGCACCACGTGGCAGGTATCACCGATCGCCGACAGCCTGAGGATGCACACACTGCGCGGCGGTTCGGCGAAAGGCAGCATCATGGAGTCAGGTTCGTGAACGGGCGCTGGGCGCTCGGCCCGGAAGTGAAACACGGCGCCCTCGCGGGCGGCGCCATGCTATATGACGCCTCGCGCGTGGGCAATTTGAGTCCCAACTGGTTCGACCCGAAGTACTGGGAGGCGCGCGGCGAGCTCGATGGC
>VBNH01000025.1 GCA_005878095.1 Gammaproteobacteria bacterium | reverse complement strand
ATCTGAAGCACCGGTGGCCGGAGGTGCGGGTCCTGGTCCTGACGGTGCGCCGCGACGAGATGTTCATCGAGACGGCGCTGCGTGCCGGCGCCGACGGTTACGTCCTGAAGAGCGACAGCCGCGCGGAACTGTTCAACGCCGTTCACCGCGTCGCCTCCGGCAAGGGGTACATCAGTCCCTCGGCGCTCGACCGGATGGTGACCGCCTACGCCAAGACCTCGGATCGGCTCCCCGGGCGACCGCGTCCGGCGGGTGCGCTCACCAGCCGCGAGCAGGAAGTCATCACGCTGATCGCCAAGGGGTATCGCACGCGCGAGATGGCACAGTTGATGTCGCTGAGCCACAAGACGGTGGAGAAGCACCGCACCAATCTCATGCGCAAGCTCGGCCTGCGATCCGCGGCGGCGGTCGCGGCCTACGCCATCACGCACGGGTTCGCCTGAGGGTCCTGTTCACTGGCCGCCTCAGCGCGGCCAGAGCACCGGGAAGAGCGCGTGCTCCATCGGTGCACCAGCTGGCAGGGTTTCGGTCAGCCCCGGATAGTCAGGTGAAGTCTTCCAGCGCCGGCGGCAGCCAGGCATTGTGGCCGGGCGGGCATCGCCCGCACAATGCCGCCGGATCCGGACCTGACACCCGTGGCACTTTGAACTTGCCCGACCCCCCACAGATTGTAAATTCCCCGTTCATGGTCGGGGTGTCGGGGCACAGGGACCTCGATCCCGACGACCTCTCGCGCCTGCGGGAGGCCGTGACCGGTTTCGTCCAGCAGCTCCGGGCACTGCTGCCGGATACGGAGTTGCGCATGATCGTGGGCATGGCGCAGGGCGCGGATCTGCTGGTCGCACAGACCGCCCTGGCGCTGGGGGTGGGGGTCGAAGCGGTGCTGCCCATGCCGCTCGACCAATACGCCGCCGATTTCGACGCCGAGACGCTGGCCTCACTCAAGGCGCTGCTGCAGCACCCGGGCATCCGCTGCGACGAACTCTCATCGGTCTCGATCGGCGAGGCGTTGCCGCAGCACTCCGCGGCGCAGCGTGATGCGATGTATGCGAACCTGACCGATGCCCTCATCCGGCGCAGCAGCCTGCTGCTCGCTCTGTGGGACGGCCGCGCGTCCCACCTCTCCGGCGGCACTGCCGACACGGTGCTTCGTTACCTCGGTGTGCGTACCGATGCGAGTGACGGTCTTGAGCCGATCGAGTTTATCGAGACGCGTGAGGAATCCGACTGCGCCGTCCCGCTGGTCTACTGGACACCCACCGCGCGCAGCGGCATCGCGCGTGCGTCGGACTGCCGAACACCCGGCTTTCTGCTCGGCGTCGGAGAGAATGTGCTGCAGCTGCAGCACACCATGCCGTCGTGGCTGAAGCGCCAGCTCGCCGACCTGAACAGCTACAACCTCGAGTTCCGCCGGCTGAGCGACGCCGGCCGTCTGCCGGGCGCGCATTCGCTGATGGGGGCGCTGCCGGTGTCGGTCCCGCTGGCCGGCCGGGGCGCGCTCGAGGACATCGATACGCAGTACCGCAAGGCAGACGCGCTCGCCGTCTACTATCAGCGCCGCTCGGACCGGCTGTTCGATCTGTTTGCGATCACGGCGTTCGCGATGGGCCTCGCGTACCTGATCTACGACAAGCTGGTCGAGTCGCGGATCCTGCTGATCGCCTACCTGCTCACGCTGTTGGGGAGCCTGGGCGTGTACCACGTGCTGCAAGGCAAGCGCTGGTTCGGCAAGCACCTGACGTATCGGGCGCTCGCCGAGACTCTGCGGGCGAGATTCTATCTGCGCCTCGCGGGCACGGATCAGCGGGTGGACGCGACCGAGGTGCTCGCGCTATCGGGAATCGACAAATTCCGCGGTTTCGGCTGGATCGGATTCGTCCTCAAGGGCATCGAGCCTGCGGACGTTCGGGCCCTCAGCTGCCATGAGCTGGACGTGCGCGAGGAATGCGGGGTGGAGCAGACGTGGATAGAGAATCAATATGAGTACTTCACGACCAGGGTGGCGCGCCTGGAGAAAGGCAGCCGCCGCGTGAAACGCCTGAGATACACCCTGTTCATAGCCATTCTGGTGGTGATCTCCGCGCTGTTCGCCTTCGGCGAGGTTCTGCGTCACGTCGACATGGGCCTGGGCGTGCCGCTGAAGAACACTCTGACCTTCACCATGGGCCTGCTCGCGGTTCTGCTCGGCGTCTGGGAACTGCACCAGAACAAGATGGCGACCCGCGAGCTGCTGTGGCAATACCGCAATCAGCTGAGTCATTTTTCCCGGGCCAGGGCGCAGCTGGCGCGTGTGACCACGCGGCGCCGGCGCAACGATGTGCTGGCGGAACTGGGCAAGGACTCCCTGATGGAGAGCTATCTGTGGGCCATCCACCGCTATCATCGAGAGCACGAACCGCCTGCGGCCGGCGGGCATTGAGGGCCGCGCCAGCGCGTGGCGCGCTCGGCGCAGGAGTAAGATCAACCCACCGCTACCGACACGGGTGCTGCGATGATCTACTTCCTGGCGCTGCTGCCGGCTACCGCGCTCACCATCGCCGGTTACTTTGTTCTCTACCTCTCGGCGCGCTCCGAGGGCGCACTGCGGGCTTTTGGAAGATACCTCGGCTTCTGGGCCTTCACGCTGGCAGGCCTCGTCATACTGGGCAGCATATTCGCCGCCGCTCACGGCCACCGTCACTGCCCGTTCTTCGCGATGCACGGCATGCACGAGCGCATGCACGGTGCGTGGCCGCCTGAAGAGCGACCTGGTTCACCCGCCGCCGCCCTGCCAGCGGCTCCGGCTGCAGCCCCGAATCCAGCAGCTGCTCCCACCCCGCCGCCGCCCGCGCCGCGTTAGCGCAGGATCTGACACTCGATCCTGGAGCAGATCACGTCATCGACTACACCCAGGAGGATTTCACCAAAGGCGCGCAACGGTACGACCTGATCGTAGACACCGTTGGGAATCACCCGCTGTTGGAATACCGGCGCGTCCTTAATCCCAAGGGCATCTTCGTTTTGGTCGGAGCACCCAAGCGGAGCTGAACCAAAAGGACCTGACCATTCTGGGTGAGCTCGTGCAGGCCGGAAAGCTGACACCGGTCATCGACAGGCGTTACAAGCTGAGGGAGGTCCCGGCGGCGATCCGGTATCTGGAACAAGGGCACGCCCGGGGAAAAGTGATAATAAGTGTCGAATAGTCCGCCGCACGCCATCACCATGACCACAGGGAAGCGCACGGTTATGCTGGCTGGCGCAGTGTCGCTACCTGGGCGCTACTATGGGAGTTGAGGACATGGCTCGCAGGGCATTTCTGAAAGGCGTGTTGGCCGGAGCCGCAGGCGGCGTCATGCCGCAAATTGCGATCGGTGCAGACGCCGCCGGGGGTGCTACCCAGCCGATCACGGATACTGGTCCGACCGCACTGAGCCTGTCCGAGGCATCTCGGCTCCTGCGGCAGAAGAGGATCTCGCCGGTTGAGCTGGCGCAGGCGTGTCTCGCCCGCATCGAGTCCCTCAACCCCACGCTCAATGCCTTCATCACCGTTACCGCTGAGTCCGCCCTGGCCACGGCCCGCAGCGCTGAGGCGCAGATCGCCCGCGGCGGCTGGAAGGGTCCGCTGCACGGCATTCCGATTGCCGTGAAGGATCTGCTGGATACAGCCGGTGTCCGTACCACCGCCGCCAGCGCCTTATTCAAGGATCGAGTACCGGCGCAAGATGCCGAGGTCGTGCGCCGCCTGCGCGCGGCCGGGGCGGTCCTTCTCGGCAAGCTCAACATGCACGAACTTGCCTTCGGCGGGAGTTCGGCGATCAGCTACTTCGGTGCCGTGCACAATCCCTGGGACGTCGCTTACAGTCCGGGAGGCTCCTCCGGTGGCTCGGCAGCGGCGCTGGCCGGCGGGTTGTGTTACGCCGCGCTCGGATCTGATACGGGTGGATCGATCCGCGAGCCCGCGGCCTACTGCGGCATCGTCGGGCTCAAACCAACCTATGGCCGCGTCAGCACTTGCGGAGCCATACCGCTTTCATGGTCCCTGGACCACATTGGTCCGATGACGCGCACGGTGGCGGACGCGGCGCTGGTGCTGCAGGTCATCGCCGGCTACGACCCCCAGGACCCAGGCAGCGTCGACCTGCCGGTTCCCGAGTACCTGACGGACATCGCTGCCTCGACATCCGCACTGCGCCTTGGAATTCTCAAGGACTACTTCTACGACAACCTGCATCCCGAGCTCGAGGCGGCCATGCAGAGCGCTCTGTCGGTTCTCAAGAGCTTGACACGCAGCCTGCACGAAGTTGCGCCGCTCGCAACCGATGGGACCTATGCCTCAGTGATGAATCCTTACGTGGCGATTCTCACCGCCGAGGCGTACGAATTCCACAAGGACTACATCGCGAAGAGCCCGGAGCTTTACCAGGCGCCGACTCTCAAGCGACTGCGCGCCGGCGCGGACGTGACGATGTCCGCATACATTCAGAGTCGGCGTCAGCTCGAGCAGATCCGCCACACGGTGGCGCGGCGGTTCGATGACGTGGACTTTCTGATCACTCCGACCACGCCCGTCCCGCCGTTCAAGATCGCCGAGCTCAGTGACCCCAACGCTGCCCGCGCGATGGAACTGCAGATGCTGCACAATACCCGACCCGTCAACATGCTGGGGTTGCCCAGCATCTCGGTTCCCTGCGGCTTCACCGCCGCGCGCCTGCCGATCGGACTGCAGATCACCGGCCGCCCGGGTGCTGAGGCCGGCGTGCTCCGCCTTGCGCACGCTTACGAGCGCGCCGCCGGATGGCGGGAAATCAAGCCCTCCGCGCATCCTCGGTAGCGGGTAGCCCGGCCGGATACTAAAACGCCCCGCGAAGCTTGTCGCCCCGGCGGGGCTTCGCTGCATAGTGCGCTCTGTTGTAGGGCAACAAAAAGCTCTTCGGGCTGGCGTGACCGTCGCGTCGTCGAGGCCGGCGGCCAGGGAAACGAAGACTCGAACTCGCGACACCGGCGACACCGACCCGGATCGCGCCGAGCAATTGTGTATCCGCTGATCAGGCGCCAGTCCTGGTCATCAGCACCACGATGGCAAGCGGATCGTCACGGTCAACCGTACACCGAGCAAATCGAGTACCACGGGCGCGAGCGCGAACGGTGCCGGACAGAGTTCTGGAGGGTAGGGTCGGAATCACAAGTCGCGCCCAGGTGTTTGACTTGGTCGCATAAAGCTGCCGCTTCCTGTACGACGTACCCCACTGCGTACCCCGGGGCCCAAACGTGACCCAACGTCCTCCACATGCGTGTCTACGATGACGTCATTAGATGCACGAACGTGCACAGATGCACGGAGAGAGTTTCGTGCGAGGAGCGCCGGCCTTGTGCACGAAATGCGCTAGGGGTCTATAAGAGGGAACCTGCCTAAGTACTGCTCGCCTGTATGTACCAACCGAGCAGCGGTGGCGCGCGCCAGAAGGGTAGCTCGGGACCGCCGATCTCGAGGCTCACGTATTGGACAGGGTCCGACGAAAAGAGCCGAAGAAGCTACGGGTGGACCATCGCTCGATCACGATTGAGAGATACGCGGTCCGGCAGCTTCACC
>VBNH01000114.1 GCA_005878095.1 Gammaproteobacteria bacterium | reverse complement strand
GGCGGATCTCGGCCAGGTCGCCACAGCCCGCCACGACCGGAAGCGGCGTCACTACCGAGATGGCCTTGGCCGCCTTGACGTCCGCCGGAGCCTCGCTCGAGGGCTCGATGTGCGCCGCGGTGATCTGCGCGCTCGGCACCGTCACGAAGCGATACTGCACGCTCCCCACCCAGCCCCCTTTGGGCGGCTTGCCCGAGGAGTCGAAGCTCGCCGAGTAGCTGAGCGATGGCTCGAGCAGTTTGATCTGCCGGGGTTGCGGCGGCACGAGCTTGTGGCGCACCGACAGCCCCTGCAGCTTCCACTCGGCCAGGATCTGCAGCGGGAAGCTGTCCTGACAGCGCACCGAATACAACCCGTGCCACTCGGAGCCCTCCTGGCTGAGTGGAATCCTCTGATTGTTGCCGAGCGCAAACAGGAATACGGAACCTGGCGTCACCAGCGCGTCGCGCGTCACGGTCGCCTTGATCTCGTACATCCCGATGTCGTTGTTGGCCGGATATTCGGCCGGCGTCTCATCGTGCACCTGCACATCACAGGCGCCAAGCATGAACGCCACGGGAACCCACGCGAGCCGGATGAGCCTGAACATGCTGCCCCGGACGCACCGTCCCGCGACGGGCGCCCGGGCCTGAAAAACCCAAACCCGCATCCCGTTACTTCTTTCTCCGGGCTCCGGAGCGCTTCGCCGCTCTGAAGGAGATGCCCGCGCGCATGGCCTTCTGCTGAACCGCAGCCGCCGTGCGCCCGAGCTTCCTGGCGACCTGTCCGGTTGGGGTTCCCGCCTTCGCGAGTGCCTTCAGAGTTTTCAGTTCACGGGCGCTCCAGGATGCGCCATCGTTCGGTGGACGTCTTGCCATCGTTCCTACTCCACAATCACCCAACGGAGGGCCGGACTGGTCATGATACACGGATCACCCGCGAATCATAACATGTTGGAAATCTCGCGGCCAGCGCATTGTCAGGGGTTAGATGTTGCCTCGGCGCAGCGTGCCGTGAGGGTCTGTTGCCGCGCCCGTGCCCGCGGTGCGCGTCCTGCGCCGCCCGCTTCAAGCATGTGGGTGAGCTTGTAGGTGATCAGGACTGACTGCGCTGGAAAAACGCCGCGCGGATACGCTGCAACTCATCGGGGTCGGGTCCATTGCCCGAGCTGTAAGCCGTCGCGGCCGATCGCCGGGACCGTGGGGTTGATGATGCGCGTGCGTCGGTGATAGACGACAAACGCGACGTCAACATGACGAGGCGGCGGCCGATGAGGCAGGCGCGCCGTCACACCGGGGTGCCGGTGCGGAGGTATGCGGCATCGACCGTGTTGGAGAGCAGCATCGCGATGGTCATCGGACCCAGGCCGCCGGGCACCGGCGTGATCCAGCCGGCACGCTCGGCCGCACGCTCGAACTCGACATCGCCCACGAGTTTGCCGGAAGCGCTGCGGTTGATCCCCACGTCGAATACCGCGGCCCCGGGTCGGATCCAGTCCCCGGGGATGAAGCCGGCTTTGCCGACCGCGGCCACCAGCAGCTCGGCGCGCTCGACTTCGGCCCTGAGGTCGCGGGTTCCCGTATGGCACACGGTCACGGTCGCACGCGCCAGCAGCAGTTCGAGCGCCATGGGCCGGCCAACGATGTTGGAAGCGCCCACCACGGTCGCGCGCAGGCCCGGGAGCGCCAGGCCGTACTCCTGCGCGAGCCGGATCACCCCGAAGGGCGTGCACGGACGGAGCCTGGGCCTCTTCTGCGCCAGCAATCCCGTGTTCACCGGATGGAAGCCGTCGACGTCCTTGGCGGGGTCGACGGCGTCCATCACCCGGTTGGTATCCACCCCCGCAGGCAGAGGCAGCTGCACCAGGATGCCGTCGACGCGCTCATCGTGATTGAGCGCGTTGATGAGCGCGAGAATCCGCCCTTCGCTGGTGCTCACCGGCAGGTCGTGCGCGAAGGACTCGATCCCGGCCTCCTGCGAGGAGCTGCGCTTGTTGCGCACGTACACGCTCGAGGCCGGATCTTCCCCCACCTGCACCACCGCAAGTCCGGGCCGTCGTCCGTGGCGCGCCGCGAACTGTGCCGCGCGCGAGGCGACCGCGGCGCGCACCCTGGCGGCGGCCAGCTTGCCGTCGAGCAGCACCGCGCCGCCGGCCGCACGCGGCGGCGCGGCGGCGCGCCCGGCGCCGGGGTTGGCGGTCGGAGCGCTCATCAGTAGCGGTAACGATCGGGTTTGTAGGGGCCGGCCTTGTCCACGCCGATGTAGCGCGCTTGGCTCTCGGTGAGCGCCGAGAGCTGCACGTTGAGCTTCTTCAACTGCAGCCGCGCCACTTTCTCGTCCAGCTGCTTGGGCAGCACATGCACGCCCACCGGATACTTCGCCGGGTTGCTGAACAGCTCCACCTGCGCGATCGTCTGATTCGCAAAGCTCGAGCTCATCACGTAACTCGGGTGGCCGGTGCCGCAGCCGAGGTTCACCAGTCTGCCTTCCGCCAGCAGGATGAGCCGCCGGCCGTCGGGCAGGATGACGTGGTCGACCTGGGGCTTGATGTTCTCCCACGGGTAGCGCTTCAGGCTCGCGACGTCGATCTCGTTGTCGAAGTGGCCGATGTTGCACACGATGGCGTTGTGCTTCATGCGCAGCAGGTGCTCGTGCGTGATCACGTGGAAGTTGCCGGTCGCGGTGACGAAGATATCGGCCTGGTCGGCCGCGTACTCCATGGTAACGACGCGATAGCCTTCCATGGCCGCCTGCAGCGCGCAGATCGGATCGATCTCGGTCACCCACACCTGGGCCGAGAGCGCCCGCAGCGCACTCGCCGAGCCCTTGCCGACGTCCCCGTAACCGCACACCACGGCGATCTTGCCCGCCACCATGACGTCGGTGGCCCGCTTGATAGCGTCGACCAGCGACTCGCGGCACCCGTACAGGTTGTCGAACTTGCTCTTGGTGACCGAGTCGTTCACGTTGATCGCAGGAAACGCGAGTTTGCCCTCCTTCGCCATCTGGTACAGGCGCTTCACCCCGGTGGTGGTTTCCTCGGTGACGCCCCGGATCTGGCGGATGCGCGTGGAATACCAGCGCGGATCGCTCTTGAGCCGGGCGCGGATCGCGGCGAACAGCGCGCGCTCCTCGTCGCTGCCGGCTGCGGCGATCACCCCGGGGTCGCTCTCGGCTTTCGTCCCGAGGTGCAGCAGGAGCGTCGCGTCACCACCGTCGTCGAGAATCATGTTGGAGTAGCCGCCGTCGGGCCACTCGAAGATGCGGTGCGTGTACTCCCAGTAGTCCTCGAGCGACTCGCCCTTCCAGGCGAACACCGCCGTGCCACGCGCGGCGATCGCGGCGGCGGCGTGATCCTGGGTCGAGAAGATGTTGCACGAGGCCCAGCGCACACTCGCCCCGAGCGCCTGCAGCGTCTCGATGAGCACCGCGGTCTGGATAGTCATGTGGAGCGACCCGGAGATGCGCGCCCCCTTCAGAGGCTGAGTGCGCGCGTACTCTTCGCGTATCGCCATGAGACCGGGCATCTCGGTTTCGGCGATCGCGATCTCCTTGCGCCCGAAGTCGGCTAGTGCCAGATCGGCGACCCGGTAGTCGCCGCCGTGGGCGGTGGCTTTCAGTGTGGCGTTCATCCTCGATACTCCGCATGACAGAGTGAGCGCCGTATGGATGACACGACGCCTGCTGAGCCTGGCGGGCGGTGCGCTGTACCGCGCACCGGCCCGTCGCAACGCTCCTCAGCAAGCGTGGCTGCAGCCCATGCGGCTGCATGCTCTCCTTCAGGCTGCGCGCACGTCCTTGCCCTCGGCGGCCAGTGTCTGGGCGAGATCGGTGCGCTCCCAGGTGAACTCGGGCTCGGTGCGGCCGAAGTGGCCGTAGGTCGCGGTCTTCTGGTAGATCGGTCGCAGCAGATCGAGCATCGCGCGCAGCCCATAGGGGGTCAGGTCGAAGTGCTTGTGGATCAGCTGCGTGAGGCGCTCGCGCGACAGGCGGCTGGTGCCGAAGGTCTCCACCATGATCGAAGTCGGCTCGGCGACGCCGATGGCGTAGGACACCTGCACCTCGCAGCGCTCGGCGAGTCCCGCCGCCACGATGTTCTTGGCGACATAGCGTGCGGCATACGCCGCCGAGCGATCGACCTTGGAAGGGTCCTTGCCCGAGAACGCGCCGCCGCCGTGGCGGGCATAGCCCCCGTAGGTGTCGACGATGATCTTGCGCCCCGTGAGCCCGCAGTCCCCGACCGGTCCGCCGGTCACGAACCGTCCGGTCGGGTTGATGTGGTACTTGGTGCGCTTGTCCAGCCACTGCGCCGGCAGGACCGGCTTGAGGATCTCCTCCATCACCGCCTCGCGCAGCGCCTTGGTGGAGACTTCCGGGCTGTGCTGGGTTGACAGCACGACCGCCTCCAGACCCACCGGCTTCGCGTCCTCGTAGCGCAGCGTGACCTGACTCTTCGCGTCCGGTCGCAGCCAGGGAAGCCTGCCGGACTTGCGCACCTGGGCCTGGCGCTTGACCAGCCGATGGGCGAGCGTGATCGGCGCCGGCATCAGCACATCGGTCTCGTTGGTGGCGTAGCCGAACATCAGTCCCTGGTCGCCCGCTCCCTGCTTGCGCTCGTCCTTGCGATCCACGCCCTGGGCGATGTCGGGAGACTGTTTGCCGATGAGGTTGAGCACACCGCAACTGCCGCCGTCGAATCCCATGTCCGAGGAGTTGTAGCCGATGTCCAGCACCGTCCTGCGCACCAGGGCTTCGACGTCGACCCACGCAGAGGTGGTGACCTCGCCGGCGACGATCACCACGCCGGTCTTGACCAGGGTCTCGCAGGCGACGCGACCGCGCGGGTCTTCCGCGAGGATCGCGTCCAGCACCACATCCGAGATCTGGTCCGCGATCTTGTCCGGGTGGCCTTCGGAGACCGACTCGGAGGTGAACAGATAGTCATTGGCCATGGAGATCGTTCCGCCGCAATTCTGCCCCAGGGCAGATGAGTTTAACCCAGGTGGCCGCGTCCTTGCTTACCGCGCCGGTGCGAAGGCCCCCGCCAGCCGCGCGTCGAATTCAGCGCGTGTAAAGCGGTGATTCTGCGTGCCGCGCGACTCGATCTTGATGGCGCCCATGAGGGAAGCGATATGCCCGGTGCTCGGCCAGTCAAGACCGTGCAGCAGGCCGTGGATGAGGCCGGCACGATAGGCGTCGCCGCATCCGGTGGGATCCACCACGGCCGCTGCTTTCGCACACGGGATCGCGATCTCCTGATCGCGGGTATGAATGACCGAGCCGGCCGCGCCGCGCGTCACGATGAGCGCGGCCACGCGCTGCGTGAGTTCCTCGACGCCCCAGCCGGTCTTCTGCTGCAGCAGCTGCCATTCGTAGTCGTTCACGGTGACCCAGGTCGCCTGGGAAATGAAGTGCGCCAGCTCCGCGCCGCTGAACATCGGCAGCCCCTGACCGGGATCGAAAATGAACGGGATGCGCGCCGCGGCGAACTGTGCGGCGTGCTCGATCATGCCCTCGCGAGCGTCGGGGGCCACGATGCCGATGGCGATGTCACGCGCATCGGTCACACGGTTGACGTGCGCGTGCTGCATCGCGCCCGGATGGAAAGCCGTGATCTGGTTGTCGTCCAGATCGGTGGTGATGAACGCCTGGGCGGTGAGCTCGCTATCGATCACCTTGACGTGATCGTCGGGCACGCCGGCGCGCGCCATCCATTCCCGGTAAGGACCGAAGTCGCGCCCGACGGTGGCCATCGGAAGCCCAAGGTCCCCGAGAAGACCCAGGTTGTAGGCGATGTTGCCGGCGCAGCCGCCGTATTCGCGGCGCAGCTGCGGCACCAGGAACGAGACGTTCAGCATGTGGATCCTGTCGGGCAGGATGTGATTCGCGAAACGGTCGCCGAACACCATGATGGTGTCGAACGCCAATGAGCCGCAGATCAACGCCCGCCCCGGCCGGGCGGTCTTCACGTCTTGGCGCCCTGGGAAGCGGCGCCCGCCGCCGGTTGAGCCTTGCTCTCGGCCACCATCAGCGCCACGGCGCTCCTGGCGAGCTCGGTGAGGCCCGCGCCGTTACGCTGCTCGAAGTAGCTGATCATCTGCGCCCGCATGCGCGGCTCCCAGTAGCGCTTGAGGTGATTGGCCACGGCCCGCGCCGCTTCCGGCGCCTCCGCGGTGCCGGCGAAGAACTCGCCGATCTCGTTGGTCATCTTGATCAGCAGGTCGATGTTCATGTGCCTGCCCGTTTTTGGTCTGTCAGCCGGTGCGGGTGCGCATACACGACGTGCTGGTCGGCCCGCGCGAATGCCACCAGCGTGAGCCCGGCGCGCTGCGCCAGGCGTACCGCGAAGGCCGTCGGCGCCGACAGCGCGACCAGCAGCGAAATCCCGACGGTGGCGCACTTCTGCACCATCTCGTAGCTGGCGCGGCTGGTGATCAGCATATAGCCGGCCGTGAAATCCGCGTGCGCGCGCGACAGTGCTCCGATGGTCTTGTCGAGCGCATTGTGCCGGCCGACGTCCTCACGCACCACTCTGATCCCCTCTCCCGGAACGACCCACGCCGCCGCGTGCACGCTGCCGGTGCGGGCATTGATCGGCTGCCGGCCCGCCAACTCCCCGATCGCCGCGTGCAGGGCGGCGCTCGTAACGCTCACCCCCGCGGGCACCGGTCCGCACTCGCGGATGGCATCCGCGGCGCTCTCCGCCCCGCACAGGCCACAGCCGGTTCGGCCGGTGAGGTTGCGGCGGCGCTGCAGCAACTGCGTGAAGCGCTCCCAGGCGACCGTGATGTGCACGTCCGCGGACAGTGCCCCGTAGCTGACCTCCACGCCGCGGATCTCCTCCGCGCGCGCCACCAGGCCTTCGCTCAAGGTGAATCCGACCGCGTAGTCCTCCAGATCCGCCGGCGTCGCCAGCATCACGACATGCGGGACGTCGTGGAAGACCAGCGCGACCGGCACCTCCTCCGCCACCAGGTCGGTGGTGCGGGCGATTGTGCCGCGCGTCCAGCGCTCGACGTCGAGTTCCGCGCTCACGGCTCCCGGCGCTTGCGCCTCTGCCACCGGTTCCGTGCTCATCGCGCGCTCAGGCTGCAGGCGGCGCCTCGCTCAGGCGGGCGCGCGATCCGGCCTGCGCTTGCGCGCCGGTCTTGGCGCGGCGCGCGCGGCCTGCGCGCGCTTGCGCCACGCATCCTTTTGATTCACCAGCACCACCTCGACCGCGGTGACCTTGTACTCGGGGCAGTTGGTCGCCCAGTCGGAGTTCTCGGTCGTGACCACGTTGGCGTTGGTCTCGGGGAAGTGGAATGTGGTGTACACCACGCCCGGTGCGATCTTCTCGGAGACCTTGGCGCGCAGCACGGTCTCGCCGGCGCGGCTGGTGAGCCCGACCCAGTCCCCGTCGCTGATGCCGCGCACCTCGGCGTCGTGCGGATGGATCTCGAGCACGTCCTCGGTATGCCACAGGACATTGTTGGTGCGGCGCGTCTGGGCGCCGACGTTGTATTGCGTCAGGATCCGGCCGGTGGTGAGGATCAGCGGGAACCGGCTGGTCGAGCGCTCGCTGGTCGGCACGTACTCGGTCGGCCAGAACTTGCCCTTGCCGCGCACGAACTGGTGCACGTGCATGGTCGGGGTGCCCTCGGGCGCGGCGTCATTGCACGGCCACTGGATGCTCCCCAGCCGCTCGATCTTCTCGAAGCTCATGCCGGCGAAGGTCGGCGTGAGCCGCGCGATTTCCTCCATGATCTCGCTGGCGTGCTCGTAATGCATCGGATAGCCGAGCGCCTCGGACAGCAGGCAGGTGATCTGCCAGTCCTGATAGCCGCCCAGGGGCTCGATGACTTTGCGCACCAGCGAGGTGCGTCGCTCGGCATTGGTGAAGGTGCCGTCCTTCTCGAGGAACGAGGAGCCGGGCAGGAACACGTGCGCGAACTTCGCGACCTCGTTGAGGAACAGGTCCTGCACGATGACGCATTCGAGCGAAGCCATCGCCGCGCTCACGTGGTGCGTGTTGGGGTCGGACTGCACGAAGTCCTCGCCCTGCACGTACATCCCCTTGAACGTGCCATCGAGCGCCGCCTCGAACATGTTGGGGATGCGCAGGCCCGGTTCGGACTGCAGTTGCACCCCCCAGACGTCTTCGAAGGACTTGCGCACGAGCGGATCGGACACGTGGCGGTAGCCGCTGAACTCGTGGGGGAAAGAGCCCATGTCGCACGAGCCCTGCACGTTGTTCTGACCGCGCAGCGGCTGCACCCCCACCCCTTCGCGCCCCAAGTTACCCGTGGCCATGGCGAGATTGGCGATGCCCATGACCGCGGTCGTGCCCTGACTGTGCTCGGTGACACCGAGCCCATAGTAAATTGCGCTGTTGCCGGCGGTGGCGTACAGGCGCGCGGCGCGCCGCACGCGCTCGGCGGGCACGCCGGTGATCGCTTCGGAGGCTTCCGGGGAGTTGCGCTCCTCGGCGACGAACGCCTTCCACTTCGCGAACGAGTCCGGCTCGCAGCGCTCGGCCACGTAGGCCTCCTTCACGAGGCCCTCGGTCACCACCACGTGCGCCAGCGCATTCAGCAGCGCCACGTTGGTGCCGGGCTTGAGCTGCAGATGCGCATCGGCCTCGATGTGCGGCGTGCGCACCAGTGCGATCTCGCGCGGGTCGGCGATGATGAGCTTGGCGCCCTGGCGCAGGCGGCGCTTCAGTTGCGAGGCGAACACCGGGTGCCCGTCGGTGGGGTTCGCGCCGATGATCATGATGACGTCCGCCTTCAAGACGGAATCGAACGCCTGCGTGCCGGCGGACTCGCCGAGCGTGTTCTTCAGCCCATAGCCGGTCGGTGAGTGGCAGACGCGCGCGCAGGTGTCGACGTTGTTGGTGCCGAAGGCCGCGCGCACCAGCTTCTGCACCAGAAAAGTCTCCTCGTTGGTGCAGCGCGAAGAGGTGATGCCGCCGATCGAGTCGCGGCCGTACTTCGCCTGGATGCGCCGCAGCTCGCTGGCGGCGTAGCCGATGGCCTCGTCCCAGGAAACCTCGCGCCACTCCTCGCGGATGCTCTTGCGGATCATGGGCTTGGTGATGCGGTCGGCGTGCGTGGCATAGCCCCAGGCGAAGCGCCCCTTGATACAGGCGTGACCGTGGTTGGCAAGGCCCGCGCGATCCGGGACCATGCGCACCACCTCCACGTCCGCGCCCTCACCGCGCAGCTCCGCCTTGAAGCCGCAGCCGACGCCGCAGTAGGCACAGGTGGTGGTCACGGCGCGCTCGGGCTGCCCTAAGCCGATGATCGACCTCTCGGTGAGCGCCGCGGTCGGACAGGCTTCCACGCACGCGCCACAGGAGACGCACTCGGATTCGAGGAACGGCTGATCCTGGCTCGCCGCCACCTTGGACTCGAAGCCGCGGCCCTGGATGGTCAGCGCGAAGGTGCCCTGCACCTCGTCGCAGGCGCGCACGCAGCGCGAGCACACGATGCACAGCGTGGGGTCGAAGGTGAAGTACGGGTTGCTCTCGTCGCTGGCCATGGGACGGTGCATGGCGCCGCGCGCGTAGGAGCTCGCCTTGATGCCGACAGCGTCCGCCATGTCCTGCAGCTCGCAGTGCCCGTCCGCCGGGCAGGTCGCGCACTCGAGCGGATGATCCGAGACATACAGGTCGATCATGCCGCGGCGCAGCTGCAACAGCTTCTCGGATTGCGTGCGGATCTTCATGCCCGCGGCCACGGTGGTGGTGCACGAGGCCGGGTAGCCCTTGCGGCCCTCGATCTCCACCAGGCACAGCCGGCAGGAGCCGAATGCCTTGAGCGTGTCGGTCGCGCACAGCTTCGGCACCTTGATCCCGGTGAGCGCCGCGGCGCGCATGACGGAGGTCCCTTCCGGGACCGTGACCGCATGGCCGTCGACCTCGACCGTGACGGTGCCGGCGCCGTTCACGGGCTGTGGAGTGCCGAAGTCCTCGTAATCTATCGCGTACATGTTCCGCCTCGCTCGCCTTACTTTACCCGTCCGCGAAAGTCTTCCCGGAAATGCCTGAGTGCGCTCTGCACCGGAAATGGCGCCATGCCGCCCAGCCCGCACAGCGATCCCTGCACCATGGTCTCGCACAGCTCTTCCAGCAGGCGCACGTTCCGCTCGCCGTCGACACCCGCGAGAATACGGTCGATGACTTCGACGCCGCGCGTCGAGCCGATCCGGCAGGGCGTGCACTTGCCGCAGGATTCGATGGCGCAGAATTCCATCGCGTAGCGCGCCATGCGCGCCATGTCGACGCTGTCGTCGAACACCACGATGCCGCCGTGGCCGAGCATCGCGCCGATGCCGGCGAGCGCTTCGTAGTCGACCGCGGTATCGAACTGGGATGCGGGAATGTAGGCGCCGAGGGGCCCGCCGACCTGTACGGCGCGGATCGGCTTACCCGTAGCCGTGCCGCCACCGTAATCGTACAGCAGCTCGCGCAGCGTGAGCCCGAAAGCGCGCTCCACCAGGCCGCCGCGGCGGATGTTGCCCGCGAGCTGTATGGGGAGCGTGCCGCGCGATTTCCCCATGCCGAAATTCGCGTAGGCCTGCGCGCCATGCTGCAGGATCCACGGCACGCTCGCCAGCGTCACCACGTTGTTGACGATCGTGGGTTGCCCGAACAGCCCCTTGACCGCCGGCAGGGGCGGACGCACGCGCACCTCGCCGCGCCGGCCCTCGAGGCTCTCCAGCATCGAGGTCTCTTCGCCGCAGATATAGGCGCCGGCGCCGACCCGCACCTCGAGATCAAAGCGCTTACCCGCGCCGGCTACGTCGCTGCCGAGGTAACGCGCCTGATGGGCCGCCGCGATGGCGGTTCGCAGTGCGCGCAGCGCATGCGGGTACTCGGCCCGCAGATAGATGTACCCCTGGGTCGCCCCCACCGCGACGCCGGCGATGGTCATGCCCTCGATCAGGGCCAGCGGATCGCCTTCCATCAGCATGCGGTCGGAGAATGTGCCGGAGTCGCCCTCGTCGGCGTTGCAGGTGACGTACTTCTGTCCCGCCGGCTGATCGAGCACCGGCTTCCATTTGATGCCGGTCGGGAAGGCCGCCCCGCCGCGTCCGCGCAGACCGGAAGTCGTGATCTCCTGCACGATGGCCGCCGGCTCCATGGACAGTGCCCGGGTGAGCCCCTGGTAGCCGCCGTGCTTCACATAATCCGCTACGCTCGTGGGGTCGATGATGCCCACACGCTCGAAGGTGAGGCGCTGCTGACCCTTGAGCCAGGGGATTGCCTCCGTGGCCCCGAGCGACAGGGCGTGCGAGCCGCCGTTGAGGAAGTCCGCCTCGAAGAGGCCGGCGACGTCGGCGGTCGTGACGGGGCCGTACGCCAGGCGGCCGCGAGGCGTCAGCACCTCGATGAGCGGCTCGAGCCAGTAGGCGCCGCGCGAGCCGTTGCGCACCACCTTGACGGCGGCCCGGCGGCGCGCGGCCTCCTCGGCAATCGCGCGCGCCACCTCACCGGCGCCGAGCGACAGCGCGCCTGCGTCCCCGGGTACGTAGACCAGCGTCGTCATGGCGAGGGTGCACCGTCCGCGACCAGCGCATCGAAGCGCTCGGGCGTGACCCGACCATACAGCCGGCCGTCGATCATCACCGCGGGCGAGCAGGCACAATTGCCCAGACAATAGATCGGCTCGAGCGAGAAGCGCCCGTCGGGGCTGGTCTGGTGAAAGTCGATGCCGAGACGGCGCCGGGCGTGCGCGGCCAGTGCCGCGGCGCCCATCGACTGGCAGGCCTCGGCCTGGCACAGGCTGACCGTGTGAGCACCCGGGCGCGAGCGGCGAAAGTAGTGATAAAAGGTGACGACGCCATGCACTTCCGCGCGCGAGAGGTTCAAGACCTCCGCAACTATGGGAACGGCGGCGCCGGGAACATAACCCAGTGCGGCCTGGATGGCGTGCAGCACTTCCAGGAGCGGTCCGGGACGTCCTTTCAGATCCGACGCGATGCGCTGCACTACGGCGCTCTCGGCCGGGGGTAATGTCTCCATAGATATTTCAATTATACGTCCGGACGCCCGCAGTGGCGTGCCTACCGCCGCGGGGAGGCCGTAAGGGGGCGACCACCCCCCACAGCGTCAATACCGCCTGCGAGGGCTTGGCCCTACACTTACTGCGACCGACAGGGCAATCCGTGGTTCATTCGCACCCTGCCAAGCTCACACCGGCGCGCTGGCTGTTGACGTGGACACTCATGACAGTGGCCGCACCGCACGCGGCCGCGACGGCCCTGGGCACCGAGCTCACATGGGGCGGCAGTCTCGCCGTCACCAGCGATTACATTTACCGCGGACTCTCTGAGAGTAACGGCCGTGCGGCCCTGCAGGCCGACCTGCACGCCGACACGCCGCAGGGCACCTTTGCGGGCGCCTGGGCCTCTACGCGCGACCGTGCTCTGGAACCGGGCGCCGGCTACGACTTCGAGATCTACCTGGGGCACCGGTTCGACCTGAGCAGCGCCTGGAACGCGACCTTGAGCGCGCGCAGTCACTATTTCCCAGGCGCGACGGGGGAGGTTTCCGATGACTTCCAGGAACTGTCGGCCGTGCTCACCTGGCTCGACCGCTGGACGCTGTCGGCATCCGCGATTCCGAATGCGGTGCGCTACTGGTACTACAGGCGCCTCAGCCGCAGCCCGGCGGGGATCGCCGAGACGACCGGGCAGTGGCTGATCGGTGAGGGGCTGTTCGTCACCGCAGGCGCCGGGTACTACCGCTCGAGCGGCACCGGCGCGGGTCGGCGGGCGGCCACCGGCTATGCGTATGGCAACGCGGGCTTCGCGTTCGAGCGGCGACGCTGGCGGCTGGATATCGGCTACTTCTTCGCCGAGGAGCAGGCGCGCCAGCTGTTCCCCTATCCGTTCGCGCGTCACCGCGTCGCCGGCACCCTGAGCTGGCGCTTTTGACCGCGCGCGCCGCGCGGCGGATAGTCCTTGAGGAACGGTTTTTTGAACCCGCGGCGGCCGGCCGGCCACTTACCGTAGCAAAGGGTGTGGAGTGAAGGCGACAGGTTACAGTAACAGGGACATGGTGGAACCGACGTACCGCGGGTCAGCCTCGGTGGCGCGTGAGGTGGATCTCATGGCGCGCATTGCCAACGGCGACCGCAAGGCGTTCGAGGAGCTGTACAACCTGTACCATCGCCGCCTGGCGCGCTTCCTGACGCGCCTCACGCACCGCTACGACCTGGCCGAAGAAGTCATCAACGACACCTTCTGGGTCGTGTGGCGCAAGGCGCGCGACTTCCGCGGCGACTCCCAGCCCTCGACGTGGATCTTAGGCATTGCCTACCGCAAGGCCCGCAATGCCCTGCGCTCCTCGGCACGCCTCGGACAGCAGAACCTGGAGGCCGAGTCCCTGGCACTCACCAGTGAGGAGCCGTTCCGCACCGAGGAGCTGCGCGACTGGCTGGAGCAGGCGCTCGAGCAGCTCCCGGTCGAGCAGCGCATGGGAGTCGAGCTGTGCTATGAGCTGGGGTATTCCTGCGAAGAGATCGCCACGATCATGGGTTGTCCGGTGAACACCGTGAAGACGCGTCTGTTTCATGCGCGCGCGAAACTGCAGAAGCTGCTGCCGCAGCTGGCCGGGGCTGGCGCACCCGCGCCCCGCGGCGCGGCGCGGCAGGCCGCGCCGGAGCGTCAGTCATGATGGCGAGCCGCGCTTGCCGTCACGAGGAGTGCTGGCTGCTGTTGCCGTGGCTGGCAAACGGCCGGCTGCCGCAGGCCGAGCGCGCCGGCGTGGAGGAGCACCTGCGCGAGTGTGCGGCCTGCACGCAGGAGCTCGCGCGGCAGCGCCTCCTGTGCCAGGTGTTGACCGAACCGGAGCGCGTGACCTATGCGCCCGGACCGTCGTTCCGCAAGCTGATGGATCGCATCGACGGCCGTACGCCAGCGAGGTCGCAGGACCTGCCGGGTCGCCGGGGCGCGCCCTCGGCGCGCGCGCCCGCGTGGCGGCCGCCGGGACTGGCCTGGGCCGCGAGCTTCGTGCTGGCCATCGCCCTCGCCGCTTTCGCACCCACCGCGTATCGCTGGTCGCAATGGCGCTACACCACCCACACCACGAGCGCGCGCGGCACGCCCGGCGTCCTGCACGTCGCCTTCGAGCGCTCGCTGCCGGTCGGGGAGCTGGAGGAAATGCTGCGCGCGGCCGGAGCGCGCGTGGTCGAGGGCCCGGGAACGAGTGGAATATTCGGCATCGCGCCGGTCACTGCCACGGCGCGCGGCAGCGCGCAGTCCGGCGAGGCGAGCCCGCAGTTGCACGCGCTCGCGGCGCGATTGCGCGCCGATGCGCGCGTGCTCTGGGTCGAGCCGCTGACAGGGACCGATGGGGCAGAGGGCGCGCAGGGACGAGGCACGCGGGAGCCGTAATGTGCGCCTTCACCCGCGCCGGCATCGTGTGCCTTGCGCTTCTGGGTGGGACCGCTCGGGCAGCGCCGCCCACTGCGGCGCCCGCATCCCCGCCGCCGCGGATCGTGGTGGCGTTCGCCAACGAGCCGCACACGACTCCGGGTCTCGCCGGCACCACCGGCAGCCACTACGCCGGGGACGGCTACCGCGTGGCGCAGAGCGCGCAGCAGCAGGCGCGCCGGGTGGCGGCCGCCTACGCTCTGCGGCCGGTGGCGAGCTGGCCGATCAAGGCTCTGTCGATGCATTGCGTGGTATACGAGATCACCGACGGCCGGCCCGTGCCCGAGGTGCTCGCCGCGCTGTCGAAGGATTCACGCGTCGTGCTCGCGCAGCCGCTGCAGGAGTTCCACACCCTCAGCGATCCGCCCGCTGCGCGCACGCCTTACAACGACCCGCTGTATGACCTGCAGACCAATCTGCTGACGCTCGGCATCGCCCGTGCCCACGAGCGCGCCCGGGGCGCGGGCGTGCGCATCGCCCTCATCGACACCGGCGTCGATGCGCGGCATCCGGATCTCACCGGAAGGATTGTGCGTACGCATTCCTTCCTGGCGACACGCACCCCGGCCGCCTCCTTCCTGCGCCACGGCACCGCCATGGCCGGGCTGATCGCGGCGGTCGCCAACAACCATATCGGCATCGTGGGCATCGCGCCGCAGGCGCAGGTCGAGGTGTTCGAAGCCTGCTGGCAGCTGCGGCCCGACGACGACGCGGCGGCCTGCAACACCTTCACCCTCGCGCAGGCGCTCGCCGCCGCCCTCGCTTCCGGCGCGCCATTGATCAACCTGAGCCTCGCCGGTCCCGCGGACCCGTTGCTGTCCGCGCTGGTGCAGAGCGGACTGAAGCACGGTGTGACCTTCGTCGGCGCCGCCGGTGGGGCGGACGAGGGCTTCCCGACGGCGATCCCGGGCGTGATCGGCGCCTCGGGGAACGAGCAGGCGCTGCCGCCCGGTGCCTTCACCGCTCCCGCGGAGCACGTGCTCACTCTGCGCCCCGGCGCGCAGTACGACTTCGAGTCCGGTACGTCGGTGGCGGCCGCCGAGCTCACCGGCGTGATCGCGCTGCTGATGTCGGCATCCTCGGCGCGCCTCGCCACCGACACCATCGTGTCACTGCTGCGCGAGGCTGCGGCCGGCGCCGTCTCCGCAGCGGCGGATCCGGTGGATGTCACGGCCGCGCTGGCGCGGCTCGATGCGCACCAACACCGCGGCGCGGTTGCGGTGCGCGCCGGGCACTGAAGCGCACTGCCAGCACGCGCCGCTCGAGCGTCGGCCCGGCCGGCTTGACCCGCCGGCAAGGCGTGCCATGCTGATGCGCCCATGCCCGGCAGCCCCCCAGGTCTCAGCTGGAATCTCATCCAGCAGGCGCGCGAGCGCATCGCCGGCAAGGTCGGCGTCACCCCCGTGCTCACGAGCGCGACGCTCGATGCGCAGGTCGGTGCGCAGCTGCACTTCAAGTGCGAGAACTTCCAGAAGTGCGGCGCCTTCAAGGCGCGCGGCGCCACCAACGCCGTATTCGCGCTGCCCGAGTCGCAGGCGCGCCGCGGCGTCGTGACGCATTCCTCGGGCAATCACGCCGCCGCACTGGCGCGCGCCGCGCGGCTGCGGGGCATTCCGGCATACATCGTGATGCCGGACAACACCGTGCAAGCCAAGCGCGCCGCGGTGTTGCGCTACGGCGGCGAGATCACCTACTGTGAAGCAACGCTGGCGGCGCGCGAGGACGGCGCGCGAGCGCTCATCGCCGCCACCGGCGCAATCCTGATTCATCCCTATGACGATCTCGCGGTGATGGCCGGCCAAGCGACCGCGGCGGTGGAATTGCTGACGCAGGTCCCCGATCTCGACCTCATCCTCTGCCCGGTGGGCGGGGGCGGACTGCTGAGCGGCACCGCGGTCGCCGCCAAGACGCTCAAGCCCGCCATCCGCGTGATCGGCGTCGAGCCCGCCGGCGCCGACGATGCCGCGCGCTCGTTCCGGGCCGGCCGGATCCTGCCGAGCCTCAAGCCCGAGACCATCGCCGACGGCCTGCGCAGCGCGCTCGGCGAGCGACCGTTCGCGGAAATCCGCCGCCTGGTCGATGACATCACCACGGTGTCCGATGAGGCGATCGTGCGCGCGATGCGCCAGCTGTGGGAAGTCATGAAAATCATCGTCGAGCCGTCGGGGGCGGTGCCGTATGCGGCGCTGCTTGCGGACGCCCCGCAGCTGCGCGGCCTGCGTATCGGGCTCATTCTCAGCGGCGGCAACCTCGATCTCGAGCGGCTGCCGTGGAGCGCGGGTGCGCCGCCACCCTAGAGGCTCAGGGGCGCTCGAGGATGAGCGCGATGCCCTGCCCCACGCCGATGCACATGGTGCACAGGGCATAGCGGCCGCGCACCGCGGCGAGCTGCCAGGTGGCGGTGGTGGCGAGCCGTGCTCCGGACATGCCGAGCGGGTGGCCGAGCGCGATGGCCCCGCCGTTGGGGTTGACGTGGCTCGCGTCGTCGGCAAGCTTCAAATCACGCAGCACCGCGAGCGCCTGGCTCGCGAATGCCTCGTTCAACTCGATCACCTGCAGCTCATCGAGCGTGAGTCGCGCGAGCGACAGCACCTTGCGCGTGGCGGGCAACGGGCCCATGCCCATGATCCTGGGCTCCACGCCCGCGGTGGCCGCGGCGAGGATGCGCGCGCGCGGTGTCAGATTGAGGCGCCGCGCCGCCTCCTCGGAGGCGATGAGGAGCGCACAGGCGCCGTCGTTGACTCCGGAGGCATTGCCGGCGGTGACCGTGCCGTTGGCCCGAAACGGCGTCGGCAACCCCGCGAGCTGCTCGAGCGTGGTCTCGGGCCGCGGATGCTCGTCGCGCGTCACGAGCGCCTTGCCCTTGGCTCTCGCAATCTCCACCGGTACCAGCTCCGCGTCATAGAAGCCGCGGGCATAGGCGGCCGCGGTGCGCTGCTGGCTGCGCAGCGCGAAGCGGTCCTGGTCGACGCGCGCGATGTTGAACTGCGCGGCGACGTTCTCGCCGGTCTCGGGCATCGAGTCGATGCCGTAACGCTCGCGCAGGCGCGGGTTGACGAAGCGCCAGCCGATGGTCGTGTCATGAATTTCCGCGCTGCGGCTGAAGGGGGCGTCGGCCTTCGGCATCACGAACGGCGCGCGTGACATCGATTCGACGCCGCCCGCCACCACCACCTGCGCTTCGCCGGCGCGGATGAGGCGCGCGGCCATCGCCACCGCATCCAGCCCCGAGCCGCACAGGCGGTTGATCGTGGCGCCCGGCACCGACACCGGCAGTCCCGCCAGGAGCGAGGCCATGCGTGCGACGTTGCGATTGTCCTCACCGGCCTGGTTGGCGCAGCCGAGCAGCACTTCCTCGATCGCGGCGGGCTCGAGCGAGGGATTGCGCCGCAGCAGCGCTGCGATCGGCACGGCCGCGAGATCGTCGGTTCGCACGGCCGCGAGCGCCCCGCCGTAGCGGCCGATCGGGGTGCGCGCGGCGTCGCAGATGAACGGCTCACCCATGGGCGGGGATGATACGTGGCCGCCGTACCGGTCTGCACCCGGTACAGTACCTGCAGATCGCCGCCCGGGCGTATCTGCCCTGCGGGTGCGGGAATGCGGCATTGTGGCGCGCCCCTGGTAACCGCATGGGACGCACGCTCATGATCGACCCGCTGCCCTTCGTGACCTATACCTTCGTCATGTCGATCACGCCCGGGCCCAACAATGTGATGCTGACCGCCTCGGGGGCGCACTTCGGTTTGCGGCGCACGCTGCCGCACATCCTGGGCGTCGGTGGCGGATTCGTAGTGCAGCTGCTCGCGGTGTGCGCAGGCCTCTCCGCGCTGTTCGCCCGCTGGCCGGCGCTGCAGCGCACGCTCGGCTGGGTGGGCGCGGCGTACCTGCTGTATCTCGGCTGGCGGCTGCTCGGTCACAGCGACACCGAGGCGCGCGCGGGCCGCCGGCCGGTGACCTTCCTCGAGGCCGCGATGTTCCAGTTCCTCAACCCCAAGGCGTGGGTGATGACGGTGACCGCGGCGACCCTGTTTCTGCCGCAGGAGCTCGGACTGCTGCTGCGCGGCGGCTATATGGCGGGAATCATGGAGGGCATCGGAGTGCCGTGCATGACGGTCTGGGCGCTGTTCGGCAGCTCGCTGCGCGGCCTGCTCGCCGCCCCGCGCGGGCGCCTGGCATTCAACCTCGCCATGGCCCTTGCGTTGGCCACGACGGCCGTCATGATGGTGAGGTGAGGCGAGCCGGACGCCAAGGGTTCTCATGTTCGAGCTGAGCCGCGATTCGCACCAGCCGCTGGTCGATCAGATCTGCGAGCGCGTCACGCAGCTGGTGCGGCACGGGCAGCTGCCGGCGGGCGCGCGCCTGCCGTCGATTCGCAAGCTCGCCCGCCAGGTCGGCGCCAGCCCCTTCACGGTGGTGGACGCCTACGACCGGCTGGTCGCCCGCGGGGTGATCGAGCCGCGCGCCGGGCGCGGATTCTTCGTCACCCAGCGCCTGCTGTCGGCGCCGCTCGCGGCCATCGAAGCCCTGCCGGAGCTCGGCTCGGATGCCCTGGAGCTCGCGCGCCAGTGCCTGCAGCAACGCGGGGATGTCATCGCCGCCGGCTCGGGCTTCCTGCCGGAGAGCTGGTTGCTGGAGGCCGGCTCGGCTGGCGTGCTGACGCGCCTGCTGCGCGGCCGGCGTACCCGGCCGTGGCTGCCGTGCCCGGCGGAGGGACTGGGTGAGCTGCGCGAGCAGATCGCCGCGCGCCTGGTACAGCACGGCATCGCCGCGGCAGCCGCCAACATCCTCACCACCTACGGCGCCTCGCACGCCTTCGACCTGCTGGCACGCATGCTGCTCTCACCCGGGGACGCGGTGCTGGTGGAGGATCCCGGCTACTTCGTATTGTTCGAGCAGCTGCGCGCGCAGCACGTGCGGCTGATTCCCGTGCCGCGTCATGCCGACGGCCCGGATCTCGCGGCGCTGGAAGCGGCGGCCCGCGCGCACCGGCCGCGCGCCTTTTTCATGCAGACCCTGGTGCACAACCCGACCGGCTCGAGCGCCGACCCGGCGCACTGCCACCGCATTCTCTCGCTGGCGGAGCAGTTCGGGTTTGCGCTGGTGGAAGACGATGTGTACGGGGACCTGTACACCGGCAGTGCGGTGCGTCTGGCGCAGATCGACGCGCTGCGCCACGTCATCTACGTCGGCAGCTACACCAAGCTGATCGGGCCGGCACTGCGCGTGGGTTTCATCGCCGCCGACGCCGCGCTCATCGCGCAACTCGTGCAGCGCAAGGTCCTGTCGGTGCTCTCGGGCTCGACGCTGCTCGAGTGCTACGTGTCCGAGGTCCTCGATAGCGGGCGCTACAAGCGCCACGTGGAGCAGACGCGCGCGCGGCTGGCGCGGCTGCGGCGCGATACGCGTGCCGCGCTCGCCTCCGCGGGCATCGAGTTCGAGCCGGCGCCGGGCGAAGGCATCTTCCTCTGGGGCCGGGTGCCCGAATCCGCCCCGGTCGCCGAGCTGGTGCGGCGCGCCCGCGATCACTCGATCCTGCTGGCGCGCGGCTCGCTGTTCTCCGCCGCACAGGGCTGCGGCCAGTGGCTGCGCTTCAACGTCGCCCACAGCAACAGCCCGCCGCTGGTGCAGTTCCTGCGCGAGTCGCTGCGCGCGGCCTGACGAACGAATTCGACCGCTGGCTGAATCTGGTTTTTCTGCAGCGGCGGATTTAAGACCGGCCAGGATTCAACACCGGTTAAAATGGCTGGATGCTCAGTCTGCTGCCGCCTGCCACGCGGGCTCTGATCCTCGTCAACGTCGCGGTGTTCCTGCTGCAACAGCTGGCCCCCGATCTAATGGCCGGATTGTTTGCGCTGTGGCCGCTCGGCAGCCCGCTGTTCAGACCCTGGCAGCTGATCAGCTACGCCTTCCTGCACGGCAACCTGGTCCACATTTTCTTCAACATGTTCGCGCTGTTCATGTTCGGCCGCGCGCTGGAGGCGTACTGGGGGGGCCGGCGCGTGGTGATGTTCTACCTGGTGTGCGTGCTCACCGCGGCGCTGACACAGCTGCTGGTGCAGAGTGGCTCCGGCGCGCAGGAGGAAGTGATCGGTGCCTCGGGAGGGGTGTTCGGCGTGCTGCTCGCCTTTGCCTGGTATTTCCCCAGGCAGCGCATCATCCTGCTGTTTCCGCCCATTCCGATGCCGGCGTGGCTGTTCGTGACCGTGTACGGCCTGCTCGAGCTGTTCTTCGGCGTGACCGGCCGACAGCAGGGCGTGGCGCACTTCGCCCATCTGGGCGGCATGCTCGGCGGCGCGCTGTGCATCCTGTACTGGCGGACGCGGCGGCGCTTCAGTTAGTTCGCGCGGCCGCGATGCTCGGCGGCGCTGCGTCCATGGCGGCCCTCGATGACGCTCACCGGCGCCTCCCTCGATACAACATGAAGTATCAATCTTAACACTCCGATATCAAACTTGAATTTATCTGTAGTTGAATTCTGCGCCACGCCCCGGTCAAAATCGCGCGCTTTGAAAGCGATGGGAACTTTCACGCCGTCTCTGCCTCTGGATTCCATCCCATGATCAAGACCGAACGCCTGACCAAACACTACGACTCGCTCACGGCGGTGGAAGACGTGAGCTTTCAGGTCGGCCCGGGCGAGGTGCTCGGCTTCCTCGGACCCAACGGCGCCGGCAAGACCACCACCATGCGCATGCTCGCCGGGTTCGTCACGCCGACTTCCGGCAGCGCCAACATCTGCGGTCACGACGTCGCGCGCGAGCCGCTCGCGGCCAAGGCGGCCCTCGGCTATCTTCCCGAGGGAGCGCCGAGCTACGGCGAGATGACGGTGCGGCGTTTCCTGGCGTTCATTGCGGACCTGCGCGCGCTCGAGGGCGCGCGCCGTGAGCAGCGACTGGCGCACGTCATCGAGCACCTGCAGCTCGGCGGCGTACTCGACCAGACCATCGAGACGCTCTCCAAGGGCTTTCGCCGCCGCGTGGGCCTCGCCCAGGCGATCGTGCACGACCCGCCGGTGCTGATTCTCGATGAGCCCACCGACGGCCTCGATCCCAACCAGAAGCACGAGGTGCGCACGCTCATCAACGACATGGCGCGCGACAAGATCATCGTCATTTCCACGCACATTCTCGAGGAGGTCGACGCGGTGTGCACCCGGGCGATCATCATCTCCCGCGGTCGCATCGTCGCCGACGACACCCCCGCCGGGCTCGCCGCCCGCTCGCGCTATCACAACGCCGTGTCCATGCAGCTCGAGGAGCCCCGCCAGCTCGCCGCTGCCCGCGACGCCGTGGCGGGGCTGCCCGCGGTCGCGCAGGTCGAGGTGAGCGAGCGCGATGCGCGGCTCACCGCCCTGCCGCGTTCCGGTGCCACCATTCTGCCGGCCCTTTCCGAGCTCGCCGCACGCCAGGGACTGAAGCTGAAGGAACTGCACCTGGAGTCCGGGCGCCTCGACGAGGTGTTCCGCAGCATCACCGCCTGAGGATCGTCGGGATCATGCGCAACGTGGGCATCATCATGCGCCGCGAACTCGCGAGTTACTTCGCGACGCCGCTGGCGTACGTTTTCATACTCATCTTCCTGGTGCTGGCCAACGCCTTCACCCTCTACCTGGGGGGCTTCTATGAGCGCGGCCAGGCGGATCTCGACCCGTTCTTCACCTTCCACCCCTGGCTGTACCTGTTCCTGATTCCGGCGATCTCGATGAAGCTGTGGGCCGAGGAGCGCAAGTCCGGCAGCATCGAGCTGCTGATGACCCAGCCGGTGGAACTGTGGGACGCGGTGCTCGGCAAGTTTCTCGCCGCCTGGATATTCACCGCGCTCGCGCTGGCGCTCACTTTCCCGCTGTGGATCACGGTCGACTACCTGGGCAGTCCCGACAACGGCGCGATCCTGGCCGCCTACCTCGGCAGCCTGCTGCTCGCCGGCGGCTTTCTCGCCATCGGTTCGTGCATGTCGGCGCTGACGCGCAACCAGGTGGTGGCGTTCATCCTCGGCGTGGCGGGGTGCTTCGTGTTCCTGCTGGCCGGCTTCCCCCTGGTGCTCGATGTCTTTCGCAGCTGGGCACCGCAGGCGCTGGTGGATGCGATCGCCTCGCTGTCGTTCCTCACCCATTTCGAGTCCATCGCCAAGGGGGTCATCGACGTGCGCGACCTGCTGTACTTCGCGATGCTGATCGGTTTCTTCCTGCTGGCGACCGCGATCGCGCTGAACCTGCGTAAAGACCTATGAACAAACGCTCGACACTCGGCGGCGGCACGCTCCTGGCACTCGCGCTGCTGTTCATCGGCCTCACGATACTGTTCAACCACGCGCTGCGCGGCTGGCGGCTGGATCTCACGCAGAATCGTCTCTACACCACCGCCGCGGGAACCGACCGGATCCTCGCCAGCATCAAGGAGCCGATCAACCTGTATTTCTACTTCTCGGAAAAGACCGCGGCGCAGCTGCCACAGCTGAAAACCTACGGCGTGCGGGTGCGCGAGTTCGTCGAGGAACTCGCGGCGCGCTCCGGCGGCCGGCTGCGCCTGCACGTGATCGATCCGCAGCCGTTCTCGGAGGAGGAGGACCGCGCCTCCGAGCTCGGCGTGCGCGGCACTGCGGTGGGAGCCAGCGGTACGCAGTTCTACTTCGGCCTTGCCGGAACCAACTCCACCGACGGCCGCGCGGCAATCGAGTTCTTCGATCCCAACAAGGAGCAGTTCCTCGAGTACGACGTCGTCAAGCTCGTCTATCAGCTCGCCAACCCCAAGAAGCCGGTGGTGGCCTGGCTGTCGTCGCTGCCGATGGGTCCGGGCTTCGATCCGCAGACCGGTCAGATGCGCGAACCGTGGGTCGTGTACAGCGAGGCGCAGCAGCTCTTTGAGCTGCGGCCGCTCGAGCCGACCGCGACCCGCATCGAGCCGGACGTGAACGTGCTGGTGCTGGTGCACCCGAAGAACCTGTCCCCGGCGACGCAATTCGCCATCGACCAGTACGTACTGCGCGGCGGACACCTGCTGGTGTTCGTCGACCCACTCGCGCAGTCCGATCAGTCCGGCGCCGAGGCGGGCAATCCGATGGCGGCCATGGGCGCGGACAAGTCATCGCACCTCACCGCACTGCTCAGCGCCTGGGGCGTGCAGTTCAACCCGGGCGAGGTGGTCGCCGACCGTGCGCACGCCTTGTCGGTGACCATGCGCCAGGGAGAGCCGCCGGTCGAGCACCTGGGTGTGCTCGGGCTCGACAAGGGCAGCTTCACGGCCTCCGACGTGATCACCGCCGGACTGTCGAACGTCAACGTGGCCACCGCCGGCTACCTCGAGCCCGTCAAGGACACGAAGGTGCATTTCGAGCCGCTGTTGCAGTCGAGCCGCGACGCGCAAGTACTGCCGGCCGCACGCTTCCGCATGCTGTTCGATCCCGCCACGCTGCGCGACGGATTCAAGCCCACCGGCCGACGTTACACGATCGCCGCGCGCATCAGCGGCAACGTGCACAGCGCCTTCCCGGCGGGCCCGCCGGCGGGCGTGACGCTGCCCGCCGGCCAGAGCGCCCTGAAGGAATCCGCACGACCTCTCAGTCTGGTCGTGTTCGCCGACACGGACCTGCTGTCCGATTATCTGTGGGTGCGTGAACAGAGCTTCTTCGGCCAGCGCCTCGCCCAGGCGTGGGCGAGCAACGGCGACCTGGTGCAGAACGCGCTCGATAATCTCGCCGGCAGCACCGACCTCATCAGCGTGCGCGGCCGCGCCTCGTTCACGCGACCGTTCGAGCGCGTGGAAAAACTGCGGCGTGCGGCAACTGACCGCTTCCGGGCGAAGGAGCAGGAGCTCGAGCAGCAGTTGCGCGAAACGGAAGACAAGCTCACCGCGCTGCGGTCCAAGGGCGGCAAGCAGTCGGCGCTCATCCTCACACCCGAGCAGGAGCAGGAAATCGAGCACTTTCAGACCGAGAAGCTGCGCATCCGCAAGGAGCTGCGCGCCGTGCGTGCCGGGCTGGACGCGGATATCAAGGCCCTGGGCGCGACCCTCAAGATCATCAACATCATCGTGGTGCCGGCGCTGTTCGCCGTGGTGGCGCTGCTCCTGGCCGCGTGGCGTCGCCGGCGGCGAGCAGCACCGGCCAACGCTCCCCTGAGGTGAGCCATGAGTGCAGGCCGTGTCGTCGCGCTTCTCGTCGCCGGGCTCGCGCTGGTGGGCTTCGCCATGTGGATCGCGTCCCAGCGGCACCTGGAGCGCGCCACGCTCGCCGGGGACCTGGTGTTGCCGGACCTCGAGCATCACGTCAATGCCGTGACCGAGGTCGCGCTGCGTAAGGCCGACGGCACCCACACCACGCTGAAGAGGAACGGCGCGGGTTGGAGCGTCGGGGAGCGTGGCTGGCCGGCCGACCCGGGCAAGGTCCGCAAGCTGCTGCTCGATCTCGGCGCGCTCAACATCGTCGAGGAGAAGACCCGCTTGCCGGCAAACTACCCGCAGCTCGGCGTGCAGGACGTCGACTCGCCCAAGGCCACCGGGACCGGGACGCGCATCGAGGTGCTCACCCCCGCTCGAACCTGGGCGCTCATCGTCGGCAAGTCCTCGAGCGCCAAGTCCGGGTACGTGCGCGTCGCCAACGCCCCACAGACTCTGCTCGCGGCGCCGTTACTCACCGTGGATGCGGACCCCAAGGGATGGCTCGACCGCGCGCTGATCGATGTGGCGCCCGAGCGCGTGCGTCAGGTCGAGGAAAGACCCCACCAGGGTCCGGGGTTCAGCGCCTCGCGCGAGAAGAAGGAGCAGACCGACTTCACCGTGGCACCGCTCCCCAAAGGGCGCGAGCTGACCAGTGCGGGCGCTGCGGACGGGATCGCGGGCTCCCTGAGCTCGCTCACCTTCGATGATGTTGGCAAGGCGAGTGCCGCCGCGGACGCGAGTGCTGCGGCGCACGCCCTGTTCCGCACCTTCGACGGGCTCGAGGTCGACGTCGCAGGCCGCAAGGACGGCGCACGCTCGCTCGTGACCGTGAGCACACACGCCACCGCGAAGCAAACCGAAGCGGAGGCGCAGACGAGCAACGCGCGCCTCGGTGGCTGGGAGTTCGAGATTCCGGATTACAAGTACGCGGCCATCTTTCGTCCGCTCGAGGATCTGCTCAAGAAGCCACCCGCGCCGGCGAAGAAGACCACCGCGGAGTCCGCGCCAGGCAAGGCGCCCGCGGCCGGTAAGGCGCCCGCCGCCGGTAAGGCATCGCCAGCCGGCAAGGCCCCCGCCGCCGGCCAGGCGACGGTCCCCGGCAAGGATGCATCGCCGGACAATCCCGCTCCGCCTGATACGCCGAAATAGTGCCCGGTGTCTCGCCCGGCTTTGTCTGTCAGGGCTTCACCTGCGACATGATCGCCAGGGGTCGTCCCTCGGCGTCCTGAAAGTGCGCCATCCACTCCTCGGTTCCGTCGGCGTGACGGTGAATCAGGTGGGGCGCGTCCATGAACTCGATGCCGCGCGAGCGCAGCAGCTCGTACGCGGTGCGGATGTCCTCGACCCGCAGGTAGAGAATGGATTCGGGGGCGGGTTTTTCCTGCGCACTCAGCATCAGCCGCGTGCCCCCGCAGTCGAAGAACGCCAGTGAGCCGAAGCTGTAAAGGTGCGGCAGACCGAGCGTACGGTACCAGGCCTCGGACTCCTTGATGTCCCGGACCGTTCGCGCGATCTGGGCCAGTGGCCCGAGGGTCAGCGTAGTCATGTTAGGTCTCTCCTGCAGGCGCAGGGCACTCGTCCCCTGATGCCGCGGCGTGCGGCGATCTCGCGATTGCTCATGCCGTGCTGCACGGCGTGTACGACGCGCCACTCGGTCGGAGTCAGCACATCGTCGTGAGGAGGTCGTCCTCTGCGGCTGCTGCCGGACATGGCGGGATCCTAAGCTGTGAGGGGTTGAATTACCCTCCCCTGCGGGGATATTGCGGTGCATTAAGTCCAGCAGACACCCCCATGGAAACGGGGGGAACAGGGAATCCACGGACTCAGGGGCCAAGCGTAGAATTTTTTCGGTGGGAATAGTCATTGCCTTGGCAGCAAGGGCTGGGAGAGCGACATGAGCGCTGTGTTACTCGCCGTGTTCAACGAGTACGGGGTCGCGGACCGTGTGCGCACCAGGCTGGTGGGCGACGGGTTTCCGACCGACCGGGTCGAGCTGACGGCGGCGTGCGAGCCGGGACGGGCGGGATCACATCCCGCGGCGTCGGCGCGGGCGAAATTCGCGCAGTATTTCGCCACCCTGCTGGATGAGGACGACGAGTGGCCGTTCGTGGAGCTGTTGGCCGAGCGTGTCGAGGGCGGCGCGGCCACCATCGCGGTCCACCCGCGCGGCGCGATCGAAACGGCGCGCGCAGCCGAGATCCTCGAAACGGAGGGGGCGGTGGAAGTGGTCGGACACGACCTCGAGAACCAGACCTTCGAATACGCCGCTTCGCGGGAAGACGGCTACTGGGTGCGCCACTTCATGCTCGATAACCCGACCGGCGCGGACTGCATCTACTGCCGGCTGTTTCCCGGGCACCGCCACCACTGAGCGGCTCTCCCCCGCGGCCCGCGTAGTGCAGGCCCCGAGCCGCCCTTCACCAACGGCCAAGTCCCGGTCTCAGTCGGCGCGCGCCGTCAGCACCTGCGAGAGCGTGTCGGGGCGGGCATCGATACGGGCCAGGTGCGGGTAGCGCGCGCCGTCGAAGTACGCCACGCTGAGCGTGCGGTAGTAGTCAGCGCTTTCCACCAGGAGCTCGATGGGCTTGCGGGTCTCGTGCGCCGCGGCAATGGCTGCATCGAGCACCTCGACCGAGTACTTGCGACCGTTCACGGCGATGATCTTCATGCCGGGGCCGGCGCCGGCTTGCGCGGCGGCGCGGTCCTCGACGGTGTCGATGATCGTGCCCCTGTCATCGCCCTTGTCATTGATCCTGAGGCCGATGGACGCCTGGCGCTCGACGGTTTTCCTGCGTTTCAGCCGGGTCTCAAGGTAGGAATTCTTTTCGGGCGAATAGGTCAGCTGCCAGCCGGCGCTCTGCAGGCCGGCGAGCAGCGCCTGGGTACCGGTCGTGTCGAGATGACGGCGAATGAGCGTGCGCCAGTCCCCGGGCGCGATGGCCGCCAGCGTGGCATAGACGTCCGCTTCCACGTACGGCTTGAGCGCCGGTGCCCCGCCCGCTCCGGCGTAGAAGCGCTTGACGAAATCATCCAGCGAGGCCCGCCCGGCGCTGCGAGCGCGCAGCTCGGCGTCGACGTTGAGCCACAGGAACACGGACGCCTCGTAGAAATCGACGCTGCGGCGGCTGAGCGTCCAGGCATCCGGAGCGCCGAAGAGAATCTGCGCCGCCACCGCGGTGTCCGCCATGGGCCGCCAGCGGTTCCCAGGCTCTGTGTCGAAGCTCCCCGCCAGGCTGGCGAGCATTTCGCGGTAGCTCTCGGGTGTGACCAGGCCGGCGCGCACCGGCAGCGCCGTGCCCCAGAACTGGGTGAGGCCTTCGTACACCCACAGGAGCGACCCATCCATCGGCTGCTGGTAATCGGGGCTCAGCAGGCCTGCCGGACGGCGGTACTTGCCGTTCCAGCTGTGCACGTACTCGTGGGCGAGAAGCTCCGCGACGCCTTCACGCAGCGGCGCCTCCGCGAGCGAGTTCTCATCCACGCGATCGTCACTGGACTCGTGGTGCTCAAGCCCGAAATGCGCCACGTGGTCCGAGAGCGTCAGGAGCCAGGTGTAGTGGCGGTACATGCGGGTCCCGAACAAAGTCCCTGCCTGCTCCACCAGGCGGCCGTACCCGGCGGCAAAGTCCCCGGGCACCGTGAGCGCCGCGGCGCTGTCGGCGACCAGCGAGAGGCTGTGCCTGAGTTCGGGAAACGGGGCCGCTCCCGGCAGCTCGATGCGCTTCGCGTAGCGGCCCATCTGCAGTGGCGAGTCGATCAGGCGCGCGAGTGAGGCCGGCTCGAGCTCAACGCCCCCGTCCGGCTGCGGGCGCAGCTCGAGCGCGCAGATGAGCTGCCAGCCGGGCGGCGCGAATACCGTGGCCTCGGTGCTGAGGCTCCCGGCGTCGCGCCCCTTGGGCAACAGGACGAATTCGTTCCACGGCAGGACAGCGAGAGCTGCACTGCTCGTCGGCCCGGTGCTGAAATGTCCGCCCTCGGTCGGCAGGCCGGTATCGAGCGCGATCTCGAGGTGCGTGGCCCCGCGCGGCACGCTCACGCTGAGCGCGTACATGTCGCGCGGGTCGCGTCGCCAGGGCAGCGGCGCATCGTTCGCGCGGATCGTGAGTCCGATGATCGACTCGAGCGGCCCGCTCGGTCCGTGCTCGCCCGGAATCCATTTCGGAAACACCAGCGTGAGCGGACCCTGCTGCACGGCCAGTGTCAGATCGGTATGCACGCGCTTGCGCGCGACCTCGCGCGCATCGACGCGTACCTTAAGATCCGCGGCCTGCCCCACTGCGCTCGCGAGCATGAGCGCCGCGAGCAGCGCGCCGTTGAACCCTGCGGCTCTCATCACTCGGACCTGCGGACCGATACAAAGAGTGCGCGATTGTCGACCGAATGGCTCCGCCGGGCAACGAGTGGTACCGTCGCTCCATGGGCGAGACCTGCTACCTCGGCGGCTGCCTGTGCGGCGGCGTGCGCTACCAGGTGTCGGGGGCGGTGCGCAACCCGTGCTTCTGCCACTGCGCCAGTTGCCGCAGGGCCGCCGGTGCGCCCATGGTTCCCTGGGGGACGTTTGCGCGTGCGAGTTTCCGCCTCACCCGCGGCGCGCTCGCCGAATATCGCTCATCGCCGGGTGTCACGCGCGGATTCTGTGCCGTGTGCGGCACCTCGCTGACCTACCATAACGAGGCTCGCGCCGCCGAGATCGACGTGACGCTCGCGACCCTGGATGACCCGACGGCGCTCGCGCCGCAGGTGCACCTGTGGGTCGGTGACAAGCTGCCGTGGGTGTCGATCAACGACGGCCGCCCGCAATTCACGGCCGGCATTTCCGCGCAACCGCCATGAGGCTGAGCGCAGCCGTTCTCAGCGCGCGCGGGCCAGCAGCCCCACGGTCACCGCCCCGAGCAGCGCGGTGGGCAGCCAGGCGAGCACCACCGGATTGAGAGCGAACACGATCGTGCCGCTCTCGATCAGCCGCTGCAGCAGGAAGAAGCCGATGCCGAGAATGAGCCCCAGCATCATGCGCGTGCCCGCGCCCGCGGAGCGCAGCGAGCCGAGCACGAACGGAATCGCCAGCGCCACCGCGAAGGCGATGGCGAGGGTGCGCGCGATGCGCGACCAGAATGCGAACCGGTACTCGCGGGTATCGAGCGCATTGCTGCGGTAGTAGCTGATCAGCCGCCACAGGGCGCGGCTGGTGAGCTGCTTCGGATCCTCGATGGCGAGACCGAGGAACCCGGCGGTGAGTTTCGATGCGAGCAGGCGCTGCCCGGGCGGGCGGGTGGTCACCGCATCGTCCGCGAAGCGCGACTCGGTGTAGTCACTCAGCAGCCACTTGCCCCGGGAGCCGGCGGTGGCGCGCGTGGCGTGCCCCAGGGCGATCAGCCGGTGCTGCGGCGACAGCTCGAAGATCTGCATGCTGCCGAACTGGCGCTGGCTGTACTGCCCGGCCACGTTGAGGATCAGGTCGCCGTCGCGCACCCAGGCGCCGCCGCCGCCGCCGAAGCTGACGTTGCTCAGCTTGCTGAAGGCCTTCTGCTCGCGGGCCGCCTGTTGCAGCGGCGGGGCGAGCACCTCGCCCAGCAGCAGCTCGACCAGGATCAGCAGCAGCCCGGCAAGCAGCGCAATGCCCGCCAGGCGCGCGATCGACACGCCGCTGGCACGAACCACCGTCAGCTCACTGCCCCGCGCCAGCGAGCCCAGCCCCAGGAGCGAGCCGATGAGCGCGGTGATCGGCAGCAGCTCGTACGCCAGCTGCGGCAGATTGAGCAGCGTGTACCAGAAGGCGCCGAGCGCGGTGTAGTGGCCGGTGCCGATGTCATCCTGCTGATCGATGAACACGAACAGCGCGCCGAGCACCAGCACCACCAGCATCACCAGCAGCACCGAGCTGAGGATGGCGCGCACGATGTAGCGGTCGAGCACGCTCATAGTCCGCGCAGCCGGTAGCGCAGCCGGTTACTCAGCCCCGGCCCCACGATCACCAGGAGCGCGAGCAGCAGCACCGCCGCGTGCGTCCACCACAGCCCGAGGAATTCCGGGATCGTGCCACGCGCGATCCACACCTTGCCGACGGAGATGAGATTGACATACAGGAAGAAGATCACTACCGCGAGCCACACGCGCGCGTAGCGACCCTGGCGCGGCTTCAGGCGCGCCAGCGGCACCGCGAGCAGCGCCAGCACCGCGCACATGAGCGGCATGGCGATGCGCGAGTGCAGTTCGGCGCGCTCGTTGGCATCGCGCGAGCCGAGCAGGCTCGCGGTGGATCGGGCTTCGAGATTCCCGACCGCGTCGCTGGTCACCGGCACCTGCACCGGCACCACGTGCTCGGCGAAGCGCACGATGCGAAACTCCGGCCCACCGGGCACGCCTTCGAAACGCTCGCCGTCATAGAGAGTCAGTATGTGCGTCATGCCGTCCGCCGTGACGGTGTGCCGCGCCCGTTCGGCGAGCGCCACCTCGACCAGTGCGCCGCGATTGCGCTCCACGAACACGCCGGCGAGCGTGCCGTCGGGATTGACGTCCTGCGCGTATACCACGGCGTTGCCGCCGCTGAAGATGCGAAACTTCCCGGGCGCAACCGGCGCGAACTGCCCGGCGCGCAGCGCCGCGCTGCGCAGACTGAGCGCGCGCGCGGTGGCATCCGGCGCCAGCAACAGGGTGAGCCATGCCAACCCGGCCGTGCCGAGCAGCGCGAGCAGCGCCACGGGCAGATAGAGGTTCGCAGGCCCGGCCCCGCACGCCAGCGCCGCCGCCATCTCGCTGTCGTGATACAGCCGGCCGAATGCCAGCACCACCCCGAGCAGCAGCCCGACGGGCAGCAGCAGCGACAGGTTCTGCAGCGCCCCCAGCACGATCAGCTCCAGCACGACGCTCTGCGGGTATTGGTTGGCGGCGGCGCGCTCCAGCACCCCCACCAGCTGGTTCGCGAGCAGAATGACGAGCAGCACGGCGGTGACGACCAGCCAGGCCGTCACCACCTCGCGCAGAACGTAGCGACCGAGGGTATTCCCCAACGAACTACTCGCCCCCTACCGCAAACCCCGCGGGCTCTTGAGTTACACTGGTCTCGCTTGCAGCCGTGGCGGCGCCTCACGCGTTCAATAAAGCACCAAACGGAGCGAGGCACTCACGAGGCGCGACTCAAGGTGAATCGTAACGTACGCGCGGCTCAACGGTGAGGGGATATGGCATGGAATTCGGGGTCTGGACGAAGGGCTTGGCGACACTCGGCGTGGATTGCCTGGTCCTCGGCGTGTTCGAGGAGGCAGAGCTCAGCGGCGAGGCGCGCGGCGTGGATACGGCCTGCGCGGGCCGGCTCAAGGCTCTGCTCGAGCGTGGCGACTTCGCCGGCCGCGCGGGCGACACGCTGCTCGTTGCCGAGCTGCCCGGCATCAAGGCCTCGCGCGTGCTGCTCACCGGGCTGGGGGCGAAGAAGAGCTATCACCGCAGGAGCTGGCGCAAGGCCTGGGCGGCCGCGGCGGCGGCGCTGGCGCGCACGCGCATCGCCAGCTGTGCGGTCGCCATCGACCGCCCCGAAGCGAGCCAGCTGGATGACTACTATTTCGGCCGGGCGGTCGCGGAACTCACCGGCGCTGCGCTGTATCGGGTCAATGACCTGAAGACCGGCAAGAAAGCGCCCGCGCCCGCCCTCGCCAGGGTGCTGGCCGGCCCGGTGCGCAAGGCCGCCGCCGCCGAGCGCGGCCTGGCACATGGCGCGGCGGTGGCCGCCGCCGCCCAGGTGCAGCGTGATCTGGCGAATCTCCCCGCCAACGTCTGCACGCCGACGTTTCTCGCCGAGCAGGCGCGTGCGCTCGCCAAGCGCTCTGCCTCGCTCAGCGTGCGGGTGCTCGATGCCGCCGCCATGCGGCGCGAGAAGATGGGGTGCCTGCTCGCAGTTGCGCAGGGCAGCCATCAGGCGCCGCGTTTCATCGTGCTGGAGCACCGCGGTACCCGCAAGGCGCAGCCGCCGATCGTGCTGGTCGGCAAGGGCGTTACTTTCGACAGCGGCGGCATCTCGCTGAAGGATCCGCCCGGCATGGATGAGATGAAGTTCGACATGAGCGGCGCGGCGGCGGTGATCGCCGCCCTCACCTTCGCCGCATCGCTGCGCCTGCCGCTGCACCTGGTCGGGCTGATCGGGGCGGTGGAGAACATGCCGGGCGGCAGGGCGGTCAAGCCGGGGGACATCGCCACCAGCGCTTCCGGACAGACGGTGGAGATTCTCAACACCGATGCCGAAGGGCGGCTCATTCTGTGCGACGCTCTGCACTACGCGCGCCGCTTCCACCCGCAAGCGGTGATCGACGTCGCCACGCTGACCGGCGCTTGCGTCATCGCCCTGGGGCATCATCATTCCGGTGTCATGGGGAACGACGAGCCGCTGGTGCGCGAGCTGCTGGAGGCGGGGATACGCGCGGACGATCGCTGCTGGCAATTGCCGCTGACCGAGGAATACGCGGAAGCGCTCAAGAGCAACTTCGCGGACTTTGCCAATGTCGGCGGGCGTGACGGCGGCGCAATCACCGCCGCGACTTTCCTGAGCAAATTCACCCAGGGACTCACATGGGCGCACCTCGACGTCGCGGGCACCGCCTACCAGGGCGGTGCGCAGAAGGGCAGTACGGGCCGGCCGACGCCGCTGCTCGCGGACTTCCTGCTGCAGCGCGCGGCTCGTTGACCCGTCACGGCGCCAGCCACGACCGCAAACAGCGCCACGTGCGCTTCTGCCGCCCGCGACGGGCGCCGACGCGCCGGCGCCGCCACGTCACATAACTCCCGGCGGCACTGGCGGCGCGGCAGCCGCGGCAGGGCGGCGCGGCCCGAGCCGCTATAATCCCCGGACGTTGCCGCGGGATCTCAAGACCGTAAATGGAAAAGGTGTACGCGCCGCAGGCCATCGAGCGGCGTATCTACGAGCGCTGGGAGTCGCACGCCTGGTTCGCGCCCAGCGGCCGGGGCGCTCCCTATTGCATCATGATTCCGCCGCCGAACGTGACCGGCACGCTGCACATGGGGCATGCCTTCCAGCACACGCTCATGGACGCGCTCACCCGTTATGAGCGCATGCGCGGCCGCGATGCCCTGTGGCAGCCCGGGACCGACCACGCGGGCATCGCCACGCAGATGGTGGTCGAGCGGCAGCTGAACGCCCAGGGCGTGAAGCGCACCGACCTTACCCGTGAGGCCTTCCTCGAGCGCGTGTGGCAGTGGAAGGAGCAGTCCGGCGGCGCCATCAGCGCCCAGATGCGGCGCCTGGGAGATTCGGTCGACTGGTCGCGCGAGCGCTTCACCATGGACCCGGGGCTGTCGCGCGCAGTGACCGAGGTGTTCGTGCGGCTGCACGCTGAAGGGTTGATCTACCGCGGCAAGCGCCTGGTCAACTGGGATCCGGTGCTGCTCACGGCGCTCTCGGACCTGGAGGTGCAGGCGCAGGAGGAGGATGGGCAGCTGTGGCACGTGCGCTACCCGCTCGAGGGCGGCGCGGGCGAGCTGGTGGTGGCGACCACGCGCCCGGAGACCATACTCGGCGACGCCGCGGTGGCGGTACACCCGCAGGATCCGCGCTACCAGGAATTCATCGGCAAACAGGTGCGCGTGCCGCTCGCGGACCGCGCCGTCCCCATCATCGCCGACGGCTACGTCGATCCGGCCTTCGGCACCGGCTGCCTCAAGGTCACACCGGCGCACGATTTCAACGACTACGACATCGGCCAGCGCCACCACCTGGCGCTGATCAACATCTTCACGCCGCGCGCCACGCTCGCCGACACCGTGCCGCAGCGTTTCCGCGGGCTCGAGCGCTTCGAGGCCCGCAAGCGCGTCCTGGCGGAACTCGAGGCCGCCGGACTCATCGAGCGCGTCGAGAAGCACCGGCTGGTAGTGCCGCGCGGCGATCGCAGCGGCGCGGTGCTCGAGCCTTATCTCACCGACCAGTGGTACGTGAAGATCGCCTCACTCGCCGCGCCGGCCATCGCGGCCGTGGAGCAGGGTCGCACCCGCTTCGTGCCGGAGAACTGGGCGCGCACCTATTTCGAATGGATGCGCAACATCAAGGACTGGTGCGTGAGCCGGCAGCTGTGGTGGGGGCATCGCATCCCGGCGTGGTACGACGGCGATAACAACGTCTACGTCGGCCGCGACGAAGCCGAGGTGCGCGCGCAGCACCGCATCGCCGCGGGCGTCGCCCTGCGCCAGGACGAGGATGTGCTCGATACCTGGTTCTCTTCGGCCTTGTGGCCGTTCTCGACCCTCGGCTGGCCCGACCGCACCGCCGCGCTCGAGCGCTTCTACCCGGGAGACGTCCTGGTCACCGGCTTCGACATCATCTTCTTCTGGGTCGCGCGCATGATGATGATGGGACTGAAGTTCATGCAGGACGTGCCGTTCCGCGAGGTCTACATCACCGGGCTCATCCGCGATGAGCACGGCGAGAAGATGTCCAAGTCCAAGGGCAACGTGATCGATCCGCTCGACATCGCCGATGGCATCTCGCTCGAGGACCTGGTGGCGAAGCGCACCACCGGGCTCATGCAGCCGCAGCTGGCGCCGGCGATCGAGCGCGCGACCCGCAAGCAGTACCCGGCCGGTATCGCGCCCCACGGAACCGACGCGCTGCGCTTCACCTTCGCCGCCCTCGCCTCCCCGAGTCGCGACATCAGCTTCGACCTGGCGCGGGTCGGGGGCTACAGCAAGTTCTGCAACAAGCTGTGGAATGCGGCGCGCTTCGTCACCATGACCCTCGGGGAGGGCGCGCCCGCGGTTGGCGTGCCCGCGGTTGGCGTGCCCGCGGTTGGCGTGCCCGCGGCCGGCGTGCCCGCGGCCGGCGCGCCGGTCGAGCTGTCGGTCGCCGACCGCTGGATCCGTGCGCGCTTCGGCCGCACGCTCGAGGCGGTCGAGAACGCGCTCGCCGACTACCGCTTCGATTACGCGGCCGGCGCCCTGTACGAATTCACCTGGTACGACTTTTGCGACTGGTATCTGGAGCTGGCGAAACCGGCCCTGCAGTCCGAGGCCACCAGCGCGGCGGCGCGGCGCGGCACGCAGCGCACGCTGGCGCAGGTGCTCGAGGCACTACAGCGCGCGCTGCATCCGCTGATGCCGTTCATTACCGAGGAGATCTGGCAGCGCGTCGCACCGCTTGCCGGGGTGGCCGGCGAGAGCGTCATGCTGCAGCCCTACCCGGCCCCCGCCGACTTCCCGGGCGACGAGCAGGCCGAGCGCGAGACGACCTGGATCCAGGCGGTCGTGCTCGGCGTGCGCCAGATCCGCGGCGAGATGAACATCGCCCCGGGAAAGCGCATCCCGGTGTTGCTGCAGGACGCCAGCTCCCAGGATCGCGCCTTGAGCGAGCGCCACCGCGCCTGGCTCGAGCGCCTGGCGGGCCTGGCGAGCATCCGGGTGCTGGACGCGGGTGAGCGTGCGCCGCCGTCTGCGGCGGCGCCGGTCGGCACACTCACGGTTCTGGTGCCCATGGCCGGTCTCATCGATGCCGGGGCGGAAGCCGAGCGCCTCGGCAGGCTCCTCGCCAAGACCCGCGACGATCTCGTCAAGGTGCAGGCGCGGCTCGCCAACGACAGCTTCGTGCGCAACGCGCCGAGCGCGGTGGTGAGCCTCGAGCGCGAGCGCGCCGCGGAGCTCGAGCGCACCGCCAGCGGCTTGAGCTCGCAGCTCGAGCGGGTGCGGGCACTGCTGTGAACGCCGTCAGCGCAGGCGATTCCGACGCCGCGACCCTTGTGACCGTGCTCGGCGCGCTCGAGACCGTCATTCTGGGCAAGCCCGAGCAGATCCGCCTGTGTCTCGCGTGCCTGCTGGCACGCGGGCACCTGTTGATCGAGGACGTGCCGGGAGTGGGCAAGACCACACTCGCGCACGCGCTCGCCCACGTGCTGGGACTCGCCTGGCAGCGTGTGCAGTTCACCAGCGATCTGCTGCCGGCGGACATCATCGGCGTGTCGATCTTCGATCGCGCCAGCCAGCGATTCAACTTCCGCCAGGGTCCGATCTTCACCCAGCTGCTGCTCGCGGACGAGGTGAACCGCGCCAGCCCCCGCACGCAAAGCGCGCTGCTGGAAGCGATGGAGGAACGCCAGGTGAGCGCCGACGGCACCACCTACCCGCTGCCCGAGCCGTTCTTCGTGGTCGCCACCCAGAATCCGCACGAGCAGCTCGGCACCTACGCCCTGCCCGAATCGCAGCTCGACCGCTTCCTCATGCGGGTGACGCTCGGATATCCCGACGTCGCGCACGAGCGCGAGCTGCTGCGCGGCGGGGAGCGCCGCGAGCTGCTGTCGCGCATGGCGCCGGCGCTGTCCGCCGCGGCCGTGCTGCGCGTGCAGCGCGCGGTGCGCGCCGTGCACGTCGCCGATGCCCTGCTCGATTACACCCAGGCGCTGATCGCGCGCACCCGCGAGCGCTCGGATCTGAAGATCGGACTCTCGCCGCGCGCCGGCCAGGGTCTGCTGCGTGCCGCGCAGGCATGGTCCTACCTGGCGGGCCGCCCGGCGGTGCTGCCCGAGGACGTGCAGGCCGTGCTGCCGGCGGTGGTCGCGCACCGGCTCGAGCGGCGCGATCCCACAGGCGGGGGCGACGGTGACGCGCTCGCCCGCGAATTCATCCGGGCAGTGCCGGTGCCGCCCTAAGGTGCCGACTCTCGCGCCGCTGCCGGCTCTGGTGCGCGCACGCGTGCACGATTGGATGCGCCGCCGCCAGGGCCCGGATGTCCTGCCGGTCAGGCTCGAGCGCCGCCGGCTCTATATCCTGCCGACCGGCGCCGGAGTGGCGTTCGGGATGCTGCTGTTCCTCATGCTGCTCGCCGGACTCAACTACGGCAACAGCCTCGCCCTGTTCCTGACGTTTCTGCTCGCCGCGTTTGCGCTGGTAGCGATGCAGCAGTGCCACCGCAACCTGCTCGGGATCGCTGTGATCGCAGCCCACGCCCCGGCGGTGTTCGCACGCACCACCGGCGCCGTGCACCTCACGCTCGCCAACCCGGCGAGCCTCGCCCGGGCGCAGGTGGAAGCCGCCATGCCGGAGCTGGCGGCGGTCGCCGCGGATCTGCCGGCCCACGAGCGCCAGCAGCTCGAGCTGCCGCTGCCCGCCCCCGCGCGCGGCCTCGTACGCATCGAGCGGCTGCGCCTCGCCACCGTGCATCCCTTCGGTCTGTTCCGCGCCTGGACCTGGGTGCACACGCCGATCGAGATGATGGTCTATCCCCGGCCGCATGGCTCGCTGCCGATGCCCGCACACAGCGGGCACAAGACCGGCGCGCGCCCGCGCGGCGGCTCGGACGCGGACGAGTGGCTGGGGCTGCGGCCGTTTCGCGACGGGGACTCGCCGCGCCAGGTCGACTGGAAGGCCTACGCGCGCGAGGCGCCGCTGCTGGTCAAGGAGTACCGCCCGGCGGGATCGGAGTTGCGCCTGTTCGACTTCACACAACTTACCGATCCGGATACCGAGGCGCGCCTCTCGCAGCTGGCGCGTTGGGTGGTCGAGGCCGAGGCGCACGGCGAGCGCTATGGCGTGGCGCTTCCCGGGGTGCTGCTGCCGCCGGACCGCGGCCCCGAGCACCGGCATCGGTGTCTGGCGGCGCTTGCGGTGTTTGGCAGCGATGACGGAGCTGGCCATGGCGGCGGCACCGGCGCCCCCGGCTGACCGCGAGGCGCTGCGGCCGCTCGCGTGGGCGTGCGCGGCGTTCGCGGGCGGCGTGCTGTTGAACTGCGATCGTGTGCCGGCCTGGACGCCGGCCACGGCGTTGCTGCTCATTGCCTGGCGCCTCACCACCGAGCGCAGCGGCGCGCGGCTTCCGGGTACCGTGGCGCGCGCGTTGCTCGCGCTGGCGGTGGTGGCGGTGGTGCTGTGGAGATTTCACACTCTCAACGGACTCGCTGCCGGCACCGCGCTGCTCATGCTGATGTCCACATTGAAGCTCCTCGAGACGCGCGCGCGCCGCGACCAGCTCGTCATGGTGGGCGCGGGGCTGTTTCTGCTGCTCGCGGCGTGCCTCGACCGGCAGAGCCTCGCGCGCCTGCCGCTGTACGCGCTGCAGGCGTGGTTGTGCTGCAGCGCGCTCGCCGTGGTCGCTTCCGCAGGCTTCGGCGCTCGCGCGGCGCTGCAGCTCGCGGGGCGGGCGCTGCTGCTCGCTTTGCCGCTGGCGGTGGCGCTGTTCCTGTTCTTTCCGCGCCTGCCGGGCGCCTTCTGGGCGATCCCCCGTGGGGGCGAGGCGCTGACGGGACTGTCCGACTCCATGAGTCCCGGCAGCATCGTGAAACTGGTCGCCGACTACGACCCCGCCTTCCGCGTGCAGTTCGCCGCTCGCGCGCCGCCGGCGGAGGAGCTCTACTGGCGCGGTCCGGTGCTGCACGACTTCGACGGCCACACCTGGCGGCGCACCTCCGGGGTGTTCCACCTGCGCCAGCGCCTGCAGTATCTGGGCACGCCCTACCGCTACCGTGTAGCGCTGGAACCCACCCGGCAGCGCTGGTGGTTCGCGCTCGACACGCCCGCGCAATCCCCCGACACCAACGTGCTGCTCACGTATGACAACCAGCTGCTCGGCGCCGAGCCGCTCACCGAGCCGATCAGTTTCGACGTCCTCTCGTACACCCACACGCGCGCCCTGGAGCCCCTCGGCGCTTTCGGCCGCCAGCAGGACACGGCCCTGCCGCCGGGAGCCAATCCGCGCTCGGTCGGGCTGGCGCAGACGCTGCGCCAGCGCGCCGGCTCGGATGCGGACTTCGTGCAGGCGATTCTCGATTACCTGCGCACCGGCGGCTTCGTGTACACGCTCACACCGGAAGCCCTGGGCGCCGATGCGGTGGACGACTTCGTGTTCGACACGCGCGCGGGCTTCTGTGGCCACTACGCCTCCGCGTTCGTCACGCTGATGCGCGCCGCGCACGTCCCGGCGCGCGTGGTGACCGGCTATCTCGGCGGGGAATGGAATCCGATCGGCGGCTACTTCGTGGTGCGCCAATCGGACGCCCACGCGTGGGCGGAAGTCTGGCTGGAAGGCCGCGGCTGGACCCGCATCGATCCGACCGCGGTGGTCGCTCCCGAGCGGCTGCGCCGCGGAGTTTTCGACCTGCTGCCCGATGCGCTGGCGACACGCGCACGGCTGCTGCGCGGCTCCGCCTGGCTCACGGGTCTGCTGCAGCGTTGGGATGCCGCCAACGCCTGGTGGAGCGATCACGTCGTGAAGTTCGACTATTCCGCACAGCTCGATCTGCTCGGCCGCTTCGGTATCCGTTCGCCCGACGTCCGTTACCTCGGGTGGGCCTTCACGCTCGCGCTGCTCGGGTGGCTCGCGTTCATCGCCTGGCACATCGGCCGCAGCGCCCGCCCCGCCCCGCCCGATGCGCTGGCGCGCGCCTACGCGCGCCTGTGCCACAAGCTCGCGCGCATCGGTCCGCCGCGCGCCCCGCACCAGGGTCCGTTGAGCTTCGCCGCGACGGTGACCACGCACCGCCCGGACCTCAAGGACAGCGTCCACGCGCTGCTGGCGCGCTACGCGCAGCTGCGCTACGGGCCTGCGGCGCCCGCCAGCCGGGCGCAGGACATCGAGGAGTTCCGGCGGGCGGTTGCGCGGCTGTCGCTGTCCCGCGCCGTCGGCGGGCGTCAGTGAACATATCCCGTGACACACACCATATCCTGCTGACACCGTAACGGCGTCGCAACAGCGCGCGCCAACCGTGAACGCGGTCCGGCGCCGAGGTCGCCAAGCGGGACACCGTCACACTCGCTCGGAAAAAAACGCGCGCAGTTCACGAGAAATTCAGCTCACCGCGCACAGGTGTTGGTGCCTCCGGTCGGTCGGCTTCGACCGTCCATCGGAACCCCTCAAGGACCTCGATTGCTGCACAGAACAACGGGGTGAATTCCGGTGGGATAGCGCCGCGTAATGGAGCGAGGAACCTGACATGTACCGGCCTGGAACTTGCCGCACGGCAGACACAGCGCGCAGCCGCATGCGCGGCATGACGCTCATCGAGCTCATGGTGGCGGTCGCCATCGTGTCCATTCTGGTCTCAATCGCCGTGCCCTCGTACGCGTCGTTCATGAAAAAATCGCGCCGCGGGGACACCGAGTCCACGCTGATGGACATCGCGCAGCGCGAACAGCAGTACCTCATCGACGCGCGCGCCTACGCGCCCGACACCGCTACCCTCGGCACGACCGTTCCGGCGGACGTCTCCGCCTACTACACCATCCAGATCTGCCGGACGGCGGTCCCCTGTGCCGCCCCGGGCGGCACTCCGCCGACTTTCGCGATCATCGCCACCCCGATTGCCGGATCGCCGCAGGCGGGGGACTACACGCTGACCCTCGACAACACCGGCGCCAAGACACCGACGAGCGTCTGGTGACCGGGATCAACCGAGCAAACGTGCCTACCAACACCACCAGGGGCGCACCCCCCCGCAACGCCGGCCCCGCACGCCGCAG
>VBNH01000024.1 GCA_005878095.1 Gammaproteobacteria bacterium | reverse complement strand
CCGCCGCCTCGACGCTGGTCGTCCCTAAGCGGAACGTGCGGTCGAACTCGGCGAGCGCGATGGGAGGCTGCGCCGGCATCTTCGAGTGCCAGGCTTCCAGATACTTCAGGTACGGGTTCTTTGCGCCCTGGAACGGATACGGATCCCCGGGCCGGATGTCCGGGTCGTTGCGGTCCGGGCGGATGAGCTTCGCGCGCTCGCGCGCGTAGTCCTTCGACAGCAGGCCCTCGATCGGCGGCGCCGGCGAGAAGCTCGGGTCGCCGTAGTAGAAATCGCGATCGGCGTAGGCGAGGTTCATCGCCTGGTAGAGGGTGTGGATGTAGCGGGCGCTGTCGTAGCCCATGGACTTGAGATCGAAGCCCTCGAGGATGTTGAGCGCCTGCAGCATCACCGGGCCCTGCACCCAGGTGGTGAGCTTGTAGACCTCGATCCCCTTGTAGCTGGTGTGCACCGGCTCCTCGATTTTCACCCTCCAGCTGGCGAGATCCTCGAGCGTGAAGAGACCGCCGAGCTCGCGCACCGCGCCGACGAGATCCCTCGCGATGTCGCCCTTGTAGAAGCGGTCGTAGGCCGCGTGGATCGCGGCCTTGCGGTCCTTGCCCGAGCGCAGCGCCTGGCGTTCGGCCTCCACCAGCTTGCGCAAGCTGGCGGCGAGGTCGGGCTGGCGGAAGATCTCCCCGGGCTCGGGCGCCTCGTGCGCCGCACCCAGGTGCGGCAGCATCACGCGGCGCGAGTCCGGCCACTGTTTGATCAGCTCCTTGTAGTGCTCGATGGTGTTGACGAGCGCTGAGTCGATCGCAAAGCCGTCCGCCATCTCGATCGCAGGCTCGAGCACCTGGCCCAGGCTCATCGTCCCGTACTCCGCGAGCATGGTCATGAGGCCCCCCGGGGTGCCGGGGGTGACGGCGGCGAGCGGACCGTACTCGGGCGGGTAGCGCATGCCGAGCTTGTGGAAGTACTCGGGCGTTGCGCCCGTGGGCGCCACACCTAAGCCGTTGATGCCGATCACCTTGGACGTATGCGGGTTGTAGATGAGGGCCTGGGTCTCCCCGCCCCAGGAGAGCGTGGTCCACGCGGTCGCGGTCGCGGCGATCATGGCGCAGGCGGCGTCCACCGCGTTGCCGCCCCGCTCGAAGATCTTCGCGCCCACGGCGGCGGCGATCGGCTTGCCGGTGACCGCCATCCAGTGCTGGCCGTAGAGCGGGGGCTTGTGGGTGCGGCCCTGCGCCTGAGGCCCGCCGAATATCACGCTGGCGCTCACCATCGCGGTCATCGCCGTGCGCGCAAGTCCGCTCACCCCGGGGTGGCTCTTCTCCGCCTTTTTTCGGGCTGGCATGCGTCTTCCTCATCGGCCGGCCGGAAGAGCATATGGCAGACTTTGCGGCGGCGCACGCCTCGCGGCGGCGCGCCACGGCCTGCGAGGGAGGCGCGGTTCGAGGGAGGCAGGGTTGGAAACTCAGGTCTCGGTGAGCGCACTGTTCGTGTATCCCGTGAAATCGGCGCGCGGCATCGCCCGATCGCGCGTGCGCGTGGGAGCGAGCGGCCTCGAGTGGGACCGCCAGTGGATGCTCATCGATGCCCGGGGCACGTTCCTGAGCCAGCGAACCCATCCGCAGCTCGCGCGCATCGTGCCCGAAATCAGCGCCGAGGCCCTGGTGCTGCACGCCCCGGACGTGCCCGCGCTGCGCGTGAGGCTGGACACCGTGGGTGAACCGGTGCCGGTGCAGGTGTGGAAGGACGCCTGTATCGGCGTGGATCAGGGCGAGGCCGCTCAGGAATGGGCCAGCCGGGTGATCGGGCAGGGGGTGCGGCTGGTGCGGGTGGCGCCGGACATGGCGCGTGCGGCCAACGTTAAGTTCGCGGGAACCACCCCGGCACCGTTGGGATTTGCCGACGGCTACCCCCTCCTGGTCTGCAACCGGGCCTCGCTCGAGGATCTCAACCGGCGCCTGCCGCGCCCTGTACCCATCGAGCGCTTTCGACCGAATATCGTGCTGCGCGGCCTGCCCGCCTGGGCCGAAGACCGCATCGATACCCTCCTCATGGGGGAGGTCACGCTGCGGCTGGTGAAGCCCTGCACGCGCTGCTCGATTCCATCCCGGGACCCCTGCACCGGCGAGCCCGCTACGGATCCGCTGCCGGCGCTGCGCAAATTCCGCTTCGACCGCGAGCTCCTCGGGGTCACGTTCGGCGAGAACGCCGTCATCGCCCGGGGAACGGGGTGCGAGATCGAGCGCGGCGCGCACTGCCGGGTGACTTTCGACACACTCCCACCGCGGGCGTGATATCGGGCCCGGAAACTGTGTACAGCGCACGGCCGCGTGCCGCAGGGATCCGCCACACTCTGGTCATGACGTCGGGGTAGAGTGTGAACCAGTTGGCATTTGGTCTTGGCGCAGTGGCCGGAGTGCTTCCGGCTGCGGCCATCGGGTCCTGGTGGCTGCGGCGCCTGCGCAGCCCGCTTACCCGTTCCGATGCCGCGCACCAGGCTCTCTTCGAGCAGTGGCCCACCGGGGCACTGGTCCTGAACACCGCCACCCTGCAGATCGTCGCCGCGAACGCGGCCGCGCTGCGCAGCCTCGGCTATACGCTCGAGGAGGTTCGCGAGCTTCGCTTCGGTGATCTGTTCAGCGCCGAGGGTGCCGATGCGCAGGCTCTCGTCGGCAGGCTCCTGGACGCCACCTCGCGCCTCCCCGTCGAGATGCGCCAGCGCTGCAAGGACGGCTCACAGCGCAACGTCGAGGCAAACTGTGATCGGCTGACACTCGGCGATCAACAGCTGCTCGGGGTGGCGGTCCACGACGTCACACTGCGCCGCAAGGCCGAGACACAGCTGCTCGAGCGCCATCAGCAGCTGGATCACCTCGCGCACCACGATCAGCTCACCGGGCTCCCCAATCGGCTGTATCTGGCGGCCCACCTGCCGGGCGATCTCGAAGAGGCAAAAAAGGCCGGCAGCATGCTCGCGGTGCTGTTCCTGGATCTCGATCGCTTCAAGCACATCAACGATTCGCGCGGACACGAGACCGGCGACAAGCTCCTGAAGACCGTCGCGCAGCGCGTTCGCTCGACCGTGCGCACCCAGGATGTCGTGGTGCGCATGGGTGGGGATGAGTTCGTGGTCATACTGAAGGGTGTGCAGCACACCGGGCAGGTCAACGAGACCGCCGAGCGCATCAACCAGGCGCTCAGCGCGCCCATGGTCGTGGACGGCCGCACGCTGGTGACGACCGTGAGTATCGGCGTGGCGCTGTATCCGCACGATGGCGTCGACATGGGCGAGCTGCTGCGGCACTCCGATACGGCGATGTACCAGGCAAAGGACCGCGGCCGCAACAACTTCCAGGTCTTCAGCCCCGGCATGGACCGCAGGCTCAAGGAGCGCATCGCCATCGAGTCGAGCCTGCGCACCGCGCTGCAGAGCCGGCAGCTCGACGTGCACTATCAGCCGATCGTCAATATCGAATCGCAGCACGTCGTGGCGCTGGAGGCGCTGCTGCGCTGGAAGCACCCGAGCCATGGGTACGTGCGGCCCGAGCGCTTCATGAGCATCGCGGAAGAGACCGGCCTGATGGTGCCGATCGGGGACTTCGTGCTGCAACGGGCGATCGAGGACGCGGTGCGCTGGCGGCAGGAGGGCGGCACGCTGGTGCCGATCGCCTTCAACGTCTCGGCAGTGCAGCTGCAGCGCTCCAATCTCGCCGAGAACATCTCCAGGCTCACACGGCAGTATGGCCTGGAACCCTCGCTCCTGCAGGTCGAGCTGACGGAGGGCGCGGTGTTCGAACGGCGCGACGCGCGCAACCACGATGCGAGCCAGGACGCGGTGGCGAGCCTGCGCGAGCTGGGCGTGCGCATCGCCATCGATGATTTCGGCGTTGGCTACTCGAGCCTCTCGTACCTGAAGCGCTGGCGGGTGGATGCGCTCAAGATCGACCGCAGTTTCGTGCGTGACCTGGTGACTGACCTGAGCGATCTCGCCATCGTCAGCGCCATCATCGCCATGGCCCGGCACCTGCACATCGAGGTGGTGGCCGAAGGCATCGAGGGCTGGCAACAGCTCGAGAAGCTGCGCCAGCTCGGCTGCGGCTTTGCGCAGGGATATCTCATTGCCCGGCCGGCGCCGGCGCCGGACTGCGCACAGTACCTCTCCGGGAAGCCGCTCGATCTCACCCAGACCCTGCCGGCGCTCGAAGCCACCGGCAGCGGGGATCACTTCCGCGTACTGCAGGCCTGAGGCGCAAGGCGCATCTCGCGCCGCCCCCTCCCCGCGCGCCTGCGCGCCGCGCCTTTTCCGGACGTGCGAGAATGGGCCATGTCGCCCCAGCAATGCGCGGATGCGGTACTCATGGTTCGCCCCCGTGCATTCGGCTACAACCCGGAGACCGCCGCCACCAACACCTTCCAGCGTCCGCAGGACCTGGCGAGCGCCGCCGCGGCCATCGCCCAGGCGCGTGCGGAGTTCGAGCGCCTCGCCCAGGCGCTCGGGAGCGAGGGCATCAGCGTCTGCGCCGTGGACGATTCACCGGACCCGGCAAAGCCGGATGCGGTGTTCCCCAACAACTGGCTGAGTTTTCATGATGACGGCACGCTGGTGCTGTATCCCATGCAGAGCGCGAGCCGCAGGCTCGAGCGCCGCCAGGAGGTCATCGATGCGGCCGTGAAGCGCCTTAACTTCAAGGTGTCGCAGCTGATCGATCTCACGCGCCACGAGAGTGAGGGAAGGTTTCTCGAGGGCACCGGGAGCCTGGTGCTCGATCACGTCGCGCGGGTCGCCTACGCCTGCACTTCCCCGCGCACCCACCCGCTGCTGGTCGCGGAATGGGCGCGGGAGCTGCGCTATCAGGCGGTGATCTTTGAGGCCACCGATCGCACCGGCGCGCCGCTCTATCACACCAACGTCCTGATGTGCATCGGCGAGCGTGCGGTGGTCATCGGGAGCGGCTCGATTGCGCCCGGCGACCGGGAGCGGGTCCTCACTCAGCTGCGCGACAGCGGCCGCGAGATCATCGAGATCGGCCCCGACGAGATCGAGCATTTCGCGGGCAACATGCTCGAGCTCGGCACCTGGGACGAGGCGCTGGGGGACTCGCGCGTGCTCGTGATGTCGGAGACTGCGCGCCGTGCATTGAAGCCCGAGCTGTTCGCGCAGCTCTCCGGCTGCACGGACACCGTGCTCGCGGTTCCCGTTCCCACCATCGAAAAGCTCGGCGGCGGCAGCGTGCGCTGCATGCTGGCGGAAGTGTTCCGGCCGGCGTGATCGAGCTGCTGGTAAAGGGGGCCCTCGCCTATCTCCTGGGCTCGATCGTGGGGAGCCTCGCCATCGGGCGCCTGCGCGGCGGCGTCGACATCCGCGCGCTCGGCAGCGGCAATGCCGGCGCCACCAACGCGCTGCGGACCCAGGGCAAGGCGGTGGCGTTCTGGGTGCTGGTGATCGATCTGGTGAAGGGCTGGATCGCGACGCGCTGGATCGCCCCCGCGCTCCTGCCCGGGATTGCGCCGGCCGCGCCCGCCCTGCACGCCTGGTGCGGGACGGTCTGCGGGCTCGCCGTGATACTGGGACATGTCTACCCGCTGTGGTACGGGTTCCGGGGCGGCAAGGGAGTGGCGACGCTCGTGGGCACCGTGCTCGGCATTCACCCCTGGCTCCTCCTGCCCATGGTGCTGACCTGGTTCGCGGCGGTCGTCCTCTTCGGCTTTGTGGGGCTCGGCTCGATGCTGGGTGCGTTCGCGCTGGCGCTCTCGATAGCGCTGAGTGGCGGCAGCCCGCGGGCGCCGCTCCTCACTTACGGGATACTCGTCGCTGCGCTGATCCTCTTTACCCACCGCGCCAACATTGCGCGCATGAGCGCCGGCACCGAGTCGCGCGCCCGCCGCCTGTGGCTCTTCGGATCGCGCCGCCGGCAGGGTTGAGATGGCGCGTACCGGGCGAGCCGCACACCCCGCGGCGCACGATTCGACGCCGCTCGTGGCCCGCGTGTTCGCCGCGCTGTGCGACGGGCGCTTCCACTCCGGTGAGCAGCTTGCTCGCTCCCTCGGCGTCAGCCGCAGCGCGATCTGGAAGGCCACCGGGACGCTCCGGGAGCTGGGCGCGACGCTGCACGCCGTGCGCAATCGAGGCTATCGCTTCGCGGGCGCGAGCGAAGCACTCGATGCGGCCAGGATCCGCGAGCGCCTGGCGCGCGACGTGCGCCACCACGTGCGCAGCGTCGAGACCACCTGGTCGACCGCCTCCACCAACAGCGTGCTGCTCGAGCGCGCCAACCCGCCCGGCGCGATGAGCGAGGTCTTTCTCGCGGAATATCAGACCGCGGGCCGTGGGCGGCGCGGGCGTGAGTGGCTGGCCTCTCCGGGCGGGGCGATCTGCCTGTCGCTCAGCTGGACGTTCCGCGAAGTGCCGCGTGATCTCGGTGCGCTGAGCCTGGTCATAGGGGTGTGCGCGCTGCGGGCGCTGCGGGAGCTGGGGGCGGTCGGCGCCGGGCTCAAATGGCCGAATGACCTGCTGCTCGGGGAGCGCAAGCTCGGGGGCGTGCTCATCGAGCTGCGGGCGGAGTCTGCCGGTCCCGCCTGTGTCGTGATCGGGATCGGATTGAACATGGCGCTGGGCGCGGCGCTGCTGCAGAGGATCTCGGAGAGCGGGATGGCGGCGACCGATCTCCGAAGCGCCGGCCTCGCGGAGCAGTCGCGCAACTCGGTCGCGGCGGCCCTGGTGAGCGCCTGCCTGCGGGGGCTGCGCGCTTTCGAGCGCGAGGGCCTCACGCCGTTCATCGCAGAATGGCAGGCGGCGGATGCCTTGCGCGGGCGGTCGGTGGATGTGAGCGCGGCGGACGGGATCGCGCACGGTCTGGCCCGCGGCGTCGACGTACACGGGGCGTTGCTGGTGGAGACCCCGCAGGGCGTGCGGCGCTTCATCGCGGGCGATGTGACGGTGAGGCCGGGCTGATGGCGGTGCTGCTGGTCGACATTGGCAACACGCGCATCAAGTGGGCCCGCCTTGACGGTGGGCGCCTGGGAAGCGCCCGCGCGGCGATTCATTCCATCTGGCGCTCCGGCGACTACGCCCGGCGGCTGTTCGGCGCGCCGCGTCCTCTCGAGCGCCTGCTGGTCGCGAGCGTAGCCGGCTCGCGCGTCGATCGGATGCTCGCAGCCGCCGCCCGGGCCGCGGGAGTCCCGGCGCGATTCGTCACGGTACCGCGGCGTGCCGCCGGAGTGACTGTCGGGTATCTCGAACCCTGGCGTCTGGGGGTCGATCGGTTTGTGGCGGCCGTCGGGGCTCATCACCTTTTCAAGGGGGTAGCGACCTGTGTGGTCGGTGTCGGGACCGCGATGACCATCGACCTGATCACTGCTGCGGGCCGGCACCGAGGCGGAGTGATCATCCCGGCGCCCGGCCTGATGGTCGACACGCTGCTGAGCAGTACCCACGGTATCCGCCGCCGCGCGCGCGGCGGGGCGTCCGGTGCGGTGGGACTGTTCGCGCGCTCCACCCGCGCGGCGATCGTCCAGGGGTCCCGCTATGCCGCGGCGGCCACCATCGACCGGGCGGTGGAGGAAGCCAGCGCGCTCCTCGGACGCAGACCCCTGGTGGTGCTGACCGGCGGCGAAGCCCCGGCCGTACGAACGCTGCTGCGAAGCCACTGCGTCGGGGTGCCGGATCTGGTGCTGAGGGGGCTGGCGGTCCTTTCCCAGGCCCCGCAGCCGCCGCGCCGGCGTTGATGGACTAGAATCTGCCCGTGCGGAATGTTTTTCTTGCGCTGGTGTTCGCAAACCTCGCGTACTTTGCGTGGTCCCACTGGGTCGATAAGCCCCCGCCGCCGCCCGTGAACGAGAGCGTCGCGCGCCTGCCACGCCTGAAGCTCGCGAATGAACGGCCGCCACCGCGCACAGCACCCCGGCCGGCGGCGAACCCAGCCGAAAGGGGCGAGGCACGGAAACTGCCCTGAGGCGGGAATCGCCGCGGCCTGCGCGCTCGTGACGCTGGCCGTCAGCTGGCAGGTCGGGCAGCCCCGCGAAAGCGGTCGCGGTACGCCCCCGGCGTCACTCCGACCGAGGCGATGAAGCTGCGGCGCAGACTCTCCGGAGTCCCGAATCCGCAGCGCCTGGCGATCTGCTGCAGCGGGAGATCCGTCTGCTCGAGCCTCTGTCGTGCGGCAGTGAGGCGGATCTGCCTGACATAGTGGCCGGGCGCGAGGCCCACCCCGTCGACGAAGTGCCGGGCGAAACTGCGCTCGCTCATCGCGATTCTCTCCGCGAGGCGCGGCACCGACAGGTCCTGATCGAGATGCTCGAGCATCCACAGCTGCAGCTCGCGCAAGCCCGCGTCCTCGCTGAACTGCGCGGCCAGATAATCGCTGAACTGCGACTGGCCACCGGGGCGCTTCAGGAACAGAACCAGCTCCCGGGCCACCGCGAGCGCGACCGCGTTACCGTGGTCTTCCTCGAGCATCGCGAGCGCCATGTCCATGCCGGCGGTCACGCCGGCGGAGGTGTAGATGTTGCCGTCGCGGGTGTAGATGGCGTCGTGGCACACACCGTGCCCGACGGACTTCTTCAGCTCTTCGAGATACGCCCAGTGCGTCGTCGCACGCCGACCCTCCAGGAGTCCCGAGCTGGCCAGCAGCAGCGCACCGGTGCAGACGGACCCCAAGCGCGAGACGAAAGCTCCGGCGCGCGGCGCCACGACCTCGACGCGGTAGGCGAGATCGCGGCGCAGCCCGTGATCCTGCATCCAGCGGGCGGCGCGGCTGAACACCTCGAGCGGCCCCGTGACGTCGAGGATCTGCACGTCCGGGTAGGCGAGCATCACCACGTGATGCGGCCGACGCCGGACACGCGCTGCGCTCGCACTCATCAGGGTCAGTCCACGGCGCTCATCGCGTGGCCTGGGATGATGGCCTGACCTTGCTCAGAGTCAAAGTCAAAGGCGTCGAGGAGCCGCCGCCGTGGGTCACCTTGCCCGAGATCCTGTCGGCGGTCATGGTGCCCCGAAAATCAACCGGACCGTGTTCCGAGGCCAGCGTGAAGTGGATGCTCC
>VBNH01000044.1 GCA_005878095.1 Gammaproteobacteria bacterium | reverse complement strand
CCGACGGGCCGACGATTCCATCGCGGGGGCGCAGCGCGATGCCAGCGGCCGGACGGTACTCGACATCCGCGCCCAGACACGCGCCGTGCTGGAGAACATCCGCGACATTCTCGCCGCTGCCGGCGCGAGCCTCGCCGATGTGGTCGAGGTGAGCAGCTACCTCGTGAACATGGCCGACTTCAACGCTTACAACGAGGTCTACAGCGAGTTCTTCGGCTACCAGGGTCCGGCGCGCACCACCGTGGCGGTGGCGCAGTTGCCGCACCCGCAGCTGTTGATCGAGATCAGGGCGATTGCCTATCGGCCGCCGGGCGCGCCCGCTGACGCACCGCCGGGCGGGGCCCCTTAAGGAGCTGACATGAGGATGGTCGACATTCATACCCACTTTCTGCCGCGTACCTGGCCGGACCTCGCCGCGCGCTTTGGCACGCCGGACTGGCCGTGGCTGCGGCATTCGGGCGCGGGCCGGGCGATGCTCATGGTCGGTGAGCGGGAATTTCGCCCGGTCACTTCGGCCTGCTGGGACCCGGCGGTGCGACTCGAGGCCATGGATCGCGACGGAGTGGACGTGCAGATCATGTGCGCCACGCCGCTGCTGTTTTCCTATCAGCGGCCGCCGGCGCAGGGGCTCGAGTGCGCGCGCCTGTTCAACGATGCCGCGCGCGAGATCTGCGCTCACGCACCGCGGCGGCTCAAGTCCCTGTGCCAGGTGCCGCTGCAGGATACCGAGCTCGCCTGCCGGGAGTTGAGCCGGGCGATGACCGAGGGCCACGTCGGCGTGCATATCGGTAACCACGTGGGCGCGCGCGACCTCAGCGACGCGGGGCTCATCACCTTCCTGCAACACTGCGCCGCCGAGGGCGCGGCGGTGTTCGTGCATCCCTGGGACATGATGGCGCCGGAGCGCATGTCCAGGTACCAGCTCCCGTGGCTGGTGGCCATGCCGGCGGAAACGCAGCTGTCGATCCTGTGGCTGATCCTGTCGGGCGCCTTCGAGCGCCTGCCGCGCTCGCTCAAGCTGTGCTTCGCGCACGGCGGCGGCAGCTTTCCGTACCTTCTCGGGCGCGTCGACAATGCCTGGCGCAACCGCGATGTAGTGCGCGAGGACTGCCCGCGTCTGCCGTCCTCCTACGTCGACCGGTTCCACGTCGATGCGGCTGTGTTCAGCGCCGACGCGCTCACGTTCCTGGTCAAGCTCATGGGCGAGGACCGCGTCATGCTCGGTTCCGACTATCCCTTCCCGCTCGGGGAGCAACAGGTCGGCAGCCTCATCCGCTCCCACGAGGCGCTGCCGGCGCCGACCCGCGAGAAGCTCCTGCACGCCAACGCCAGCGCTTTCTTTGGCCTCGATGCCGGACGGATCGCGATGAGCGGCGCAGCGGCCGTGCGCCGCAGCGCCTGAGCCGCGCAGGCCGCGCCGGCGATCGCCGGTAGCGGATCGAATGTTACTGCGGTAACTGACAGCGGCGCGGCGGGCGTGTACAAGCCCGCGAAGCAAGGACACGCATAGGCGAGCGTGGCGACGACTTCCTCGAATCCGATCGCAATTGCGGCTGTCCATTTGCGGGCCGCCCGCGAACGCCTACTCCACGCGCAGCGTCGCCTTCATAGTCGGATGCAGCATGCATGCGTAAGCGAATTCGCCCGCCTTCCTGGCCGTGTACTTCCACGATTGTCCCGGCGCAATCTCGTGGGAATCGAATGACTTGCCCTCCGCCGTTACGGTGTGCGGGAACGGATCGTGGTTGACCCAGACAATCGTGTCGCCGGCTTTGACCCTGAGGACCTGCGGATCGAACCGCAGACTATCGATCACCACCGTATGCGTCGTGGACCTCGGGCTTGCAGTAGCCGCAGCCCAGCCGTCGCCGGGCGGCAGGCCGAGCGTCGAGGCGGTCGCGAGCGCAATCAGGAACCGCCTGACGCTCGCCCTTGTCACGGCATCAACTCTTCCCGGCAAGAGGTGCCTGAATCCTCTTTGCGTGCTCGAGATGCGCCACGAATGCCGGCCGAACCTTGACCAACAGGGCCTTGAGTTCCTGGTTCTTCGCGCCCGGGATCAAGACGTTGTCCATGGCGTCCAGAACCTGCTCGTGATAGGCGACTTCATGATCCACGTAGGCCTTGTCGAACGCGGCACCTCCCAGGCCCTTGAGGTTGCGCAGATTCTGATCACCACCCGACTTGAGGCTCTGGCTGGTCGGATTGTCCTGCGGCGTCACCTTGAGCTTCGTCACGAGTTCGACCGCCGATTTGTTGACTCCGGTGTGATCAACGATCATGCGCTTGGCGAATTCCTTGACCTCCTTGGTATGCGACCTCGAGGCGGCAAGCCTGCCCGCGTCGATGTCGACCTGGTTCGCCGTGACCACGATGGCGGCAATCTGTGCGTCGTTGGGCCCCTCGGCGGCTGCCGCCGCGGTCGTGAGGCACAGGCTTGTCGCAATAACGACACCAATCATTCTCATAATCAAACTCCTGACACTTGGCTCATGCGATGCACACGTCCGGCACCCACCGCTGTATGCGGCCTCGTTTCGGTGCCGTGAATTAGATGCGGCCAGGCTCCGCTGCGTTTCCAGCGGCGGCCGCAGCCGCGAGCGCCCGGCGCTGTGCGAGGACTCCCGCGACGACACGATCGCACCGTTCGCCCCCGAACTTGAAGACATCGCCGGTCGCCAGGTCGAGCTCACCCGCGAGCGACTCGCGCAGCATCCTGCGGGCCCGGAACAAACGCGACCGCACGGTCGCTGCGGGGATCGAAAGACACTCCGCGGTCTCGACAACCGACAGCTCCTCGAGCTCCCGCAAAGCGAACACACTACGAAATGCCACCGGCAGTTCGTCGATCTTGCGCTCCAGCAGGCGCCGAACGTCCGCGCGCGTGGTGGACTGCTCCGGCGACTCGGCAGGCTCGTCGAGCACACCGTACCCAGCGCCGCGGGACGCGTCGGGTCGCATTTCGTTCAGGTGCACGACGTTTCTGTCGCGGTGACGCTTGCGTCGGAGCGCGAGCGCCTTGTTGATGACGATCCGCGTCAACCACGTCGTAAGCTTCGCGTCGGCGCGAAAGTCGGCGATGTGGCGATACGCGGTGAGATATGCTTCCTGGAGAACATCCTCGGCGTCGGCGGCGTCCTTGAGAATGGCGCGCGCCACGCGAAAGAGCCTGCCGTTGTTGCGGCGCATCAAGGATTCGAACGCACCCTCGTCGTCACACCCGATGCGGCGTGCAAGCTCTGCATCGTCGAGCGAAGGGTCTGACAGGAAGGGCGACGAGGACATGGGGACTTCGCCATGGGACCAATACATTAGATGCGCGATTAGATGCGCGAGCCGGCACTGGCGTTCCGGCGTGGCTGGCAATTTCGTCGGCATACCCGAGCCGCGATTCAAGGAATGATCCGCACCTCGGCCCCGACATGCGAAAGAGCGGTGCATGACCTCGATACGACTCGACCGCTGGATCGCGCGAAAATTCCGCCTGCGCCACGTCGAGCTGATCGCCGCCCTCTATGAGTGCCGCAGCATCCTCAAGGCCTCCAGGCGCTTGAACCTCACCCAGCCGACTCTCACCAAGGCGCTGCAGGACGTCGAGGCGACGCTCGGCCTGCCGCTGTTCGAGCGCAGCAACCGCGGGCTCGAGCCGACGCCGTACGGGGAAATCTTCGCGCGGCACGCCAAGATCGTGCTGGCGCAGCTGCGGCACGCGGCCGAGGAGCTGGAGAGTCTGCGCGTCGGCTATAGCGGCAAGGTTACGGTGGGCACGCTGCTCGCCGCTTCCGCCGCCATCCTGCCCGATGCCATTGCGCGGCTGAAGATCGAGCGGCCCGGGGTCGCCATCAGCGTCGTGGTCGGCACTTACGACATCCTCGTGCCCTCCCTCCTGGTCGGCGATCTGGATATGGTGCTCGGGCGCCTGCCCGAGGAGGGCCGCAGCAGCGCGCTGCTGTACGAGGAGTTCTACGCCGAGCCGATCTGCCTGGTCACGCGGCCGGGGCACCCGCTGCAGCGCAAGCGCCGGCTCGGGCTGCGCGACCTGGTGAACGAGGCGTGGCTGCTGCCGTTGCCGGAGACCACGCTGCGGCGTCAGGTCGAGCGCGCGTTCCTCGAGGCACACGCGCCGCTGCCCAGGAACGTGATCGAATCGGTGTCGATCCTCACCAATCGTGTGTTGCTGCGCAAATCCGACTCGATCGGCGTCATGCCCTATCACGTCGCGCTGGATGACGTGGAGCACAAGCTGCTGTCGATACTGCCGGTGAAGCTCAAATCCATGGAGACTCCGGTGGGCGCGATCCTGCGTGCGCCCGGCAACCTGCCGCCCGCGGCCACGGCGCTCCTCGAGTGCCTGCGGCTCGCGGCCAGGGACGTGCCATCGCCGCGCGAACGACCATGATCGCCTTCGTCAGGGAAGTGGCGGAATCGCTCGCGCGCTGCGAGCTCACTCATCTCGCACGTGCCCCGATCGACGTGCCGCAGGCCCGCCGCCAGCACGCGCAGTATGTCGCCGCGCTCACCGCGCTCGGGTGCCGCATCGAGTGGTTGCCGCCGCTCGCCCAACACCCCGACGGCGTATTCGTCGAGGATACCGCGGTGCTGGTGCCGGAGGTCGCTCTGATCACGCGGCCCGGCGCCGCCTCGCGTCGCGATGAAGTCGAGAGCGTCGCCGCCGCGCTCGCGCGGCACGTGCCGGTGCGGCGGGTGACTGATCCCGCGTGCCTCGAGGGTGGCGACGTGCTGCGGATCGGCCGCACGCTGTATGTCGGGGCAACCGGGCGCACCAACCCGGCCGGCGTTGCGGCGCTCGCGGACGGCTTGCGACCCTTTGGCTACGCGGTGCGCGAGGTGGGGCTGCGGGGGTGCCTGCATCTGAAGAGCGCCTGCACCTTCATTCCGCCGGACGTTGTGCTGGTGAACCCTTCGTGGACCGATCCAGCGGCATTCGATGTGGGCGCCGTGCTCGCGGTGGATCCGCACGAGCCGTTCGCGGCCAACACGCTGACGCTGCGCGGGCTCACCCTGGTGAGCAGCGCCTATCCGCGCACGCAGCGCGCTCTGCAGGCAGCCGGAATCGTCACCCGGGCCGTGGAGGTGGGTGAACTGCACAAGGCGGAAGCGGCGCTCACCTGCATGAGCCTGCTGCTGGAGCCCCCGGCCGCACTCAACTCGCCGTGACGGCGCGCAGCGCGTCGAGGAACGCACTCACCTCGGGCTCCGTCCCGATCGTGATCCGGCACCAGTGCTCGTAGGGCGGAAAGAGCCTGCCGACGAGAATGTTGCGCGCGCGCATGAGCCCGGTGAAACGCGCCAGCGGCATTCCCGTGTCGAAGAATACGAAATTGCCCTGCGGCTCGGCGTAGCGCAGCCCGAGGCGCGCCAGCTCGGTGGTGATGCGGGTGCGGCTCGCCAGGATGCGCCGGCGGCAGTCGGCGAGAAAAACGTGATCGCCGAGGCTGGCGCGCGCCGCGCGCACCGCCAGAATGTTCGGCGTGGACATGCGGGTAGCCGCCAGCGCGGCAGCCAGGTCCGGCCGGGCGATGGCGTAGCCGCAGCGCAGGCCCGCCATGCCATGGATCTTGGAGAATGTCCTGAGCACCACCACGCGGTGGCTGGTTGCGACCAGATCGGCGACCGAAGCCACGTCGGCTCCGACCGTGAAGTCCATGTAGGCTTCGTCGACGATCGTGATGAGCCGCTCGGGCAGCGCCGCCACGAAAGCGCGTACCTCGCCGGCGCTCAGGGCCGTGCCGGTGGGGTTGTTGGGATTGCATAGGTAGATCGCGCGCGTGCGCTCGGAGACCGCGGCGTGCATGGCCGGCAGGTCGTGACGCAGCCCGGCATCGACCGGCACGAATTTCAGCGTAGCACCCCGCAGGCGCGCATAGTCGGGCAGCTCCGCGTAGGTGGGAGCGGCCGCGATGATCTCCCCGCCGTCACGCCCGCACAGCAGACCGAGCGCGCGCAGCAGTTCACCCGAGCCGGTGCCGGTGACGATGCAATCGGCGTCGACGCTCTCGTGCCTGGCGAGCGCCTCCACGAGGTCCTGGATCTCGGCGTCGGCGGGATAGCGGCACCCTTGCGCGATCGAGCGGCTCACGGCGAGCCGCGCTGCCGGGGAAGGTCCGTAGGGATTCTCGTTCCAACACAGCACCATGGGCGTCTCGCCGGGGGCCGCCTCCCTGCCGGCGGCGCGCAGCGCGGCCCCCGGTCCGGCAAGCAGCAGGGCCGAGGCAGTCAGCAGGTCACGGCGACTCAGGCTCATGGCGGTGCTCCCCGTTGTCAGGCAGCAGAAAATACACCGATTCGCAAGGCCCGGAGCGCCCGAGCTTTTCATGAAGTCGCGGCTTGAAGCCGCCTGCCGGCCCGGGAGGGCTGGCAGGGCAGGCCCGAGCGCATCCGCGCCCGGCGTGGACACGGCTCAAGACGCGACGCTAGACTGGCGCTCGTGTCTGCCAGGCAACAATCTGCGACTCTGAAGATGGGCGGGCCCAACGAGCTGGTGTTGGAGCGCGCCGACGGCAGTCGGCACTCCATCCATCCGCTGTGGCTGCGCGAGCGTTGCAGGGATCCGGCCAGCATCGACCCGCAGACGCAGCAGCGGCTGCAGGATCCGTCGGACTTCGATATCGATCTCGCGCTGGTGGCGGTGTCGCAGCCGCAACCGGGTACTTACCGGATCAAGTTCAGCGACGGACATGAAGCGAGTTTCGACGCCGCGGAGATCCTCGCGGAAGCGGCGCTCACGCCCAACAGCCACGATTGCCCCGCGCCGCGTCTGTGGGACGGCACGCTCGCCGAGCTGCCGCGGGCGCGCTGGCGCGCCGACCCGGGCGAGGCGGAGCTCAGCTCGTGGCTGGAAGCATTCCTGACTCTTGGACTCGTGATCTTCGAGGGCGTGCCCACCGAGCCGGGCATGGTGCTCAAGCTGGGTGCGATGTTCGGTTTCACGCGCGAGACGAATTTCGGTGCGCTGTTCAACGTGCGCTCCACACCCAATGCCAACGACCTCGCTTACACGTCGCTGGCACTTGATCCGCACACCGACAATCCCTATCGCGCGCCGGTACCCGGGATCCAGCTGCTGCACTGCCTGGTGAATGAGACCCGCGGCGGTCTGTCCACTCTGGTGGACGGCTTCGCCGTGGCGCAGGCCTTGCGCGAACGCCATCCGCAGGCGTTCGCGATCCTCGCCAGCACGCCGGTGCGGTTCAGGTACATCGACGTCGACGCCGAGCTGACCGCGAGCGCACCGCTCATCGAGCTGGACCTCGGTGGCGATCTGAAGGCCATCCACTTCAGCCCGCGGCTGGATTTCGTGCCGCTGTTTGCGCGCGAGCGCCTCGACGCCTACTACCGGGCGCGGCGACTGTTCGACCAGCGCCTGCGCGCGCCGGATTTCGCGATCCGCTTTCTGCTCAAGGCCGGCGATCTGGTGATGTTCGACAATTGCCGGCTGCTGCACGGGCGCACCGCCTTCGATCCGTCCGAAGGCTTGCGTCATCTGCAGGGCTGCTACATCGATAGCGACGGACCGCGCAGCCTCTATCGCGTGCTGCGCCGCCGCCGCGCTCTGTCATCCGCCGTGAGGCGCAGCGCGTGAGCAGGATCGTCAGCTTCCGGCGGATGCAGGACGGCACCAGGGAGGACTACCTGCTGCTGGATGAGTCCGAGCGCGCGTATGCCCTCGGCCTGGGCGGGCGCGTGCTCGAGAGCCTGCGCAAGCTCGACACTTGCGTCGAGGGTTATCCGGTCAGCCGGCTGCGGCATTGTCTTCAGGCCGCCACCCGCGCCATGCAGGACGGCGCCGACGAAGAGATGATCGTGGCGGCGCTCATTCACGACATCGGCGATGAGCTGGCGCCCTACAACCACGCCGAGCTCGCGGCGGCGATACTGCGCCCCTACGTGCGTGAGGAAGTGGCCTGGATCGTGGCGCAACACGGTCTGTTCCAGAACTACTATTACGTGCATCACTTCGGCGGTGATCGCAACGCTCGCGAGCGCTGGCGCCACCATCCGTGGTACGAGGCCTGCGTGCACTTCTGCGCCGCCTGGGATCAGTGCTCCTTCGATCCGGACTATCCGACCGAGGACCTCGCCACCTTCGAGCCGATGCTGCGCCGGATCTTCGCGCGCGCGCCGCACGACCCGCGCTACTTCAGCGCCGCTTGAGGGCACTCAAGCCCCGCTGCGCTTCAGATCGCGAGCGCGATCAGCAGCACGTTGGCGAAGGGAGTCCCGTGGCTCATGGGCTCGGCGCGGCTGTCGAAACGGCACTCGGACAGCAGCTCGCGCCACTGCTCGATGCTGCGGCAATGCAGAGCCACCGCGCCGCGACCGCGCGCCAGCATGGCCAGCCTGTCGACCCACCGGGTGAAGCGAAAGCGCAGACCGCCGCTGGCATCGCCCACGCGTAGCAGCAGCAAGCCCCCCGGCGCCAGCGCGGCGCGCACCCGCTGCAGCACCTCGCGCTGCGATTGCGCGGGGAGGTAGTGCAGCACATCCAGCATGATCACCGCGTCGGCGGCGCCGAACAGCGCGCTGCGGATGTCCGCCTGCAGCACGTCACAGTCGGGCCCGAGCGCGCGGCGGGCCCGCGCGACCTCGAGCGCCATGATCTCTATGCCGCGCATCGATTGGGGGCGGGGCGCCGGCGGCCAGGCCGCCGGCCAGACGCCGCGCTCGTAACAGTGCGCGGCGGCTTGCAGCCAGGCAGCCAACAGTCCCTGGCCGCAGCCCAGGTCGAGGATGCGTGCCCGTCCGCGCAGCAGGCCCAGTTCCAGTATCGCGCGGAATACCGGGTCAGCCCGCAGCTTGCCGCGTGCAAAGTAATACGCGAAGCGGCCGGCCCGGCGATACGGTTCGCAGGCCCGATCGAGCAGCAGGCCGCGCAAGGAGACCCAGTCGCAGTTCGCAACTGTGGCGCTCACGCCACCGCCTTGCCCGCCGCCCGGCCGCGGATCGGGCCCCCGACCGAGCTCGCGCCGCAGGTCGCGGGCGCCTCAGGCTCTGAAGTTCCTCCCCGGCAGGCACGGTGCATGGGTGAGTCCATCCGAGCTGTTTTTGGCGCGTTCCGCGCGCTTTGATTTTGTGAGGATACTCCTTGCGCCAGACCGGCCTTCTGCTATGTTCCCGCTTTCGGCTGAGATCAAGGTGGACGTTGGGATTTGATGGTCGCAGGGAGCCCGCCTCGAGGGGCGGGTCGGGAGATGCCGGCGCTGAGCGATCGTGCGCGCGGAGGGGCCGGAGTCGATCCGGCACGAGTGCGCACACCGCATCTCCGGCCCCGGCCTCTTGGCTCACGCGGGCGGACGCTGCCGTTCGCCCTGCGCGGAAACCGCAATCCGGCGCCCGCTACGAACCGCCGTTTTGACCACCCGCCGTAGCCGATCCGGCAGCGCCCCGTGCGGGGTGCGGTCCATTCTGGAGCCTGCTGATGGAAACGCAAGTACGTGAGCGCCGCACGCGCAAGTCCAATGGCCGGCTCGGCGCGGAGGCGAAGAGTCTCGACCAGCGCAAGCTCCTGCGGGTGCTGCAGGCGGTACGCGACGGGGATTTCTCGGTTCGGCTCGCCAGCGATCAGACCGGGCTTGCGGGCAAGGTAGCCGATACCTTCAACGAGATCGTGGCTTCCAATGAGCGCCTGGCGCGCGAGCTGGAGCGTGCCGGGCAGATCGTCGGCAAGGACGGCAAGCCCCGTCACCGCATGGCGAGCGAGCGGCGCTCCGGTGCCTGGGGCGCGATGGAAGCCTCGGTGAATACCCTCATCGACGATCTGCTGTGGCCGACGGCGGAAGTCACGCGCACCATTTCGGCGGTCGCCAAAGGCGACCTGCAGCAGACCATGAGCCTGGTCGTGGATGGGCGCCCGCTCAAGGGAGAATTCCTCAGATCCGCCACGATCGTCAACACGATGATCGAGCAGATGAGCGCCTTCACCTCCGAGGTCACGCGCGTCGCGCGCGAAGTGGGTACCGAGGGCAAGCTCGGCGGTCAGGCCGCAGTGTCCGGCGTCGCCGGCACCTGGAAGGACCTGACCGACAGCGTGAACTCGATGGCCAGTAACCTCACCGGCCAGGTCCGCAACATCTCGGAGGTGACGATCGCCGTCGCCAACGGCGACCTGTCCCGCAAGATTACGGTCGATGTACGCGGGGAGATCCTGCAGCTGAAGGAGGCCATCAACACGATGGTCGATCAGCTGCGCTCGTTTGCCTCGGAGGTGACGCGCGTGGCGCGCGAGGTGGGCACCGAGGGCAAGCTGGGCGGACAGGCCATCGTTTCCGGTGTGGCCGGCACCTGGAAGGATCTCACCGACTCCGTCAACGCGATGGCGACCAACCTCACCGGCCAGGTCCGCAACATCGCGGAAGTGACGACCGCGGTCGCGCGTGGCGACCTGTCTCGCAAGATCACCGTGGACGTGAAGGGCGAGATCCTCGAGCTGAAGAACACCATCAACACAATGGTGGATCAGCTCAACGGCTTCGCGGCGGAAGTGACGCGTGTGGCGCGCGAAGTGGGTACCGAAGGCAAGCTCGGCGGCCAGGCCGTGGTGCCGGGAGTCGCCGGTACCTGGAAGGATCTGACCGACAACGTGAACTCCATGGCCGGTAACCTCACCGGCCAGGTCCGTAACATCGCGGAAGTCTCCACCGCCATCGCGAGCGGCGACCTGTCGCGCAAGATCACGGCGGACGTGAAGGGCGAGATCCTGCAGCTGAAGGAGACCATCAATACGATGGTCGATCAGCTGCGCTCGTTTGCCTCGGAAGTAACGCGCGTGGCGCGCGAGGTGGGCACCGAAGGCAAGCTCGGTGGCCAGGCCGTGGTGCCGGGCGTCGCCGGCACCTGGAAGGATCTCACCGACAGCGTGAACTCCATGGCCGGTAACCTCACCGGCCAGGTGCGCAACATCGCGGAAGTCGCGACCGCCATCGCCAACGGCGACCTGTCGCGCAAGATCACGGCGGATGTGAAGGGCGAGATCCTGCAGCTGAAGAAGACCATCAACACGATGGTCGACCAGCTCAACGGCTTCGCGGCGGAAGTGACGCGCGTGGCGCGCGAGGTCAGTTCCGAAGGCAAGCTGGGCGGTCAGGCGGAGGTGAAGGACGTCAGCGGCGTGTGGAAGGATCTCACCGACAAGGTCAACTCGATGGCGAGCAATCTGACCGGTCAGGTCCGCAATATCGCCGAAGTGGCGACCGCCATCGCACGCGGCGACCTGTCGCGCAAGATCACCGTGGACGTGCGCGGCGAGATCCTGCAGCTGAAGGAGACCGTCAATACGATGGTCGATCAGCTCAACAGCTTCGCCGCCGAAGTGACGCGCGTGGCCCGCGAGGTGGGTACCGAGGGCAAACTGGGTGGCCAGGCCATCGTGCCGGGAGTCGCCGGTACCTGGAAGGACCTGACCGACAACGTCAACTCGATGGCGCGCAACCTCACCGGCCAGGTGCGCAACATCGCCGAGGTCTCGACCGCCATTGCACGCGGCGACTTGTCGCGCAAGATCACTGTGGACGTGAAGGGCGAGATCCTGCAGCTGAAGGAGACCATCAACACGATGGTGGACCAGCTCAACGGCTTCGCGGCGGAAGTGACCCGCCTGGCGCGTGAGGTCGGCACCGAAGGCAAGCTCGGTGGTCAGGCGCTGGTGCCCGGCGTCGCCGGCACGTGGAAGGATCTCACCGACAACGTGAACGTAATGGCGAACAACCTCACCAACCAGGTACGCGGCATCGTGAAAGTGGTGACTGCGGTCGCCAACGGCGATTTGCGCCAGCGCCTCACCGTCGAATCCAAGGGTGAGGTCAACGCGCTGGCCGACACCATCAACAGCATGACGGACACGCTGGCGATCTTCGCGGACCAGGTCACCAGCGTGGCGCGTGAGGTCGGCGTCGAGGGACGTCTCGGCGGTCAGGCCCACGTCCCGGGGACGGCCGGCACGTGGAAGGATCTCACGGCGAACGTGAACCTGCTGGCCGCCAATCTCACCAACCAGGTGCGCGCGATCGCCGAGGTGGCCACCGCCGTGACCAAGGGCGACCTGACCCGCTCGATCCAGGTGGAGGCGCGCGGCGAGGTCTCGGAGCTCAAGGACAACATCAACGCGATGATCGGCAACCTGCGCGTGACCACCGAGCGCAACACCGAGCAGGACTGGCTCAAGACCAACCTCGCGAAGTTCAGCCGCATGATGCAGGGCCAGCGCGATCTGGTGACGGTGGGCAAGCTGCTGCTGTCCGAGCTTGCGCCGCTGGTCAACGCCCAGCAGGGAATCGTTTACGTCATGGACGGCGCGAACCGCGCGCCCTGCCTCAAGGAACTCGCCAGCTACGCCGACGAACCCGCCGACAACCGCGAGCCGCGCCGCTACCACCTGGGTGAGGGGCTGGTAGGGCAGGCGGCCGCCGACCGGCAGCGCCTGCTGCTGACGGATATTGCACCGGATTCCATCCAGCTGCGCGGCGGGCTGCTGAGCGCCCGGCCGCACCATGTCATCGTCCTGCCGGTGTTGTACGAAGGACAGGTCAAAGCCGTGCTCGAGCTGGCATCGCTCGGGGGCTTCACGGCCTCGCACCTGGCGTTTCTCGAGCAGCTGACCGGCAGCATCATCGGCGTGGTGTTGAATACCATCGAGGCGACGATGCGCACCGAGGGTCTGCTCACGCAGTCGCAGCAGCTCGCTGGCGAGCTGCAGGCGCAGCAGACCGAGCTGCAGCAGACCAACGCCGAGCTGGCCAACAAGGCGAAGCTGCTCGCGGAGCAGAACGTGGAGGTCGAGCGCAAGAACCAGGAGATCGAGCTCGCCCGGCGCGCGCTCGAGGAGAAGGCGGCGGAGCTCGCGCTCACCTCGCGCTACAAGTCGGAGTTCCTGGCGAACATGTCGCACGAGCTGCGCACACCGCTCAACAGCATCCTGATTCTCGGCCAGCAGCTCTCGGAGAACGCGGACGGCAACCTGTTGTCCCGGCAGGTCGAGTTCGCCAAGACGATCCACGGCGCCGGGACCGACCTGCTCAACCTCATCAGCGACATCCTCGACCTGTCCAAGATCGAATCGGGCACGGTCACGGTCGAGTGTGAAGACCTGCTGTTCACGCACCTGCGGGAGACCATCGAGCGCAATTTCCGCCACGAGGCGGAGGCGCGCCAGCTGTCCTTCACGACGGACTTCGATACGCGCTTAGGAAGGGCGATCACCACCGACTCCAAGCGCCTGCTGCAGGTATTGAAGAATCTGCTCTCCAACGCGTTCAAGTTCACCGAGCGCGGCGGCGTGCGCCTGCACGTGGGTGTCGCCACGGTCGGCTGGAGTCCCGAACATCCGATCCTGAGGGAGGCTCCCTCGGTGGTCGAGTTCTCGGTCAGCGATACCGGCATCGGCATCCCTGCGGAGAAGCAGCGCCTCATATTTGAGGCTTTCCAGCAGGCGGATGCAGGCACCGCCCGCAAGTACGGGGGCACCGGGCTGGGACTGGCCATCAGCCGCGAGCTGGCGCACCTGCTGGGCGGGGAGATCCGCCTCAACAGCATGTCCGGCAGCGGCAGTACCTTCACCCTCTATCTGCCGCTCTCCTACCTGGGCCCGGCTTATAACAGGGCGGTGAGCCGCGATCCGGCCACGGCTGCCGTGGCCGCATTTCAACCGGTGGTGCTGCCGGTGCGGCAGGAGGCGATCGCGGACGATCGGGAAGACCTGCAGCCGGACGATGCGGTGCTGCTGGTGGTGGAGGACGACCCGCATTACTGCCGCATCCTGCTCGATCTCGCGCGCCAGCGGGGATTCAAGATCCTGCTGGCGAGGAGCGGCGCCGATGCGCTCAACCTGGCGCGCAAGTACCGCCCGAGCGCCGTGTCGCTCGATGTGTTTCTCCCGGACATGTTGGGTTGGACGGTGCTCAATCAGCTCAAGCGCAGCCCCGAAACACGCCATATCCCGGTTCAGATCCTGACCATCGAGGAGGAGCGCCAGTACGGGCTCGAGCGCGGCGCCTTCCAGTTCATCACCAAGACCGTCACCACCGACGAGCTCGAAACGGCGTTCGACCGGCTCAAGAGCTTCACCGCATCCCGGGTGCGGCGGCTGCTGGTGGTCGAGGACGATCCGGCCGAGCAGTTGAGCGTCACCGAGCTCCTCGGACACAGCGACCTCGAGATCACCACGGCCGCTAGCGGCGCCGCGGCGCTCGCGGCCCTGCGCGCGGGCAGCTTCGACTGCGTGGTTCTCGATCTGCGCCTGCCGGACATGTCCGGCTTCGAGCTGCTCGCCCAGTTGCAGCAGGACGGTGAACTGCGGCGCACGCCGGTCGTGGTGTTCACCGGACGCGAGCTGACCGACGAGGAGGAAACCGAGCTGCGCAAGGCCGCCAAGAGCATCGTGCTGAAGGGCGTGCGCTCGCCGGAGCGGCTGCTGGACGAGACGGCCCTGTTCCTGCACCGGGTGATCGCCGATCTGCCGGAGGCGAAGCAGCACATGATCGAGGCGCTGCACGAGAGCGACGAGCCCCTCAGCGGGCGCAAGGTGCTGGTGGTCGACGACGATATCCGCAACATCTTTGCGCTCAACAGCCTGCTCGAGCGCCACCGCATGCAGGTGATCACGGCAACCAACGGCGAGGAGGCGATCAAGCTGGTCGAGAGCACCGAGGATCTGTCGCTGGTGCTGATGGATGTCATGATGCCGGAAATGGACGGCTACGAGACCATGCGCCGCATCCGCAGCAACCATCGGTTCCGGCTGCTGCCGATCATCGCCCTCACCGCCAAAGCCATGAAGGGCGATCGCGAGAAGTGCCTGGAAGCGGGGGCTTCTGACTACGTCGCCAAGCCGGTGAACACCGAGCAGCTGCTGTCTCTGGTACGGACGTGGTTGCACCGTTAGGGTGCGGGATCACCGGGGGGTCGGCAGCGGCATGGGGGCCAACGAGAAAGTCAGCATCCTGCTGGTCGATGACCAGCCTGCGCGGCTGCTCACCTACCAGTCGGTGCTGAGCGAGCTGGGACAGAACCTGGTATGCGCTCGCTCGGGGCTCGAGGCGCTGGACAAGCTCATGCGCGAGGAATTCGCCGTGGTGCTGCTCGATGTCAGCATGCCGGAAATGGACGGTTTCGAGGCGGCACGGCTGATCCACGAGCATCCGCGCTTCGAGAAGACTCCCATCATCTTCGTCACCGGCGTGCACGTGACCGACCTCGACCGCCTCAAGGGCTACAAGGTCGGGGCGGTCGACTACGTGTCCGTACCGGTCGTGCCGGAGATCCTGCGCAGCAAGGTCGCCGTGCTGGTCGAGCTGTACTGCAAACGCCGCGAGCTGCGCGAGCTGAACCGCAATCTCGGGTTGGCGAACCAGCGCCTGGCCGAGGCCAACACGACGCTGCAGGCGGAGAAGACCCGCGAGCTCGAAGCCCTCAATGCCACCCTGCAGCGTGCCAACGCGGAGCTCGAAGGCGCGAACCGCGCGCTGCAGAGCGAAGTCGCCGAGCGGGCCCGGGCGGAACAGGCGTTGAAGGAGGCGGACCGCCACAAGGACGAGTTCCTCGCGATGCTCGCGCACGAGCTGCGCAATCCGCTGGCGCCGATTCTGAGTGCCGTACAGCTCATGCGCATGAAGCCGGTAGCCGACCCACAGCTGAACTGGTCGCGCGACGTGATCGAGCGGCAACTCTCGCACCTCACGCGCCTGGTCGACGACCTGCTCGACGTGGCGCGCATCACGCGCGGCAAGATCAACCTGTCCCGCGAGCCGATCGAGCTTCGGACGCTGATCGCGCGCGCCGTCGAGATCGTGCAGCCCTTGATAGAGGAGCGCGGGCACCAGCTCACGACCGAGATTCCCGATGGGACCCTCAGGGTCGATGCCGACCCGCTGCGTCTCACGCAGGCCTTGGGCAACGTCCTGGGCAACGCGGCCAAATATACCGAGCGGGGAGGGCGCATCAGTCTCGGCGTCCGCCGCCAGGGGGCGGAGGTCGAAATCCGGGTGCGCGACAACGGCATCGGCATTTCCGCGGAGGTGCTGCCCAGGATCTTCGACCTGTTCACCCAGCTCGACCGCCACTCGCATCACCCGCACAGCGGTCTCGGGATCGGGCTCGCCCTGGTGCGCCGGCTGCTGCAGATGCACGGCGGGACCATCAGCGCGCACAGCGAGGGCGCCGGCCTGGGAAGCGAATTCGTGATCCGGCTGCCGCTGCTGCTCGAGGCGACGCAGTCTGCGCACGGCAGGCGGCCCGCCGCAACCGAAGAGCCGGCCCCGCTGCGCCGCCGCATACTGGTCGCGGACGACAACGCCGACGCGCTACAGACTCTGGCGACGGTCCTGGAGCTGGGTGGCCACGAAGTCTTCAGCGCCGCCAACGGCAGTCAGGCGCTCGAGTGCGCCGAGCGGCACCTGCCCGAGATCGCGCTGCTCGATATCGGCATGCCGCTGCTCGACGGCTATGAGGTCGCGCGGCGCATCCGCGCACAGGCGTGGGGCAAGCGGATCACCCTGGTGGCGCTCACCGGATGGGGCCAGGACTCGGACCGCCGCCGCTCGCGGGAGGCGGGCTTCGATTCGCATCTGGTCAAGCCGCTCGACCTCGCGAAGCTGACCGAGCTGCTGGCGCGCCTGCCCGCCAGCGCTGCGGCGGCGGATGAGGCCCCCGGGCGCAAACTCAATTACTAGGCCGACCGCCTATGCGCCATCCGCGGGAGTGCGACCGGCGCGCGCACGACCCACGAGGTACCCGGCCGCAAACGGCAGACCGAGCACGACGATGGCGAGTACGCTGAGCAACAGCAACACCTCGCGCGCGAGCCGGCGCGCCTGCTCGCCGCTGGCTTTCACGACCTGATCGGCAATCCTGGCCGCGTCCCGGGTGAGCGCCGCGCGCTCGGCGTCGGCCGCCACCACCACCGCTTCGCGCTCGCCGCGCACGTCTGCCGCCAGTGCGGCGCGCTCGCTGCGCAGCGTCTCGAGGATCGAGGCCGCGGATGAATCGACCCGCCGCAGCAGGTCGATCACGCTCCCGCGGACATCGGCGACCGCCTCGTGCACCAGCTGTGGTGCGCTCTCCGCCGCTGCGGACAGTTTGGCGAGGCGCTGGTCGAGCTGCGTGAGCGCGGCGCGGAGGTCGCCGCCCGAGTAGCCCGACTCGCGCAGCGCCAGCTCGGTCCGCCAGATGGTCTGCAGGCTGAGCGCCTCGCTCGCGATCCGGGTGCGATCGGAAACATCCTCCATCGCCTCGGGAATCGTACCGATCGAGTCGACCAATCTGCTGCCGGCGCCGCGTTTCTGACTCCACAGCTCCACGACCGAAGCGCGTACGAACTGCAGATCCCGCAAGGGGTGCTCGTGCGTGTAGCTCGCGACGAATTGCTGATACTGCGCGAATTCACCGGCAGGGATGAGCCTGCGCGCCAGGTCCTCGGCCCCCGCATCGAGCTCGCTCGCGACCGTCAGGGCAGCCTCCTGGTGAGAGCCGAGCAGTGCGCCGCCGAGTTGTCCGGGCGACAGGAATTGCCGCATCTGCGAGGTGAGCGCCCAGGTATCGAGCAAGGCCGTCATCGGCGCCAGGCGGGTAGCCGCACGCTGACTCTCCGCCGCCGCGCCGATCTTCCAGCGCAGCGCATTCGCCAGCACCTCGGGATCGCTGTCATGCGCCGCAATGTCGTCGGCGCATTGCGCGACCACCGCGATGAAATGGTAGGAGAATTCGCGCGTGAGAATGCGCGCATTCAGATCGCGACTCGAGAGTGGCCGCTCCGGAGTCTTCAGGGAGATCAGCGAGCAACCCGCAACACACAGCAGCAGCGCCGCGGCTGCGCCGGGCCGCGCGACGCTGGATGATGCGGCCGGGTGACGGCTGCGTCCCGGGCGTATCACCGTCTTACCGGGTCCGGGTGCGCGTGCCAACGCCAGTCGCGCACCAGCGGCATGTCCTCGCCATGGCGGGTGATGTACCGGCGATGTTCGATCAGCCGGTTGCGCATTTCGTCCTTGAGGTCAGCGCCGCGGCCGGCGAGCTGCGGCAGACGATCGATGACGTCCTGGACGAGGTGGAAGCGATCCAAATCGTTCAGCACCGTCATATCGAAGGGGGTCGTGATCGTGCCTTCCTCCTTGTAGCCGCGCACATGCAGGTTCGCGTGGTTCCTGCGGCGGTAGGCGAGCCGATGGATGAGCCAGGGATAGCCGTGGAAGGCGAAGATGATCGGTCTGTCCTGCGTGAAGAGCGAGTCGAAGTCGCGGTCGGAGAGCCCGTGCGGGTGCTCGCTGTCGGGCTGCAGTCTCATCAGATCCACGACATTCACCACGCGGATCTTCAGTTCCGGCAGTGCGCCACGCAGGATCGATACCGCGGCGAGGGTCTCCAGCGTCGGCACATCCCCCGCGCAGGCCATCACCACGTGCGGTTCCCCGCCCGCGTCACTGCTCGCCCACGCCCACCGCCCGATACCCCTGGTGCAATGCTCCAGCGCCGCATCCATGGCCAGCCACTGCGGCGCCGCGTGCTTGCCAGCCACCACGACGTTGACGTAATGACGGCTGCGCAGACAGTGATCCATGACCGACAGCAGGCAATTGGCGTCCGGCGGCAGATATACGCGCACCACGTGCGCCTTCTTGTTGACGACGAGGTCGAGGAAACCCGGATCCTGGTGCGTGAAGCCATTGTGATCCTGGCGCCAGACATGCGAGGTCAGCAGGTAGTTCAGCGAAGCGATCCTGCGCCGCCACGGCAGCTGCGCGCTGACCTTGAGCCACTTGGCGTGCTGGTTGAACATCGAATCGACGATGTGAACGAACGCCTCGTAGCAGTTGAAGAGCCCGTGACGGCCGGTGAGCAGATAACCCTCGAGCCAGCCCTCGCACTGGTGCTCGCTCAGCATCTCGAGCACCCGGCCCTCGTTGGCCAGGAACTCATCCCCCTCGAGCATCGCGGCATCCCATTGCCGCGCGGTCGCCTCGAACACCGCAGTGAGCCGGTTCGAGATCGTCTCATCGGGTGCAAAGATGCGAAAGTTTCTGCGCGTGGCGTTCAATCTGATCACGTCGCGCAGATACCGGCCCAGCACCCGTGTGTCCTCGGCCTGCGCAGCGCCCGGGCCGGGCACCTCGATGGCGTAGGCCCGAAAGTCCGGCAGCTGCAGATCCTGAAGCAGCAGGCCGCCGTTGGCGTGCGGATTGGCGCTCATGCGGCGCTCGCCCGCGGGCGCAAGCGCGCGCAGTTCCGCCCGCAGCCGGCCCTGCGCCTCGAACAACTCCTGCGGCCGGTAACTGCGCAGCCAGCTCTCGAGCTGGCGCAGGTGCGCCGGATTGGTGCGTGGGTCGGTCAGCGGAACCTGATGGGCTCTGAAGGTGCCCTCGATGCGCTGTCCGTCGATCTCCTTGGGTCCAGTCCAGCCCTTGGGGCTCTCGAGCACGATCATCGGCCACGACGGGCGCGAGCGGCTGCCCTTGACGCGCGCGGCCTCGTGAATCTCCCGGATGCGCCCGAGCACCGAGTCGAGCGCATCGGCCATGAGCCGGTGCATGGTCCGCGGCTCCTCGCCGGCGACAAACTGCGGTGTCCACCCGCAGCCCTCCAGCAGTTGTCGCAGCTCGCCGCGGGAGATGCGCGCCAGGATGGTGGGATTGGCGATCTTGTATCCGTTCAGGTGCAGAATCGGCAGCACCACCCCGTCGGTGGCCGGATTGAGGAACTTGTTGGCATGCCAGGCGGTCGCGAGCGGTCCGGTTTCCGCTTCGCCATCACCGACCACACAGGCGACGATGAGGTCCGGGTTGTCGAGCGCCGCGCCGAAGGCGTGACTGAGCGAGTAGCCGAGTTCTCCGCCCTCATGAATGGAGCCGGGGCATTCGGGCGAGACGTGGCTCGGAATACCGCCGGGGAAGGAGAACTGCATGAACAGCTTCCTGAGGCCGGCGGCGTCTGCGGAGATCTCGGGATAGATCTCGCTGTAGGTTCCCTCGAGATACGCATTGCCCACCAGCGCCGGTCCGCCATGACCGGGGCCGGAGATGTAGATCATGTTCAGGCCGTAGGCGCGAATGATGCGGTTGAGATGCGCGTAGATGAAATTCTGGCCCGGGGTGGTTCCCCAGTGGCCGAGGAGCATGCGCTTGATGTGCGTGGGGGACAGGGGTTCGGTAAGCAGCGGGTTGTCGCACAGGTAGATCTGGCCCACCGAGAGGTAATTGGCAGCCCGCCACCACGCATCGATCAGGCCGAGCTCACGCTCTGACGCCGGCGCCATCGCACCGTTCCCCTCCGCGCTATCCATTTCCGACATCCGACACTTAGTATGCGCCGTCGTTGCGGCGCATTGTCCGCTATTCTCGGTGCCACGATGAACGGATCGGTCGCCGCGTCGCGGGCGTCGCCCCTCCTGACACTGCTGCCTCTGCTCGGCTGTGGAGCGCACTTCGCGAACGCCGCTGAAGCGGCAGGGAGCGCTGCAGCGGTCTCCCTGCCCGAGGTCCAGATCACCGCGACGCGGGTGGCCGAAGCGGTCGACTACGTGCCGGCGGCGCTGACGGTCATTCGGGGTGAGGATCTGCGGCGCCTGGGCGGCGCCGATCTGCGCACGGCGCTGGCAACGGTCGCGGGCGTCGATGCTCCCCCGGGGGGCGATACCGGCCCCGCGGGCAGCGTGCCGTCATTGTGGGGACTGCACGAGTTCGACGCCTTCCTGCTCGTGGTCGACGGTGTGCCCTGGGGCGGGGCGTTCAGCCCGGCGGTGCCGACACTGGATCTGAACGACGTCGAGCGCATCGAGATCATGAAGGGTCCGGCGCCGGTCATGTTCGGCGCGACTTCCTTCGTCGGCGTGATTCACGTGATCCGCTATCCTGCCGGCGAGAGCGCCAACGAGCTCAGCGTCGCCGGCGGCAGCCGTTCCAGCGCGGCGGGTTCGCTGTCCACGGCGTTGCCAACCAGCGGATCCTATCGCCATTCGCTGCTTCTTGATGGTGACCGCACGCGGGTCAGCGGCCGCGATCAGGGTTTTGACCGTGCGCACGGGCTGTACCGCGCCGCCGCTCCCCTCCTCGGCGGCAACGCGGCAGTGGACCTCGAGTACCTGGCGCAGACGCAGCTGCCGACGAGTCCCGTGCTTCGCGAGGGGACCTCGTTGACGACCCGCACTGCGCTCGATGGCAACTTCAATCCTGCCGATTCCGGTATCGTCGAGCATCGGATGCATCTGGCGATGCGCTTCGATGAGACGCTGCGCGACGGGCAGTGGCGGACGCTGCTCTCGTACACCGGCTCGAGGACCCACGACGTACGCGGCTTCCTGCGGCCGCAGCTCTCGATCGGCGCCGACGGCAACAATGCCGATGGCTTCAACCAGGACCGCAGGGTGCGGGAGCTGTATTTCGACACGTTTGTTTCCGTCCCGCTCTCGGGCTCGCTCGCTCTGACCACGGGGCTCGATTGGCTGTCGGACGATGCGACGCAGCACAGCAGGAATTTTGCTTACTCTGCGCCGCTCGATGGCAGGGCACCGCCGCCGAGCAGCTCCCGGCATATCGACGAGCTCAACGGGCTCGATGACCGTCGCGAGTTTGGCGGCCTGTACGCGCAACTCGACTGGAAACCTCGCGACCGATTCGCAGTTCTCGGGGGCCTGCGGCTCAACGACACTCACGAGCGCCAGGTGGCGACGCATGCGGACACGGTCGACCCGGCCAATGACCGCTATTTAACCGACTCGCAGAGCCACCTGCGCGTGAGCGGCGACCTCGGTGCGACGGTGCGCATCTGGGGGGCCGCGGACGGCCCGCAACGCGGGATCCTGTTCGCTCAGTATTGCAACACGTTCAAACCGTCCGCCATCGATTTCGGCCCGGACGTGAGCGCCGCCATCCTGCGCCCGGAGAATGCCGACGCTTACCAGGGCGGGCTGCGAGTCAAGACTCTCGCCGGGGCGGTCGACTGGGAGATCGCGGCCTTCAAACTCGATTTTACCAATCTGGTCGTGCATCAGACCGACGCGGGCGGAGCCCCGGTCATGGTCAACGCCGGCCGCGAGCGCTTTACCGGTGCGGAGACCGAGTTGCGTTGGCAGGCAGCGCCCAGCACGGTCCTGACCGCGGCGTACAGCTATCATGACACGCGCTTCGGTAATACCATGACGATCGAGTCAGGAACCCCCGTGCAGCTGGATGGGCGCCAGCTCAACCTGTCGCCTCACAACATTGCGGCCCTCGGCCTGCAAGTGTCGGGTCCGGGCCGATGGCAGCTCGCCACCCAGGCCGCCTACGTCGGGCGCCGTTTCCTCGATCGCCTGAACACCGCTGCGGCGGGCGGATACGTGACGGTGGACGCGCGCTTAGGATGGCGCCTCGGGCAATACACCCTGGGGGTCGAGGGTCAGAACCTGACCGACCGGCGCGCTCCGGTCACCGCCAGCGAGTTCGGCGACCAATCCTACTATCTGCTTCCTGCCCGGCGGCTCATGCTCTCGGTTGCGGCCGATCTGCGCAGGTGAGCCGCGCCGACTCAGCGGTCCGCTCACGCCTGCCAGCCACGATCTCATCAACACGTTGACCCGTGCCGTGGAATAATCGCCGCTCACGCGTGGCGGATCTCCTGATCGGGGGCACAATGACTCGTTGCCGGTTCGACGGTCCTGGAAGGGTTTTGGCTGTGCTGCTGTTGCTGCTGCCGTGCGCAGCACTGGCTGCCACTCAGGTCGATCCGCAACTCTTCAGCGGCATGAAATGGCGCCAGGTCGGTCCGTTCCGCGGCGGCCGGGTGGTGGCGGTGAGCGGCGTGCCGGGTGATCCGACGACCTGGTATTTCGGTGCGGTAGCCGGTGGCGTCTGGAAGAGCACCAACGCCGGCAGCACCTGGCAGCCGGTCTTCGACGAGCAGAAGATCGCCTCGATAGGAGCGATCGCGGTCGCCGACTCGGATCACAATATCATCTATGTCGGCACCGGCGAGGCCTGCCCGCGCGGCAACATCAGCTATGGCGACGGCGTGTACAAGTCGCTCGATGCCGGCAGGACCTGGCAGCACCTGGGTTTGCGCGACACGCGGCACATCGGCGCCATCGCCGTCGACCCGAGAAACCCGGATGTCGTGTTCGTCGCCGCGCTCGGCCACGCGTTCGGTCCCAGCGACGAGCGCGGGATCTTCCGCACCGGGGATGGCGGCAAGACCTGGCAGCGGGTACTGTTCCGCGACCGCGACAGCGGCGGGATCGATGTGGTTTTCGATCCGCGCAACCCGAATACGCTGTTCGCTTCGCTGTGGCAGATGCGCCGTGAACCGTGGGGATTCTCCAGCGGCGGGGCGGGATCGGGGCTTTATCGATCGAACGACGGGGGCTTCACCTGGAAGCTCCTCGAACACCACGGCCTGCCCGACGGGCCGCTCGGTCGCATCGGGGTGTCCGTGTCCGGCGCGGACTCCAACCGCGTCTATGCCGCCATCGAGGCGAAGGAGGGCGGGGTGTTCCGTTCCGACGACGGTGGCGACAGCTGGATGCGGGTCAATTCCGATCACCGCTTCCGGCAGCGTGCCTGGTACTACTCGCACATCTTCGCCGATCCGGTCGCACTCGATACCGTGTACGTGCTCGACACGGGCGCCTTTCGCTCCACCAACGGCGGCAAGGATTTCGAGCTCCTGCCCGCGCCGCACGGTGATCATCACGCGCTGTGGATAGACCCGCGCGATCCCAGGCGCCTGATCAACGGCAATGACGGCGGCGCGACCATCTCCGTCGATGGCGGCAAGAGTTGGACTCAGCAGTACAATCAGCCGACGGCGCAGTTCTATCACGTCGCCGTGGACAACCACTGGCCGTATCGCATCTACGGCGCACAGCAGGACAACACCACCATCGCCATCGCCAGCCGTGACGACGAAGGCGTCATCGGCCGGCAGGACTGGTATGAGGTCGGAGGTGGCGAAAGCGGCTACATCGCGCCCGATCCACGCGATCCGGAGATCGTCTACGCCAATGCCGACAGCGGGCAGATGACGCGCTACGATCATCGCACCGGCAACCTGCGCGACGTCTCGATACATCCCCTCGACGTATCCGGTAACGGGGCGGCAGATCTCGAATACCGCATCCAGTGGACCGAGCCGGTGTTCGTCTCGCCGCACGATTCGAACGTTCTGTACACGGCGGCGCAGTTCGTGCTGGAGAGCTCCGATCAGGGGCGCAGCTGGCGGCGCATCAGCGCCGATCTCACCCGCAACGACAAGAGCAAGCAGCGGCCCTCGGGTGGCCCCATCACGCTCGACATCACGAGCGTCGAGTACTACGACACCGTGTTTGCGCTCGCCGAGTCGCCGCTGCAGCAGGGGCTCCTGTGGGCGGGCACCGATGATGGGTTGATCCACGTGACCCGCGACGACGGGCAGACCTGGCACAACGTCACGCCCAAAGACATGCCCGAATGGAGCATGGTGAGCATCATCGAGCCCTCGCCGCACGAGGCCGACAGCGCGTATGCCGCGATAGACCGCCATAAGCTCGCCGATCTCAAGCCGCTCATCTACCGCACGCACGACGGCGGCAAGACCTGGACCCGCATCGTCAGCGGGATACCCGAAGGCGCCTACGTGCATTCGCTGCGGGAGGATCCGAAGAAAAAAGGACTGCTGTATGCGGGGACGGAACTCGGGGTCTATGTGTCCTTCGACGACGGTGGACACTGGCAACCGCTGCAGCTGAATCTGCCCATCTCGCCGATCCATGATCTCGTGGTGAAGGACGACGACCTCGTGGTCGCGACCCACGGCCGCTCGTTCTGGGTGCTCGACGACCTGACGCCCTTGCGCCAGCTCGACCCCGCGGCAGAGCTGCCCGAGGTGCGCCTGTATCAACCGCAGCCCGCCTACCACCTGCATTTCCCCCTCGAGGTGAACCGCCGCCGGCCGGTCGGCGATAACCCGCCGCGGGGCGCCGTGATCGACTATTTTCTGAAGACCAGGCCGGCGGCCGATGAGAAGATCACGCTCGAGATCCTCGATCCCCAAGGCAAGGTGCTGCGCACGCTCTCGAACCATAAGAAGGAGAAATTCGCGCAGCCGGCCGAATGGCCCGATCGCGAGCCGCCCGCGGACCTGCTGCCGGATGCCGCTGGAATGAACCGCTTCGCCTGGGATCTGCGCGTCGAGGATCCGCGCGAGATTCCCGGGGCGTTCTACGCCGACGAAGGTCCGCGCGGGCCGGTCGTCACCCCGGGCTCCTACCTGGTGCGCCTCACGACCCGCAGCGCAGTTCAGTCCGTGCCGCTGCAAGTGGTACTCGACCCGCGACTGAAGGACACCGTCACTGCGGCCGACACGGCCGCCCACTGGGATCTGGTGACACGCACGACACAGGATATCGACGCGCTGCACCGCGCCGTCAATCAGATGCGCACCCTGCGGCGCAATTTCGAGACGCTGAAGGCCTGGGCGGGTAGCGAGGCTGGCAGCAAGCCTCTCCTGGCGGCCGCCGGGGATTTCGACCAGCACATGAAACCGATCGAGGAGCAGCTCATCCAGGTCAACATGAAGGCATCGGAGGACAATCTGCGTTATCCGAACCGCCTCAACGAGCAATACGACACCTTCATTGCCACCATCGACGCGGACGACGTCGCTCCGACAGCGGCGCAGCAGGAGGTGTACGCCGATCTGCATCGCCGCCTGGTCGAGCAGCTCGAGAAGTGGCAGTCGCTCGCCAGCAGCGAGCTGCCGGCGCTCAATACCCGGATGCAGGAGGCAGGTGTTCCGCGGCTTGCGCTCGGCGAGGGGGACTGACGGCGGCGTTGTCCCAGAGGCACCTCTTTTGCAGCGACACTCGGAAGCCGTGGGTAGGGTGGTATGAATATCCGCACTTTGCAGCGTGGACTCCAATACTGTGGTCGGGTCAGGGCGGTACGTCAGACCTATCATGTATTCGAGAGCGAGGGTTATTTTTTCGTGCTGTCGTTCGCGCTATCGAGGGCGCGTCGTGGTTCCGGCTACTTCAACCTGGTCGACAAGGCCGCCGTCGATTACGTGCACGAGCGCGTCGGCGGAACGCGCGGCGTGACGGCGAACCACGTGCTCGCCGCAGCGCAACGCACCAAGCACATCCCCACCAGACTCCTGGCGCTGAATGTCCTTTATGTCCTGGTCGCGCTGCGCTGGGCAACCATCACGCGCGCCGGCGAGCACCGGCAACTGTTCTTTGCCGTGCGCAAGGGACGACGCAAGCACCCACTCTCCTGAAGGGACGCTGCGCTCCTTATCCGGTCGGCCAATCGATTGACATAAGGGTGGCGACCCCGGAGCGGTCGTTTCGGGGCGATCGTGCCGAGCGTGCGTGGTACGCAGCAGTCGGGTAATGCAGTACCTCGCGGTAGGGTGCCCGCGACTCGCGGGCGCGTGTCTGAACGGATAGACTCGCGCAGAAAAGGCGGCAGCCCTACCTCAGGACATGCGCTCGACTCTCTTCAATCGCCGTAGGCGCGAGCTCGTGACCAGCATTCTGCTGGTCGCCGTGGTATTTCACGCGCTGATCCCCGCCGGCTTCATGCCCGCGAGCGGCAAGCCGTTTTCCCTCACGATCTGCCGGCCCGATTTTCCAGCTCCCTCTGCGCCGCTGGACACTGGCAGGCAGCCGGCAAATCCGCCTCACACCGAGCATTGCGCGTTCGGCAACGCTCCGGCTGCCGGGCCGGCCATGGAGACGGGTCGAGTCCTGCCGATCCCGGTCACCGCTGCCGAGCCGACCCTCTTCCTCTCCGAGCCGCTGCACCTCAACGTCGGGCTGGTTCGCGTCCAACAGCCTCGCGGTCCACCCCGCTTCGCCTAAAGCAGAGCTTCCTCGGCGTCGCGCGCCTGTGTTCGGGGCGCCCGACCGTCCGAGTTCACGCGTCTTGCACTATGGGTTCGCCACGGCGAACGGGAACGATTCACATGTCTTGCCAATTCAATCGCCTGCCGCTTTGGACGCTGGCAGGTGTTCTATCATCCGCCGCGCCGGTGGCGGCCTGGGCCTGCGCCACCTGCGGCTGCACTCTCAGCGCCGACGCGGCAGCCGGATACTCGGCCATGCCGGGATTGCGCTTCAACTTCGAGTACGACTACATCAACCAGAACTGGTTGCGTAGCGGCACCGGTGCGGCAACTGCGGCACAGGTCGTCAATAGTCCGTCGAATCCCGCGCTCGGCGGCGGTGAGATCGAGAGGCAGACGATCAACCGCTATCTCAGCATGGGCATGAGTTACAGCCCTAATTCCGAATGGAACGTGAGTGTCCTCGTTCCGTACGTCATGCGCTCGCACACGACCTTTGGCCAGCAGCAATCGCCGTACAGCTCGTCCGAGACAGCGTCGACACAGATCAGCGGCGCCAGTCTCTCCGACCCGGGCGATGTCAAGATCATCGGCAGCTACCAGGGGTGGTTGCCGACCCACAACCTGGGCGTGCAGCTCGGCGTGAAGCTCCCCACCGGCCACTACGGCACGGCGGTGAACTTCAACACCGGCCCCAACGCCGGCACCCCCCTGGATGCCAGCCTGCAGGCGGGCACGGGCAGCACCGATCTGATTGTGGGCGCCTACTACTACCGGGCCGTAAGCCAGAATTTCGATGCTTTCGTCAATGGTCAATTCCAGAGCGCGGTGAAGCACAAGCTGGATGAGCCCGGCAACGATTTCCGGCCCGGCAATAGCGCCACGATGAGCTTCGGCCTGCGCTACGAGGCGCATCCGCAGTGGGTGCCGCAACTGCAGGTGAACCTGTTGCGCAAGAGCGCCGATCAGGGGGCCCTGGCCGACACCACGGACACGGCAGGCACCGTGGCCTATCTGAGTCCGGGTGTGACGCTGCACGTGATGGGGAAGCTGCATCTGTACGCCTTCGCGCAGATACCGGTGTACGCCAGGCTCGACGGCTACCAGCTGTTCCCGCATTGGACGGCAACCGTCGGGGGAAGCTACGCGTTCTCACCCTGAATCATGAGCACTCGATCTCACATCCACCCACCCGCGAACCCCGCGCGGCGCAGAGTGCTGCAGGGCGCTGCCGCGTGCACTCTACTGGGTTTCGGGAGCGTGCTTGCGCCGCGGGCCCAGGCCAACGACCTGCGGGTCGGACAGCCGGCGCCCGCAGCCACCCTGGTGACACTGGACGGTAAGCGCCTGTCTACGCCGGAGCTGACAGGCCAAGTCGTCATCCTCACCTTCTGGGCCACCTGGTGTGTGCCCTGCCGCGACGAGCTCCCGCTGCTGTCGAGGTACGCGGCCGAGCATGCCGCTCAGGGACTCGCCGTGCTCGGATTCACTCTGAATACGCCCGACGAGCTCGACGAGGTGCGCGCCGTAGCGCGCACGCTGAGCTTTCCGGTGGGCTTCCTGGCCGCCGCCAGCGCGCCGGGCTACGGACGCATCTGGCGCATTCCCGTAAACTTCACCATCGACCGCGCCGGGCGTCTGGTGGATGACGGGTGGAAGGAGCGACATCCCGAGTGGACGCGCGAACGACTGGCGCGCATCGTGACCCCGCTGCTGGAGCAGAAATGACGACTCCAAACCGCAAGGAAATAAGCAGGGCACGCGCGGCGATCCGCAGGGCTCGCCGCACCGGTGTTGCGCTCGCAGTGAGTCTCACCGTGAGCGGCGCGCTGGCCGCATGGATGCTCATTCAGACCTTGTCTGGCAGCTCCGTTCAGTCGGTGCCCCGCGCCGGCGAGCGGATCGATGCCTCATTCGCCGGGCTGCGCGACACACGCGGCGCGGCCCTCGACGAGCACGCTCTCGCCACGCGCTATCGCCTCGTCACATTCGGCTTCACCACCTGCCCGAACGTGTGCCCGCTCACCCTCATGGGAATTCATCAGGCTCTCGATGAGCTCGGGCCCGATGCGGCGCGCATCCTCCCGGTATTCGTTTCGGTCGACCCGCAACGGGACACACCGCGGGCGCTGTCGGTCTATGTGGAGGCTTTCGACGCCCGCATCGTTGCCCTGACCGGTCCGCCGCGGGCGGTGGAACGCGTCGCGCAACAGTACCGGTTCTTCTTCGACCGGCGAACGCTCGATGCGAAGTCGGGCTCTTACGTGGTGGAACATAGCGCGTTCGTTTTGCTGGTTGATCCGCAGCAACGGATTCGCGTGGCGATTCCATCCACTGCGGCGCCGGCTGAGATTGCCGCCAGGATCGTCCGGGCCGTTCGCGAAGGCGTGTCAGTTCAGACCTAACAGGGCCGGCAGTTCCGCCAGTGACCTGATTTCCCGATCAGGCCCGCCCGGGAGCTTTTCCGGGCGCTGATCGTAGCGGTTACACCACACCACCCGCATGCCGAACGCGGATGCCGCCCAGGCGTCCCAGGCATTGGACGACTGGAACGCGATCGCGCCCGCCTCGAGCCCCAGACGCTCGACCGCGAGCTGGTAAACCCTCGGGTGCGGCTTGTAGATCCCGACCTCCTCAACCGAGAGCACGGCGTCCAGCAGGTGCGGGATCCCGGCGCCCTCCACGGCGGCCTTCAACATGCGCGGGGAGCCGTTGGAAAGTATTGCCGTCCTCATCCCGGCCTGTTTGAGGCGCGCCAGCGTGTCGCGCACCTCCGGAAAGGCGTCGAGTGTGAGGTAAAGATTCAGCAGCCGGTCCCGCAACCCGCTGCCGCTGATCCGCAGTGTCTCGAGCGCAAAGTCGAGGGCCTCACCGGTCACTTGCCAGAAGTCCGCATGGCGGCCTTGCAGCGCCCGGAGCCACGTATATTGGAGCTGCTTCTCACGCCACAGCGAGCTCAAGGCGCTCGACTTCTCGCCCAGCTCGGCGCTGCAGGTCCGCGCGGCTGCAGCGACGTCGAAGAGAGTGCCGTAAGCATCGAATACGCAGGCGCGAATACCGTGCAAAGGAGCGAGACTCATGATTCTTGGGTGTCGGCGTGATCCCGTTCGGCCTTGCGCGTCGCCGGCCTTTCGCGCAGCAGCGCGGCGTGCCGAGCAAGCTTCGGCAGTCGGGAGTCCAGCGGCGGGGCGTCCTGCGGATACCACCCCGCGAGCATGTGCAGGTACGGGTCCGCCGCGGACAGTCGCTCCAGGACATAGGGCGCCAGTGCGCCGTGAATGAGTTCGAGGTGGCGGGCGTAGTCCTCCAGGGCTTGTGCCTTGATCTGGGCGGCCGCGGCTGTTCCGACCGTGGAGTAGCGCTCGGAGTAGGAGACTCGCAGGACCGCTTCGTAGACATTCGATGACAGGAATAACATCCACTGCAGAAAGCGAGCGTGTGCCGTGCTGCCGGCCACGGGTGCGAGAGCCGCTGTCGGATGTGCGTTGGTCAGGTGAATGAGGATTGCGGCGGACTCGAAAACCGGTGTGCCATCCGGCAGCACCAGCGCCGGCACCTTTCCGGCCGGATTGATGCGGCGGAACGCCTCGAGCTCGGCGGCAGTCCTGCCGACCCACAGCAGCTCATAAGGCGCGCCGATCTCTTCGAGGACGATTTGCACGGCCAGCGACCCGGCGTTCGCCCGGCCGTAAAGCTTGTATCCGCCGCTGCTCATATGGTCCTTTCCCGTCCGAAGTTGCAAGTTCTCAGCGAAACAGTCGTGGCTTCATCCGTCCGTACGCTGCTCGGTCGTTTGCGGCGTCACGCTGCACTTCATTCCTGGCAGGGTATTTATCGTCTGCACGCTAACATTGACCGGCGATCGACGAAAGCCACCTCAAATGGCACGGCTGTGAGCCGACGCCGAAAGCTGCGACAATCGCAGCCGTATGCATGCCTCATACCAGCGCCAGCTCAAGAGCGGAGTCGCAAACGCTCGCTAGCCGGGAAGGCGCGGCCAGCCGGGCAGGAAGCGGTGAAAGGAGCATGACGTCGTGATGCGCGGACTCATCTTCGATCTCGACGGCACCCTGGTCGACACCGTTTACGCGCATGTGTTCGCCTGGCAACGCGCATTTGCAGAGGCGGGTCTTGCCATCGACGGTTGGCGTATTCACCGCCGCATCGGCATGAGCGGCGGCTTGTTCGCGCGCGCGGCGGCGCGCGAGCTCGGGCACGACATCGATGCCTCGGCAGCGGAAGACCTGCAGAGGCGCCACGGGGAACTGTTCCGCGAATTTCTCCCGGAGCGGCGTCCGCTTCCTGGCGCCGTGGAGCTGCTGAGGGATTTGCGCCGGCGGAAGATCGCGTACGGTATCGCCACCTCCGGCCGGCGCCCCGAGATCGATCGCTCGCTCGAGGTACTCGGCATCGGCGGCGACGTCGTGGTGGTCGAGCGTGGCGACGTCGTGCGCGCCAAGCCCGAGCCGGACCTGTTCATCGCCTGCGGGCAGCGACTCGGGGTTGCGCCGAGCGAGTGCTACGTCGTTGGCGATGCCGTCTGGGATCAGCTTGCGGCGCGCCGCGCGGGGATTCTGAGCGTCGGGCTGCTGAGTGGCGGCTACGGCGAAACCGAGCTCCTCAGTGCCGGAGCCTATCGCGTCTACCGCGATCCGGCCGAGCTGTTGCGCTCGCTCGATGAGCTCGGGCTTGAGGCCTGAGGGCGGCAGTGTCTCCGGCCCTGGCTGGCCTACGGGCCAACGCCATTAGACAACGCATACAGAAAAATGCGGGGTGACTGCAGCGCCTCGAAACCGGGACGCCTTGGGATTACAAGGCGCGCGCGTCGCCAGAGCGAGTGAAGCAACAGCACACGGTGGGCCACGGCCGCGGCCAAGAGCGAGCAGGGCGACTGCCGCGCTCGCGACAAAGGACTTCATTTGGTTCCGCCTCCTAACGGCGCTTCAGCATCTCGGTGAGGATGATCACATCCTGCTGGTCCTGAGGACGATTCGATGCGAGCTTTGAGCGCAGGATGTCCTTGAGGCTCGCGGCGCGCAGTTCGACACCAAAGGCGTGATAGGTGACGGCCGACTTGGCCAGATCGTCGTAACCCTGGGTGCCGCTCGGCTTGAAGATGAGGTCCAATCGGCCGGCGTCAGTCGTCAGATTCCAGATATTGGCGCGTGCGAGCGTTGCGGCATCACAGCTGAAAGGTAGCCCTTCCGGTACCCCTTCCGTGTAGACGCGCGCATGCAGATCGCGCAGCGCCGCCGACAGGCGTTTGAGATTGTCAGGATCGGGGGCTGGCGCGATGTCGGCATCAGCCGTGAGGCGCGGGAAACCCTGCAGACGCGCAGCGGTGGCGCCCACCAAGATGTAGAGGACTGCCCGCTTCGACAGGGCGCGAAGTATTCGCTCCGGGTCAAACGGACCCGGCATCGACACGCGCCGCGGCCGCCAAGAAGCGCGCCGCGTGATGCAGTTCGAGCAGGCGCTGTTCCGGCGTCAAGCGCAATATCCGGGGCACGTCAGCGAGCATATGAGAGCGGCCACGAGGCCTGGGACTGAGTACTCCTTGCAAGTCGAAACCGGCACGGTTCACCAGGCGCTGCAGCGTTTTCCAGCTTGGGCTGGCAGCGCCGCTTTCAATACGGGCAATGACAGACTGTGATGTGCGCGCGCGGCGCGCGAGCTCGCGTTGTGTGAGCCCGGAGCTGCGGCGGGCCGAGACCAGCAGTCGTGATGCCGTTGTCTGAGTCATCTCGACATGATAGCCAGAAAGCTATCAGACGGCAACCTGCCTGCGACGCTGTGCGACCGAACATTCGGGGCTGCGGCAATCGTGACTTCACACAAGCGGCGCGCCGAACAATCGCCCGTGAAGGTAAAAAATCAGCGCGTAGGCGAGGACAGCAACGAGCGGCCGCACAATCCCTATCTCGCTCAAAGCGGAATCGATCCTGTTCCTGCCGCTCAGGATCGCCGCAAATGGGACGCTGGAGGTGGTTTGCGCGAATCGTGTCCAACCATCGCCGAACTTGCGGCGCCGCTTGGCATCAATGGCAGCCGTGCCGCCGAGCGCCAGCAGGAGTAGCGAGCCGAAGAGAATGACGGATGCCAGGTCGCCGTTCATGAGCAGGTGGACCAGGGACCAGAGCGCCACGCCCCACAGGAAGGGATGGCGCGTGACGCGAACCATGCCGCGAGCCATGTCGGTGCCTTGCGCGAGCCTCGACTCCATGCCGACTCGCGTCGGGCTGGGGGTGGCAAGGCCGATTCCGACGAACAGGAACGCCACGAACACCAGCGCGAACGCCGCCGGTCGCAAGCCCGGGAGCGGCGCCCACAGAGCCACCGTCGGGGCATGTCCGTAGCCGTAGATCATCCAAACCAGCCCGATCACGGAGGCAAGCGCGAAGGCCCCGCGATAAGGACCTTCGCCGAGGCGTAGCACCAGCGTGTCACGCAAGCGCGTGCCGGAAACGCCAAAATGGATGAGCAGAAAATAGGCGCTGGCAGCGACGAGGTTCAGCATAAGGGTGGGTCCGGTCCGAGGCGCAGATGTCGGCACACTCACAATAGCATTGATGTCCGGGTCATCCCCGGACCCTACACCGGCTCGCGGCGGACCATCTAACCGACATTGTCACAGATGTAATAACGGGTTATAATTCCACTGTATGAAAGTCCCTCTGCGACGTATCGGGAACTCCCTCGGGGTCTTGCTGCCGAAGGCGACCCTCGATGCGTGGGGTCTGGGCGAAGGCGATGCGCTGGATCTCACCGAACGCGGCCTTCGGCCCCCGCCGCGGGGGGGCTTCTTACATCAGGAATTGGACGAGCTCAGGCGGTCCATCTCGCTTGCAATCGTACGACGGTTCACGCCGCGCGAGATACGCGCGCAGATCCTCGCGAACCTCCACCGGTGGAAACGCCAGGGCGTTTGGGGCGCGGCTTACGAAGAATGGCGGGACATCGCGAAGGGAGAAGACGATGGAGAGCTCTTCGCAGCGATGCTCGGACGCGACGAGAAAGCGGTCAGACTTCGGCAATCGGCGCCGTTCGTCGGATTACTGCCGAAAAGGGACGTGAGAAAACTGAATGAAGAAGCAGCAGGTTGATCATGTGCTGCGCGCTGCGGGCCGCATCACTGGCGAAAGGCAGTTCATCATCATTGGCAGCCAGTCTCTGCACGGTAAGTACCCGGATCTTCCTGACGAGATCCTCACCTCATTTGAAGTGGATCTGATCGCGTCGAAAACTGCTGATCGAACCGAATGGCTGAACGTGATTGGCATCGATTCACCATTTCACGAGACCTTTGGGTACTACGCCGATCCGGTCGATGCGAGCACTGCGACCCTTCCCAGAGGCTGGAAGGGGCGTTTGGTGAGCCTGCCTCCCGGCGAGACCGAGGGCGTGAAAGGACTGTGCCTCGAGCCTCACGACCTCGCCATCGCAAAGTACGCCGCCGCGCGCGAGAAGGACCTGATATTCACGCGTGAGCTGGCTCGTCGCGGAATCGTTTTCGAGGAGCGACTGTTGTCCTTGCTCGACCAGACCCCGGTCGACAGAGAAGTGCGTGAGCGAATGCGCAGCCAGATCGCCGGAGATTTTCACGCGGAGAAGGAGATTAACGTACCTCCGAGGCTCGACGAGGTCGGGAGAGGGCGCAAACCAACCCGGACGCGGGCTCTGGAGAGGAACGACTCAGCGCAGAACCCCGCCAACGACAGTGACAACGATACCCACTGATTCGACCGCCCGATCGCTATTGCAGGGGAATCAAGCCAAGGCCTCTTCAAGTGATTGGGTCAAAGCCGGGGCCGCACGGCGCAGCTTCGTGTCTTCGGTCACCAGGCGCGCGCCGAGCACTTGAGCCACGACCAGAAAGCGAGCATCGTAAACCGACACGCCAAACTCTTCGGCTGTTGCCAGTGACGTGCCATGCGCGGCCGGATGCAAACCGGGCTCAATGATCTGCTCCGCGTTGCTCAGCGCATCGCGCGCTCGCCCCGACGCGAGTAACCGGGTTCGCACCATTGTCGCCAAGACGTTGCAGAATTCGACCAGCACAAACGAATCGCTGCGCCAGTCGGGATCCCTTGCCAGAAGGGCACGCGCGGCAGTCGTGCGATCACCCTGGAGCAATAGGTAAGCGATGATGTTGGTGTCGACGACCTGCATCGCGGCACTCAATCACGCCCTTTGGAAATCGCAGCTTCGATTTGCCTGATTGTTACGGGTCCGGCCTTAAGGCGCACAGGTGGCGGCAGCTCCGGCATTGCACGGGGTTCGGTGAGCTGCCGTTCGATCAAGGCGACGGCCTCCTTGGTCATGGATCGATGGTTACGCTTCGCCTGGGCTTTGAGGCGTTCGTGCAGATCATCCGGGAGATCTCTGATGACGATAGTACCCACAGATAAAATGCTATCAGAGTGCTAGCGTTGTGTCTAATCACCGGGTGCGTTGCGTCCGCGGCGACCTCCCCGCCCCGGCAGCACCATGGGCGTCAGCGATGAGGTTGAGGTGAGCTCGAACTGGAATTCAGCGGGCCGCCACTCGCGGTAAGAGCTGCCCCCTGGCGGCTCTCATCGAAGGCCTTCGGAAAGTTGGCACGGCCGATTCCTCGCCGCGCAGGCTGTGCCGAGCCGCCGGTTCCGGTACCAGGTGCGCGAGTCAGCCGCAGCGCCGCGCTCAATACCAAGTTGGGTCCGCGCCAAGCGTGGCCGCATCCGCCGCTGTCTGCTGGGAGATACGGACTTGAGTGCGTAATGAGTGCGTAACAAACGCACGATACTAGAGTCAGCGATGCCGCGACTGCATCGCGCGGCGAAGCCCAAGGAGGAGGTCCCTTGAAATCGTTCATTCTCAACCGGCACGGCAGCCTCGTGCTGCCCGCGAATTTCTTCCCGGAAATCGATTTTTCCAGCCTCGAGAACGCTCGAGGAATTCGCAGCCGTCGTGAAACGCGAATTCGAACAGAAGGCCCGACCGGCCAGGATCTGCGTGACGATGTGTTCCTGCCGCTGGTCACGCCCCTGGAAAGGGGCGGCAGCGGTCGCCCGAGCACTGGAAAGGGAAAGGAGAAACGTCGATGAACCTTGAAAGGACATGGCAGGCAGCTCTAAGGCTGGCGCCTGGCGTGCTGATTCTTGCCTTGATACAGGTGTGCACAGTCGCCCGGTCCGCTGAGCCCGGCAGCAGCGCGCCGGCCCCGGTGGCACCGGTCGCCGACCCCTGTCCGCGCAGCTTCGCCGCGGGGGACGTGGTGCAGAACCCGCCGGCGCTGTTCAGCTCGAACGGCGTGCTCAACGTCAGGTTCTCGTATCAACACAGGATCGATGCGAACGACCCGGGGCGGGAGATACTCTGCTTCATGACGCCCGAGGGGTTGCAGAATCCAACCCTGCATGTGAATCCCGGGGACCACCTGATCATCACGGTCACCAACAATACCCCGGCGCTGCCGCTGACGATGACGGTGAACCCGCCGAACTGCGGCGCCTCGAGCATGGGCCCATCCTCGCTCAACCTCCACTATCACGGCACCAACACCTCGCCGACCTGTCACTCGGATGAGGTGATCAAGACGACCATCAATTCCGGCGAGACCTTTCAGTACGACGTCGCCTTTCCGGCCGACGAGCCTCCCGGGCTCTACTGGTACCACCCGCACGTTCACGGCCAGGTGGAGCATGCGGTGCAGGGCGGTGCAAACGGAGTGATCGTGGTGGACGGGATCGAAAACGTCCAGCCGGCCGTCAGCGGCCTGCGCCAGCGGATCCTGATCGTTCGCGATCAGGAAATACCCGGCGAGCCAGAGCCTGTGGGTAGCATTCCGGCCTGGGACGTCACCCTGAACTATGTGCCGATTCTCTCGCCCGGAGATCCCGGCGTCACGGACTTCGTTCCGGCCAGCCTGCAGATGCAACCGGGAGAAAGGCAGTTCTGGAGGGTTTCGAACTCCTGCGCCGATACCATCCTCGACCTGCAGTACGTGTTCGACGGAGTCCCCCAGACCATGCAGCTGGTGGGCATCGATGGCGTGCCGGTCGGCTCGCAGGACAGCACGCAACCCGGTCAGCTGATCCCGGTGAGGCACTTCAAGCTGCCGCCGGCCGCACGGGTCGAATTCATCGTCGCCGCACCGCCGGCGTCGGTGCAGCTCGCGCAGTTCATTACGCGTAGCGTCGATACCGGCCCGATAGGCGACAACGATCCGCAGCGGCCTCTGGCGACCATCAAGCTGGCGGATGTCGCCGATGCCGCGCTGGTGCATGGCGCCGGTGCCGGCGTCGGCGCAAACCACGGCCGCGACGATGGCCGCGTCGGTGTGTTCAGCGCGTTCAATCCCCATCAGCGGCGCTTCGCGGGGCTGAGTTCCGCGCCGGTCGCCGCAAGGCGCACGCTGTACTTCGACGAGAAGGACGATGCGAGTGGCGAAACGACGTTCTTCATGGCCGCGGAGGGGCAGCCGGAACAGCCGTTCGATCCCAATGCGCCGGCGGCGATCGTGGCCACGCAGGGAACGGTGGAGGAATGGACCGTGGAGAATCGGACCGGCGAGAACCACGAATTCCACATCCATCAAATTCACTTCATGGTGGAGTCGCAGAACAACTTCGAGATGAACGGAGCGCACCGCGCACCGGGGGTCACCGGCCAGTACCTGGACACGGTCGAGGTTCCGTACTGGGACCAGAACCCGAGCCACCCGTTCCCCAGCGTCAAGCTGCTGGTCGACTTCCGCGGCCCTGACATCGGCAATTTCGTGTATCACTGCCACATAGCCGAGCACGAGGACAAGGGGATGATGAGTATCATCGAGGTGCGGCCGCCATCGGTGGCCGGCAATTCAGCGAGCGCTGTCCGCAGGATCGGTGCATCGCCAGCCGTTGGTTCCTTGAAGTGAGGCGCGCATCGTGCGGTACTTCATGCGGCGACGGCGGCGCGTGTACGATGCCGACGTACTCCTGTGGCCCGACTGCAGGAAGCCGCATGATTATTACTGCTGAGGACGCCGGTGGCGAACGAGCTGTGTAACAACTCCGTCGGCGAGTCGAAGTTAGACCGCCGCATCTCAGTCGCTCCCATGATGGACTGGACCGACCGCCATTGCCGCTACTTCCTGCGCGGCTTCTCGCCCGATGTGCTGCTGTACAGCGAGATGATCACTGCGGCGGCGATCGTGCGCGGTAACCGCGCGCGACTGCTGGCGTTCGATCCCGACGAGCACCCGGTCGCGCTGCAGTTGGGCGGCAGCGAGCCGCGCGAGCTGGCGGCGGCGGCGCGCGCCGGCGAGGAAGCGGGCTACGACGAGATCAACCTCAACTGCGGCTGTCCGAGCGAGCGCGTGGCGAGCGGTGCTTTCGGCGCCTGCCTGATGCACGAGCCGGCGCGCGTCGCGGAGTGCGTAGCCGCGATGCGCGCCGCGGTGCGCGTGCCGGTCACGGTGAAAATGCGCATCGGCGTGGCCGATGCGACCGCCGGGGGAGTGCAGGACGCGGTCGAGCGCTTTGACCAGCGCGACGCCGAGCGCTTGTGGCACTTCGTGGCCAGCGTACGCGATGCCGGCTGTCAGGCAGCGATCGTCCACGCCCGCACGGCGGTCCTGGGGGAGCTGTCGCCGAAGGACAACCGCGAGGTCCCGCCGCTGCGCCACGACATCGTGCGGCGCCTCAAGGGCGCCTTCCCCACTCTGCCGATCGTGGTCAACGGCGGTCTGCGCGAGCCGCGCGCGGTGCTCGACGCGCTCGCCTGGTGCGAGGGTGTCATGCTCGGGCGCGAGGCCTACCACCGGCCCTACGTGCTCGCCGAGTTGCACCGGGCGCTGCACCCGGGTGCCGACGCCATGCCCACGCGCGAGGCGCTCATCGCGCGCATGGAGCGTTACGTCGCGCGCCAGCTCGCCGCCGGCGAGCGACTGGCGGCGATCACCCGCCACATGCTCGGCCTGTACAGCGGTGAGCCCGGGGCGCGCGACTTCCGGCGTACCTTGAGTGAAGGCGCGCAGGCGGTTGGAGCGGGAGTGGAACTGCTGCGACGGGCGATTCCCGCGGCGGCACCTCCGTGAGCCCGTTGGTAGCGGGGCGAGTGCGCTCGCGTATAATCATGACGCACTCATGGGCAAGGATATCGAACTCGCCATCCTGTTTGCCGACGTCGTCGGATCGACCCGGCTTTACGACACCATGGGTGACCTGCGCGCCCGCGACATGGTGGCGGTCTGCATCGACGTGATGCGCGCTGCCACCGAGCAGCGCCAGGGCACGGTCATCAAGACCATGGGCGATGAGGTCATGGCCACCTTTCCGAGCGCCGACGCCGCGTTGAACGCCGCGGCGCAGATGCAGCAGCAGATCTCCACGCACGCGCAGCTGAAGGTCGACGGACAGCCGGTCGCCATCCGCATCGGTTGCCATTACGGTCCGGTGATGCTCGAAAATCGCGACGTGTTCGGCGCCGCCGTACACACCGCCAACCGCATGACCAGCCAGGCCAAGGCCGGACAGATCGTGACCACCGCGGCGACGGTGGACAAGCTGTCACCGGAGTGGCGCGCGTCCTGCCGCCAGATCGACGTCGCCACTCTCAAGGGTCAGGGGAGCGAAGTCGTACTTTTCGAGGTGCTGTGGCAGACCGAGGACGTGACCAGCATGGTGCCGGGGATTGCGAGCGAGCCACGCTCCGGGCACCACATGCGGCTGCGGCTGCGGTGTCAGGAGCGCGAACTGCTGGTCGATGAGCGGCACTCGAGCATCACCATCGGCCGCGCCGAGGACAACGACGTGGTGATCAAGGGCAACCTGATCTCGCGCCTGCACGCACGCATCGAGATCAGCCGCAACAAGTTCGTATTGATCGATCAGAGCACCAACGGCACCTTCGTGCAGAGCGCTGACGGCGAGGAGTCTTTCGTGCGCCGCGATAGCCTGCAGATCAAGGGCCGGGGCATGATCGGGCTCGGGCGCCTGCCCGAGCAGGGCTCCCCGCAGACCATCGGCTACACCTGCGAAGAGGTCTGACGGGCGCGCGGGCGCCGCGCGCTCAGGCGAGCCGCCGTTCGGTCGAGTCGAGCTCCGCGAGCAGCGCCGCTGGCAGGCGCCTGCCGTACCTGCCCAGATACTCGCGCAGCTCGGCGAGCTCCTTGCGCCACAGCGCCGCATCCACGCTGAGCAGGGCGGCGAGCGCGTCCGCGCCTACGTCGAGTCCCCGGGTGTCCAGATCCGCGGGCCGCGGCAGCCAGCCGACGGCCGATTCGGTCGCGCCCGCCCTGCCGGCGCAGCGCTCCAGCATCCAGGCGAGCACCCGCAGGTTCTCGCCGTAGCCCGGCCACAGGAACTCGCCGTGCGCGTCGCGCCGGAACCAGTTGACGTGGTAGATGCGTGGGGGTCGCGCGAGCCTCGCGCCCACGTTCAGCCAGTGCTGCCAGTAGTCGGCGAAGTTGTAACCGCAGAACGGCTGCATGGCCATCGGGTCGCGCCTGGTGACACCCACCTGACCGACCGCCGCGGCGGTGGTCTCCGAGGCGAGCGATGCGCCGACCAGTACGCCGTGCTGCCAGTCGCGCGCCTCGTACACCAGCGGCGCGACCTCACGGCGCCGGCCGCCGAAAACGAGCGCGCTGATCGGCACGCCGCGGGCGTCTTCGGCGTGGGGCGAGTAGCCCGGGTTGCGCCGCGCGGACACGGTGAAGCGTGAATTCGGATGCGCCGCCGGGCCGCGCGCCGGATCGTACGGCCGTCCCTGCCAGTCGAGCACCGGTGTGCCGCTCGACAGGCCCTCCCACCAGGGCTGATTGTCGGCGGTGAGCGCGACATTGGTGAACAGGGTGTCGCGGCGGATCATCTCGTAGGCGTTGCGGTTGGTCTCGGGGTTGGTGCCCGGAACCACGCCGAAGTAGCCTGCTTCCGGGTTGATGGCCCACAGGCGTCCGTCCTCGCCCGGATGCAGCCACGCGATGTCATCACCGACCGTGAACGCGCGCCAGCCCGGGAGCGAGGCCGGTGGAATCAGCATGGCAAGATTGGTCTTGCCGCAGGCCGATGGAAAGGCGCAGGCGAGATAGTGCGTCTCGCCGCGCGGATTCTGCAGGCCCACGATCAGCATGTGCTCGGCGAGCCAGCCCTCGGTGCGCGCCTGCCAGCTGGCGATACGCAGCGCGTGGCACTTCTTGCCGAGCAGCGCGTTGCCGCCGTAACCGGAGCCGAAGCTCTCGATCGCGAGTTCCTCGGGGAAGTGCATGATGAAACGGCGCTCGGGATCGAGCTCGCCGACTGAGTGCAGCCCGCGCACGAAACCGCCGTCATGCGCGATGCGCTCGAGCGCGGCGCGGCCGGCGCGCGTCATGATCAGCATGTTGAGCACGACGTAAGCGCTGTCGGTGATCTCCACGCCGCAGCGCGCCAGTGGCGAGTCGATCGGCCCCATGCAGTACGGGATCACGTACAGAGTGCGCCCACGCATGCAGCCCCGAAACAGTTCGCGCATCTTCGCGTGCGCCTGCTGCGGGTCCATCCAGTGGTTGTTCGGGCCGGCATCTTCCTGCGCCGGCGTGCAGATGTAAGTGAGATGCTCCACGCGCGCCACGTCGGCCGGGGCCGAGCGATACAGGTGACAGCCGGGAAAGTATTCGGGGTTGAGCGCCGTGAGTTCCCCGCCGCGCAGCAGCTGCGCGGTCAGCTCCCGGGCTTCCGCATCAACGCCCTCGCACCAGTGAACCGCGCGCGGCTGCGTCAGCTCACGCACCGAGTCCACCCACTCGGCCACCTCGCGGCTGAGCTGCGGAAGCGGGGTCAGTGCGTGTGCGGCCGTTGCCATCCGTAGCTCCAAGTATATCCCGGGCCGGTCCCTGGCCCTGATACAGTACCGATGCGGAGGCCATTCTCGTTCATTGGCGCGCGGCGCACCAGTTTGCAGGAAATTCAGCAAGATATACGTCTCGACACGCCCCTCGAACGCGCGCCAGGATGGTCACCGGAGGCTTAGCGCAGGCGCTTCCCATGTTGGATCTTGAGGACATTTTCGGTCACGGCGGACCCCTCGAGCAGGCGCTCACCGGTTTCAAGGTGCGGCGCGAGCAGCTGCTCATGGCCGAGCGCGTGGCCGGCGCGCTCGCGGCACGCGAATCCCTGGTGGTGGAGGCGGGCACCGGCACCGGCAAGACCTTCGCTTACCTGGTGCCGGCGCTGCTGTGCGGTGCGCGGGTGCTGATCTCGACCGGGACGCGCACGCTGCAGGACCAGCTGTTCTCCAAGGACCTGCCGCTCGTGGCCGCGGCGCTCGGGCGTCCGGCGCGTGTCGCCCTGCTCAAGGGGCGCGCCAACTACCTGTGCCGCTACCGCCTCGCGCGCGCGGATGAGGGCGGCGAGCAACTGAGGCTGGAGGAATCGGCCGCGGCGCGCCCGCGCGCCTCGCAGCCCATGCTGGAACGCATCCGGCGCTGGGCGCGCACCACGCAGCGCGGTGACCTGGCGGAGGTGCGGGGCCTGTCGGACTCGCATCCGGTGTGGCCGCAGATCACCGCCACCCGCGAGAGCTGCCTGGGAGTGCGCTGTCCGGAAATCTCCCGCTGTCACGTGGTGCTGGCGCGACGCGAGGCGCTGGATGCGGACATCGTCATCGTGAACCACCACCTGCTGCTGGCGGATCTTGCGCTGAAGGAGGACGGGTTCGGCGACCTGCTGGGAGCCGCCGACGCGATCATTCTGGACGAGGCTCATCAGATCCCGGATCTCGCCACGCAGTTCTTCGGCGCCCACGTGGGCAGCCGCCAGGTGGAGTTGCTCCTGAAGGATGTGCGGCTCGAGCTGAGCGCGCACGCGGCGGGTGCCTCGAGCGGGCAGGGGGCGAGGGAGACGGCCGAAGCGGTGCGCGCGGCCGAAGACGCCCTGGGTGAGGTGCGCGCCGCGAGCGCGCGCGCCACCGGGCGGTTCGCGTGGAACCCGGGCGACTTCGCAGTGAGTGCGGCGGCGGGGCGGCTCATGCAGGCGCTGGAAGATCTGGCGGCAGCTCTCGCCGGCGCCGACACGCAGAGCGCGCTCGCGCAACTCGGCGCGCGTAGCGCGGAGCTCGCGGCGCGCCTGGCGCGGATTGCCGCGGTCGATGAGCTCGAAGGCGCGCGCACGCTCGAGGTCACGGCCCGCGGCTTTTCGCTCAGCCTCATGCCGTTCGACATCTCGGAGCGCTTCCGGGCGCTGGTGCAGGGGCGCCGCGGCGCCTGGATCTTCACTTCCGCCACGCTCTGCCTCGGCGAGGAGTTCGGACATTTCACCGGCAGACTCGGGCTCAGCGAAGCGGCGACGCTCAGGATCGACAGTCCCTTCGATCACGAGCGGCAGAGCCTGCTGTACCTGCCCGCGGGATTGCCGGAGCCGGCCGCAGCGAGCTACGTGCCGGCGGTAATCGACACCGCGGTGCCGCTCATCGAGGCCGCGGGCGGGGGCGCATTCGTGCTGTTCACCAGTCACCGCGCCCTCTCGCAGGGCGCAGCGCTCCTGCGTGCGCGCTGGGCGAATGCCGCACCCTACCGGCTGTTCGTGCAGGGGGAGGCGCCGCGCGAGCGGTTGCTGCAGGAATTCCGCGCCGACGGCAACGGCGTGTTGCTCGGCACGGCGAGCTTCTGGGAGGGGGTGGACGTGAAGGGCGAGGCGCTGCGCCTGGTGGTTATCGAGAAGCTGCCGTTCGCCTCGCCGGACGATCCGCTGGTGCGGGCGCGCATCGAGCACCTCACGGCCAGCGGCGGCAACGCGTTTCGTGACTACCAGCTTCCGGAAGCGGCACTGGCGCTCAAGCAGGGGGCGGGGCGCCTGATTCGCAGCGAGGACGACTACGGCGTGGTGGTCATCTGCGATCCGCGCATGCTCGGGCGCGGCTACGGCCGGGTGTTTCTCGCCGCCCTGCCGGCGATGACCGTGACGCAGGATCCCGATGAGGCACGGCGTTTCCTCCGCCGGCATGCGCCGCGCGCGGCGCCGCGCGCGCGCTCGGCGAGCCCACCGTGAGGATTCTCGCGCTCGCCAGCGCCACCGAGAACTGCTCGGTCGCGCTCCTGATTGGTCGGCGGCTGATCGCGCGCGAGCAGCTCCTCGAGCATGGCCACGCCGAGCACATCCTGCCGATGGCCGATGAGCTGCTGAGGGAGGCCGACGTGTCGCTCGGCGCACTGAGTGCGATTGCCTTCGGTCGCGGCCCGGGCTCGTTCACCGGCGTGCGGCTGGCGGCGAGCGTGGCGCAGGGGCTGGCGTTCGGCGCGGGCCTGCCGGTGGTGCCGATCTCCGATCTGCGCGCGCTCGCGCAGCGGGTGATGGAGCTGGACGCGGCCGTCACACGCGTCCTGGTGTGCAACGATGCGCGCATGCACGAGGTGTACTGGGGCTGCTTCGAGCGTCCGGCAGGGGGGGCGGTCGCGGCCGCGGCACAGGATGAGCAGGTCGGCAAACCGGCCGCGGTGAGCCTGCCGGCGAGCTGGTTTGCAGCGCCTCGCGCCGTGCATGCCGCCGGATCCGGATTTGTCGCCTACCCGGAGCTGCGCATAGGCCTCGCCGGACAGCTGGAGCGCATCCATGACGCGCTCCTGCCACGCGCCGCCGAGATTGCACGGTTGGCGGTTCCGGAGGTGGCGTCCGGGCGCGTTTTGCCCGCCGAGCAGGCCCTGCCGGTGTATCTGCGCGACGATGTCGCCCACGCCACCGGTGGCGGTCATTAAACTGACACCTGCTGCGGCGGTGTCATGAATCTGCAACACAGAGTGTCTGTAATACTCGCGCCTCTGCAGGCTTCAAAACACCATGCCGGCAAAACAGGTACTGATCGTCGAGGACGAGCGTCCGATCCGCGAAATGATCGCTTTCGGCTTGAAGCGCGCCGGTTTCGAGGTCCGGGAGGCGGAGGATTGCCGCGCCGCGCGCGCGGCCGTGGCGGATGCGCGGCCCGACCTGGTGCTGGTCGACTGGATGCTGCCGGACATGAGCGGGCTGGAGCTGACACGCGCGCTCAAGCGCGACCGCGAAACGCGCGAGCTGCCGGTCATCATGCTCACCGCGCGCGCCGAGGAGCGCGACAAGGTCGCCGGCCTCGAGGGCGGGGCGGATGATTATGTCACCAAGCCGTTCTCGCCGCGGGAGCTGCTGGCGCGCATCAACGCGGTGCTGCGCCGCAGCGGTGCCAACGGCGTCGACGAGCTCATCGAATTCGAGGGCCTGGTGCTCGATCAGGGAAGCCATCGGGTGATGGTGGGCGCGCGCACGGTCGCGCTCGGGCCGACCGAGTACCGCATGCTCGAGTTCTTCATGACGCACGCGGAGCGCGTGTACACGCGCGATCAGCTGCTCGATCGCATCTGGGGCGGCAACGTGTACGTGGAGGAACGCACCATCGACGTGCACATCCGCCGTCTGCGCAAGGCGCTCGAGGATTTCGGGTACGATCGCTTCGTACAGACGGTGCGCGGCGCGGGGTATCGCTTCTCGGCGCGCACCATCTAGGCGCGCAGCGTCGCAAGGGCGCACGCTCCACTGAAGGCACGTGTTACAGATGCAACCGGCGACACAGGCGTGGGGGTTCGCGGCGGTTCGCTTGCTCGGCACCGTGGTGATCGGGTGCGGCGCCGGCTGGCTGTTCGGCAATCCTTCCGGCGGGCTCGCCGCCGCACTCGCGCTGCACCTCGTGTGGGTACTCGCCAACCTCGCGCGCCTCGAATGGTGGCTGCGCCACCGCAGCTACGCCGACCCGCCCGACATCGGCGGGGTGTGGGGCGAGATCATCGCCCAGATCGTGCGCCTGCACCGCCGCAAGGGCTTCCACAAACAGCGCTTCGTGCAGCTCATGCGCCAGTTGCAGCGCTCCACCGCGGCGCTGCCGAACGGTGTAGTCATCCTCAACGCGCAGCGCGAGATCGTGTGGTTCAACCGCATGGCGGCGCGGCTGCTGAGTCTGCGCCGCACGGCCGATCTGGGCATGCGCATCGAGAACCTGCTGCGCGAGCCGCAGTTCGTGCGCTACCTGGCCCGACAGGACTTCACCAACCCAGTGGTCATCCGCCCGATGACCGGGGAGGACTGTTACCTGTCGCTGCAGGTCGTCCCCTATGGGGACGGGCAGCTGCTGCTGCTGGTGAGCGACGTGTCGCGCCAGATGCGTCTCGAGGCGGTGCGGCGCGATTTCGTGGCGAACGCCTCGCACGAGTTGCGCTCCCCCCTCACCGTGATCTCAGGTTACCTGGAGAGTCTCGGCCAGGACCCGGCGCTCAATCCGGATATGCAGGCGCCGGTCGCCGAGATGCGCCGCCAGGCGGAGCGCATGACCGCCATCATCCACGATCTGCTCGAGCTGTCGCGGCTCGAGGAGACCGACGCGATCGTCGGCGGCGAGCCGATCGACGTCGCGGCACTGCTCGCACTGCTGCGCAAGGACATCTTGGCGCGGCCGGTGCACCCGCGCGAGGTGCGGGTGCGCGTCGACTCCGACGCCCGTCTCATCGGCGACGAGCCGGAGATCCACTCGGCCTTTTCCAACCTGGTCGACAATGCCGCCAAGTACACCCCCGAGGAGGGCTCGCTCGAGATGCGCTGGTGGGTGGATGAGGACGGCGGTCATTTCGCGGTGACCGACACCGGCATGGGCATTGCCCCCGAGCACATTCCGCGTCTCACGGAGCGCTTTTATCGCGTCGACCCCGGGCGCTCGCGCGCCACCGGCGGGTCGGGCCTGGGGCTGGCGATCGTCAAGCACGTGCTGCAGCGGCACGGGGCAAGCCTCGCAGTGCAGAGCACCCTCGGAAGCGGCAGTACCTTCACCTGCCATTTCCCGCCCGAGAGGATCGCGGCTCAGCTTTACCCCCTCACTAGCGTAACGGCTTAGGTTGTCTGCGCAACTACCTAATTCGTAAGAAACTCTTAGCGCAGCTGTCTGCACGGCGTCGAGGCCGAGCGGATCGTTTATCATCGCCCGTATTGCCGCGCGCCGGCAGACGAGCCAAGCCGGAGACGCCAACTGATGGAAACCGCCGACCTCAGTCACCACATCTCGCGTCGCTTCAACGAGGACCTCGAGCGCGTGCGCAGCAAGGTGCTCGGCATGGGCGGCTTCGTCGAGCAGCAGCTGCACAAGGCCATCACCGCGCTGGTGGAGGGCGACAGCTCGCTCGGGGAGGCGGTCGCCCTCGATGACTACCAGGTGAACAACATGGAGATCGCCATCGACGAGGAATGCAGCCGTATCCTCGCGACCCGCGCCCCGGCGGCCGGCGACCTGCGCGTGATCGTGGCGATCATCAAGACCATCACCGACCTGGAGCGCATCGGCGATGAGGGCGAGAAGATCGGCTACATCGCCTCGCGGCTTGCGACCATGGAGCGCCCGGCCGACAAGTACCGCGAGATCAAGCATCTCGGGCGGGTGGTCTCGGAGATGGTGCACGACGCGCTCGATGCGTTCGCGCGCATGGACGTCGACTCGGCGCTGCGTGTGGCGCGCCAGGACCGCCTGGTGGATGAGGAATACGAGGCGATCCAGCGCCAGAGCATCACCTTCATGATGGAGGATCCGCGCACGATCCGCCGTGCCCTGGATGTCATGTGGGTGGTACGTGCGCTCGAGCGCATCGGGGATCACGCCAAGAACATCAGCGAGTACGTCATCTACATGGTGCACGGCAAGGACATCCGCCACACCTCTCTTGATGACGTCGAGCGCGAGCTGCGCGAGGGCCGCGCCGCCGGTGCGGCCGCGGCGCCGTCCGCCTAAGGACCGCGCCAGCCAAGCGCGTGCGAGCCCATCGGCGTCTGGTCAATTTCGCAGGCTTTGCCGTGTGCGCGGGGCTGCTCGCGTACGCCCTGTACAGCCAGTTCCACCTGGGCCTGGATCCGTGCCCGCTGTGTATCTTCCAGCGCATCGGCATCGCGCTCCTGGGAGTGGTGTTTCTTGCGGCGGCGCTTCACGACCCGCCCGGCCGCGGCGCCTTCGGCTATGCGCTGCTGATCGCAGCGGCCGCGCTGGCCACGCTCGCGGTGGCCGCCCGGCACGTGTATGTGCAGAGCCTGCCGCCCGGCTCGCTGCCCTCCTGTGGCGCGCCGCTCGCAGTGCTCTTGAAGTTCATGCCGCTGTTGCAGGTGATCCGCAAAGTGCTCACCGGCAGCGGGGAGTGCGGCGAGGTCAACTGGCGATTCCTCGGCCTCGCCATGCCGGCGTGGGTGCTGATCTGGGCGCTCCTCCTCGGTGGGGTGGGCGTGACGGCGAATCTCAGGCGAGGAGCCGGCGCAGCACGTTGACGTACATGCGATGCAGAGCATCGATGTCCGCGACCCGCACGCACTCGTTGACCTTGTGGATAGAGGCGTTCACCACGCCGAGCTCGACCACTTCCGCCCCGAGAGGCGCGATGAAGCGTCCGTCGGACGTGCCTCCGCCGGTGGATAGCTTCGGGCGCACGCCGGTCACCTGCGCCACCGCATCGCCCACCGCCGCGCACAGCAGGCCGGGCGCGGTGTAGAACGGCTCCCCCGACACGTACCACTCCAGCGTGTAGCGCACGCGGTGCCGGCGCAGGATCTCTTCCACTGTCGTCTTGAGCTGCTCCAGTGTCTGCACCGGCGAGTAGCGCAGGTTGAAGCGCGCCTTGAGCTCGCCTGGAATGACGTTCGGGGCACCGGTACCCGCATTGAGGTTGGAGACCTGGAAGGTGGTCGGCTGAAAGTGCTCGGTCCCCTGGTCCCACTTGCGACCGGTGAGCTCCGCCAGTGCCGGCGCGAGCGTGTGCACCGGGTTCTCGGCGAGCTGCGGGTAGGCGACATGCCCCTGCACGCCGTGGACGGTGAGGCGGCCGCTCAAGGAGCCGCGACGACCCACCTTGATGGTGTCGCCGATCGAGACTTCGCTCGAGGGCTCCCCCACGACGCACCAATCGAGGCGCTCGCCCCGCTCGCGCAGGACCTGCGCCACACGCCGCGTCCCATCGACCGACGGACCCTCCTCATCACTCGTGATCAGAAATGCGATCGACCCCTTGTGAGTGGGGTGCGCCGCGACGAACTCCTCGCTGGCGGTGACCATCGCCGCAAGTCCGCTCTTCATGTCGGCCGCTCCGCGGCCGTACAGCACCCCGTCGCGGATTTCTCCCGTGAACGGGTCGCTGTGCCACTCCTCGAGCGGCCCGGTGGGCACGACGTCGGTATGCCCGGCGAAGCAGAACACGGGCCCGGTGCCGCCGCGCCGGGCCCAGAAGTTCTCGACACTGCCAAAGCTCAGGCGCTCGACCTGGAAGCCCGCCGCGGCGAGGCGCCCGGTCATGATCTGCTGACAGCCTTCGTCGATCGGCGTGACCGAGCGGCGTGCGATGAGAGTCTTAGTTAATTCAATTGCTTGCGACATTGCCTTAGGGAACTTGATGAGCCGGCTCGCTTCGCGGGCGAAGCGGTGCGCGTTTATACGGCCTGAGATCGCCGCGGGCAAGCGGCGGCCATGTCACGCGCCTGCAAACACCTGCGGCAACACTGGCCGCGGCCACCGGGAGGTGGCCGTTGCGTTGGCGGGCGTCGCGCGGCGCCTCAAGGGCTGTCATCAGAGCGTCACATCATTGTCATCTAATGCCCGCTAATTCCCGCAAAGCCTCAGGAGTGGAGTCATGAATTCATTCAACGCGCAGCGGCTGCTGGTGGTAGTGGCTGGCGTCCTCGCGTGCGCCGGCGCGGCGCTTGGAATCATGAATTTACTCAATCCCAAGCGGATGCTGCTGGGACTGGCTGGTGCCGTCGGCTTAGCCGGCGCGGCGCACGGGGCCGACATTTCCGGTGCCGGCGCGACGTTTCCGTATCCCGTCTACTCGAAATGGGCCGACGCCTACCGGCAGAAGACCGGCGTCGGACTCAATTATCAATCGATCGGCTCCGGGGGCGGCATCAGGCAGATCAAGGCGAAGACCGTCACGTTCGGCGCCTCGGACATGCCCTTGAAGCCCGAGGAGCTGCAGGAAGCGGGACTGGTGCAGTTCCCGATGATCATCGGCGGCGTGGTGCCGGTGGTGAACATCAAGGGTGTGCAGGCCGGCCAGCTGGTGCTCGACGGCGCCACCGTGGCGGCTATCTATCTCGGCGATATCACCAGGTGGAACGACGCGCCCATCCGGAAGCTCAATCCGAAGCTCTCGCTCCCCGCCGCCGCGATCATCCCGATCTACCGCTCCGACGGCTCCGGGACCAACTTCCTGTTCTCCGACTACCTGTCGAAGTCGAGCCCGAAGTTCCAGCAGAGCGTGGGCGCGAACACCTCGGTGCAATGGCCGGTGGGCATCGGCGCCAAGGGTAACGAGGGCGTCGCCAACATGACCCACCAGACCGACGGCGCCATCGGCTATATCGAATATGCCTACGCCAAGCAGACCAACATGGCGTACTGCGACCTCATCAACCGGGCGGGCAGGACGGTC
>VBNH01000113.1 GCA_005878095.1 Gammaproteobacteria bacterium | reverse complement strand
CGCAGCTCGGGCTCATGACCGGTTACATGCCCGCGATGATGCTGTCGGGTTTTCTGTTCGATATCCACTCCATGCCGCGGTGGCTGCAGGCGATCACGCTGGCGATCCCGGCGCGCTACATGAACGTGTCGCTGCAGACGGTGTTCCTGGCCGGCGATCTGTGGTCGGTGCTCATTCCCAACATGCTGTTCATGCTCGCCGTGGGGGCGCTGTTCTTCGGCCTCACCTGGCGGCGCTTGCACAAGCGGGTGGATTGAAGGAGCTCGAGCCGATGCTGCAGCGCCTCTCGGCCATCGTTCGCAAGGAATTGATCACCATGCTGCGCGATCCGCGCGCGCGTCTGTCGCTGATCATCCCGCCCATCATCCAGCTGTTCGTGTTTTCCTCCGCCGCCACCATGGAGGTGAAGAACATCGCCGTGGCGGTCGTGGATCTCGACCGCGGGCCGTACGCCCTTGACGTGCAGCAGCGCCTGGCCGGCTCGCGTAGCTTCACCCGGCTGCCGCGCTACGCGAACGTCGCATCCGCCCGCGGCGCACTCGAGCGCGAGCAGGTCATCGGAATCCTGGTGCTGCCGAGCGGCTTTTCCGCCGACCTCAGCGCCGGCCGGCCGGCGAGCGCGCAACTGCTGCTCGACGGACGCCGCTCCAACGCCGCGCAGATCACCGCCCAGTACGTCAGCACCATCATGGCGGCCGAGGGAGCGCCCTTGAGCGGCGCGCCGCCGCAGGCCAGGACCGGCGGCGCGGGGCCGGCTCCCCCGCCCAACGCCGAGGTGGTGATCGACAACTGGTTCAACCCCAATCTCGAGTACCAGTGGTTCATGATGCCGAACCTGGTCGGCATGCTGAGCCTCGCGGTCGCGCTCATGATCACCGCGCTGTCGGTCGCGCGCGAGCGCGAGCTCGGCACCTTCGACCAGACGCTGGTCTCTCCGGCGACGCCGATCGAGATTGCGCTCGGCAAGCTCCTGCCGCCGCTGTTGGTGGCGAGCGTGCAGGCGACGCTGTACCTGCTGATCGTGACGTTGCTGTACGGCGTGCCGTTCCGCGGCAACCTGCTGGTTTTCTACGCGGCGATACTGACGTTCGCCGAGGCGTGCGCCGGGGTGGGACTGTTCATCTCCTCCCTGGTGCATACCCAGCAACAGGCCTTCCTCGGCGCGTTCGCGGTACTGCTGCCGTTCGCACTGCTGTCGGGATTCGCAACGCCGGTGGAGAACATGCCGTGGTGGCTGCAGTTCGTCACGACGATCAATCCGCTCGCGCACATGCTGCGACTCATGCAGGGGCTGTTCCTCAAGGGCGCATCCGTCGCCTCCATGGCACAGGACCTGGTGAAACTGCTCGAGATCGCGCTGTGCACCACCGCCGCTGCGGTACTGTTGTTCCGCAGGAAGGCCGCGTAGCGCTTCGTATAAGATAGCGCGTCCTTTCGGCAAAGACCCTCATGAGCTTGCGCACAGCCGGCCGTGGCGCCTTCGTGTTCATTTTCGTCGCCGTGCTGGTCGACTCGATCGGCTTTGGCATCATCCTGCCGGTCCTGCCGCGGCTCATCATGCAGCTCACCGGAGTGAGCGTGGACCGGGCCGCCGTTTACGGCGGCTGGCTGTCGTTCGTGTACGCGCTGATGCAGTTCTTCTGCGCCCCGGTGCTCGGCAACCTGAGTGATCGGTTCGGGCGCCGGCCCGTGCTGCTGTTCGCGCTGCTCGCGCTCGGTTGCGACTACCTGATCATGGGTTTCGCGCCGGTGATCGCGTGGCTGTTCGTCGGCCGCATGGTGGCGGGCGTGGCGGGCGCTTCCTTCACCCCGGCGTACGCCTACGTCGCGGACATCACCGCGCCTGCGCGGCGCGCGCAGAATTTCGGTCTCATGGGGGCGGCGTTCGGTGTCGGCTTCATCGTCGGCCCGGCTATCGGCGGCCTGCTCGGGGGCTTGGGTCCCCGGGCGCCGTTCTTCACCGCCGGCGCCATCGCGCTCGCCAACACCGCGTTCGGCTACTTCGCGCTGCCGGAGTCTCTGCCGCGCGAGTCGCGCCGCCCGTTTCACTGGGCGCGCGCCAATCCGCTCGGCACGCTGCTGCAGATCCTCAAGTTTCCGCTGGTGAGCTGGCTGCTCGGTGCGCTGTTGCTGTGGCAACTCGCTCACCAGGTCCTGCCCAGCACCTGGGCGTTCTACACCATCTCGAAGTTTCACTGGTCCAGCGCCGAGGTCGGTTATTCGCTCGCCTTCGTCGGCCTCGTCATGGCCGTTGCCCAGGGCGTACTCACGCGGGTGCTCATCCCGTGGATCGGTGGCGAGCGGCGCGCCGCCGCCGCCGGCATGGCCGCCGCCCTCATCGCCTACATCGGCTACGCCTTCGTGACCCAGGGCTGGATGATGTACCTCGTGTCGCTCACCACCTTCTTGTTCGCGCTCACCTATCCATCGATCAACGCGCTGGCCTCGCAGCAGATCCCCGCCAACGCCCAGGGCGAGCTGCAGGGCGCGGTCGCCGGCCTCTACAGTCTGAGCTCGATAATCGGGCCGCCGCTCATGACCCAGGTGTTCGGCCATTTCTCCGCCCGCTCGGCGCGCGTGTACTTCCCGGGCGCGGCGTTTCTCACCGCGGCAGTGCTCACCGCAGGCAGCGCGATCCTGTTTGCGAGGGCGATGCGCTTTGCGCCGCAGCGCGCGCCGGCGCCGGCATCCAACACACCGGGGGTCTGACATCGCGGCGCGACTCTGCGGCATGACTCTCCTGGCCGTCGGGCCGGACGTGTTCAGCGCTGCCGCGCCGCCTCCACCCGCTCGATGAGCTCGCTGGCGAGCCTGTTCCTCACGAAGGGAGCGAAGAACGATTGCGGCGGCGAGAAACTGACCTCCCTGCCGAAGCGGCCCGGCTGGCGCAGGGTGAGCGTGATGCGCGGCGGGTTGACGAACTGCGTATAGCCGACGTTGATGATATCGGCGAGCGCGATCCGCTCCTCGTCGGACCCGAAGCGCACCCGCAGGGCATCGCCCTCGTCGAACACTTCATCGGCGAGATCGTGCACCAGCCTGCGGATGACGGCGTAGCCGACCACGAACAGCACCAGCGGCACGATGAATACCGGCGCCGGCACCGCCTTGCCCGCACGCGCGCCCGCCAAGCCCGCCGCCAGCGACAGTACGACCATCCCGAACCACAGCACCGGGAAGACGCGCTTCAGAAAGAACGTCTGGCGTGAGGAAATACGCCTGGCGATGTCTGCCGCTCGCATGCTACTCCTCACGCTGCTGCGCAGGTCCGACCACGGCACCGCCGCCGGGCGCCGCGCCCTCGCTCTTGGTGTGATCGGGCTCATCGAGCTCATCGCCCATGAGCCGGCGCACGGCAACATAACACACCGGAATCAGCAGCACGCCGAGCAGCGCCGCACTCAACATCCCGCCCACCACGCCGGTGCCGATGGCGTGGCGCGCGTTGGCACCCGCGCCGCTCGAGATCATCATGGGGAACACCCCCAGGATGAAGGCGAACGAGGTCATGAGGATCGGCCGGAAGCGCAGCCGTGCGGCTTCCAGCACCGCATCGTGCAGGCTCTTGCCGTGCTTCTGCGCGGTGACCGCAAACTCGACGATCAGGATGGCGTTCTTGGCCGACAGGCCGATGATGGTGATGAGTCCCACCTTGAAGAATACGTCGTTCGGCAGGCCGCGCAGCAGTGCGGCGATGGTGCTGCCGATGAGCCCCACCGGCACCGCCATCAGCACCGCGGCCGGGATGCTCCAGCTCTCGTACAGAGCGGCCAGGCACAGGTACACGACCAGGATCGACAGCGCGAACAGCATCGGCGCCTGCGCCCCCGAGATCAACTCCTGCAGCGACTGTCCCGCCCAGTCGTTGCCGAAGCCGCGCGGCAGGTGCTGCGTGACGATCGCGGCCATCGCCTGCATGGCTTCCCCGGAGCTGCGTCCCGCAGCATTGCCGCCGGTGATCTCCACCGCCGGATAGCCGTTGTAGCGCGTGAGGGAGGGCGCGCCCACGACCCAGTCGGCGCGCACGAAGTTCGCCAGCGGGATCATGCTGCCGTTGGCGCCGGAGGCGTAGAAGTGCTCGAGCGCCTCGGGCGTCATGCGCCAGGCGGCATCCGCCTGCAACAGCACCCGCAGCACCCGTCCCTGGTAGATGAAGTCATTGGCGTACACCGGCGCCAGCATCAGCTGCAGGGCGGTGTAGACATCGCTGGCGGAGAGGCCCATCGACTGCGCCTGCACGCGATCGACCGTGAGTCGCAGCTGTGGCGAGGGCGGCAGGAGATTGGCGCGCACCCCGGTGAGCACCGCATTGCGGGCGGCGCTCTCCAGCACCGTCTCCTGCGCGGCCGTGAGCGCCTCGCGTCCGAGCCCGCCACGATCCTCGAGGTAGAAGTCGAAGCCCCCGAACACCCCCAGACCACGCACCGTCGGCAGGTTGAGGGCGTAGACCTTGGCGTCGTGGATTTCACGTGCGAACTCGCGGTTCGCCCAGCGGATGAAGTCCGCCGCCTTGTCGGGGCGCTCATCCCAGGGTTTCAGGTGCACGAACGCCCGGCCGGCATTCTCACCGGTGCCGGTGAAACTCGAGCCGACGATGAGGAACGCATTCGCCACGTCCGGGCTGCCCATGAGGATGGTGTTGATGTGTTGCAGCACCTCACGGGTGCGCGGCAGGGAAGCGCCCTCCGGCAGCTGCACATCCACCAGCGCGTAGCCCTGGTCTTCGTCCGGCACGAAGCTGCCCGGGAGCTTGACGAACAGCAGCGCCCCCACCGCCAGCATGACCGCGAACCCGGCCATCCACCGCGGCACGTGGCCGACCGACATGAACACGCGGTGCACGTAGGAGCGCCGCGTGCCCTCGTAGGCGCGATTGAACCAGTTGAAGACCACGTTGCCGCGCAGATGCTCCGGAGTCAGGAGCGAGGCGCACAGTGCCGGCGTGAAGGACAGCGCCAGCAGCGCCGAGAAGCCCATGGAGAGCGCGATGGTGAGCGCGAATTGCCGGTAGATCACCCCGGTGCTGCCGGTCTGCAGGGCGCTCGGGATGAACACCGCGGCCAGCACCGAGGTAATGGCGACGATCGCGCCGGTGATCTGGTGCATCGCCTTGCGGGTGGCCTCCTTGGGTCCCAGATGCTCCTCGCGCATGATGCGCTCGACCGCCTCCACCACCACGATGGCATCGTCCACCACGATGCCGATCGCCAGCACCATCGCGAACAATGTCAGCTGGTTGATGGAGAAGCCGACCGCGTACATCCCCACCAGCGTGCCCAGCAGCGCCGCGGGCACGACCAGCGTCGGGATGAGGGTGGCGCGAAAATTCTGCAGGAATACCAGCATCACCAGAAACACCAGCGTCACCGCTTCCGCGAGCGTGATGATCACCTCGCGGATGGCCACCCTGATGAAGGTGGTCGAGTCGAACGCCCAGAACCAACTGACACCCGCAGGGAAGCTGGGCTGCATGTCGTTCATCTTCGCCACCACCGCCTTGGAAACCGCCAGCGCGTTGGCGTTCGGGGCCAGCTGGATGCCGAAGGCCGCGACCGGTGTCGTGCCGACGTTGGTCTCGAAGCCGTATTGCGCCGCGCCCAGCGTGACGCGCGCCACGTCCTTGAGGCGCACCGAGGCGCCGTTCGGCTCGGTGCGCAGCAGGATGTTGTCGAACTGCTCCGCGGAGCGGAAGCGTCCCTCCGCAGTGACGGTCGCGGTCATAGTCTGACCGGGCACGGCGGGCTGTGCGCCGATGGCGCCGGCGGCGAACTGGGCGTTCTGCCGCTGCACCGCGGCGAGCACGCTGGCCGCCGACAGGCGATAGGCGCGCAGCTTGTCGGCATCCAGCCAGATGCGCATCGCGTACTCGGAGCCGAACTGCACCACCGCGCCCACCCCCGGGATGCGCTGCACCTGATCGAGCACCCGCGAGGCCACGATGTTGTTGAGCTCCGCGGCATCCGGGCCACCGGGGGCGGCGCGCAGGCCGATGCCGCCCAGGAACCCGGCGCTGACTTTCGCAATGCGGATGCCCTGTTGGTTGACTTCGGTGGGCAGGCGCGGCTGGGCGAGCGTCACGCGGTTCTGGGTCTGCACCGCGGCAATGTCCGGGTTGGTGCCGTTCTGGAAGGTGAGGGTGATGGTCGCCGAGCCGTCGGAGGCCGACTGCGAGGTGAAGTACAGGAGATTGTCGAGGCCGGTGAGCTGCTGCTCGATGACCTGGGTGACGGTCGTTTCCACCGTGGCGGCACTCGCGCCAGGATAAGTCGTAGTCACCGCGACTTGCGGCGGGGCGATCTGCGGGTAGGCCTCCGACGGCAGCCGCGTGAGCGCCAGCAGGCCGCCGAGGGTGATGAGGATGGCGAGCACCCAGGCAAACACCGGGCGATCGATGAAGAATTGCGGCATGAAGGCCTACCGTCCCGCGGCGGCCGGCGCGGCGGCGCTCGCGGCCTGGGCGGTTCCTCCCTGTGTTGCATACGGCGTCGCGGCCACCGTGGCGCCGGGTCGCGCATTCTGCGTGCCGGAGACGATCATCCGGTCGCCGTCGGCGAGACCGTCGGTGATGATCCACTCGGGTCCCGCGAGCGCCTCCGCCACCACACGCTTCTGGATGACCTTGTCATCGGGGCCGACGACCAGCACGTACGGCCCGGTGGCGTCGCGCTGCAGGCCGGCCTGCGGCACGAGGAACCCGTGGTTCACCGCGCCGGAGCTCAGGCGTACGCCGACGAACATGCCCGGCAGCAGCCGATGCTCGGGATTGGGCAGGATGCCGCGCAGCGCCACCGCTCCGGTGGCCGGGTCGACGCTGACGTCGAGGAAATCGAGCGTGCCCGCGTGCGCGTACGGCGTGCCGTCCGCGAGCGTGAGCTGCACGCTCACCGCACCGCGCGCCACGCTCACGCTGCCGGCGCTTTGTGCGCGGCGCAGCCGCTCGATATCCACCGCGGGTTGCTCGAAGTTGACGTAGATCGGATCGATCTGTTCCACGGTCGTGAGGAGCGTGGGCGTGCCTTCCCCGACCAGGGCTCCCTCGGTGACACCCTGCTGGCCGGCGCGGCCGGCGATCGGCGCGGTGACCGTCGCGTAACTCAAGTTTATGCGCGCGCTGGCGACGCCGGCCCTGGCTTGCCGCACGCTCGCTGCGGTGGAGCGCTCGGCGGCCTGCGCGTTGTCCAGGTCCGAGCGCGACACCAGGCCGCTCGCGATGAGCTCGCGCGCACGCTCGGCGGCGATGTGAGCGTTGGTGGCGTTCGCCTGCGCCTGGGCGAGCGCGGCCTCGGCGCCATCGAGCGCCGCGCGCAGCGGCGCCGGGTCGATCTGGAACAGCGCCTGTCCGGCCCTCACGTCCGAGCCCTCCTTGTAGAGGCGCTTGAGCAGCACGCCGGCGACCCGCGCGCGCACGTCCGCGGTGCGCGTGGCAGACAGGCGTCCCACGAGCTCGCGCGTGAGCGGCACGGATTGCGAGTGCGCCACCACCACCCCGACCTGCGCCGGCTGCGCGGCGGGCGGGGGCGCGGGCGATCCGCACCCGCCGAGCAGCGCGCCGAGGGTGGCGGCGCTGAGCGCGCGTCGCAGCCTCGTCCGTGCTAACGACCTCAGGTACCCGGCCCCGGCCACGCGCGCTCCTTCAGTCGCCAAATCACTGCCAAGGCAGTAATATCGTCGGCAGTAATCTCACCGACAGCCATAGGATAGCAGGGGCGCCATGAGCCGCAGAAGCGCCGTCAAGGCCGAGCCGCGGGTGACGGCGCAGTCCCCGCAAGAGAGATTGGGCGTCGGCTACCTGCTGGGCCGGGCGCGCGGCTCGCTGCTCACCGGACTGGACGCGGAGCTCGAGCGCTTTGGCCTGAACGGCATGCAGTTCGGGGTGCTGAAACATCTCGCCGAGGGCGCGGCGCACACCGCGGCGGACCTGTGTCGGCGCATGCATTACGACACCGGCTCCATGACCCGCATTCTCGACCGGCTCGAGGCGAAGGGGCTGGTGCGCCGTGAGCGCGGCCGCGAGGACCGCCGCCTGGTGTTGCTGCGCCTGGCACCCGGCGGGCGCGTGCTGCTGCCGCGCCTGCTGGCGGTGGCGGCGCGCGTGCTCGAGGGGCACCTCGCCGGCTTCAGCGCGGCGGAGATCGAGGCGCTCAAGAACTACCTCGGACGGATGATCGATAACGGACAGGCCAGGGGGGACAATGAGCACTCACCTACAGGCGCCCGCTCATGAGCACCCGCAACATAGTTCTCGCGGCAACCCTGGCGGCATCGCTCACCGGCTGTGTCGAGCGCAGTGACTGGAAGCCCGCGCCGCGACTCGAGCCGCGCTCGCTCGACGCGCAGCAGACGCTCGCCGGGGCGAGGCTCGACGCCGCGGCCTGGCCGGCCGAGCAGTGGTGGCGCGCTTACGGCGATCCGCAGCTCGATGCGCTCATCGCCGCGGCGCTCGCGGGCAGTCCCTCGCTCGAGATCGCCGAGGCGCGGCTGCGCTCCGCCCAGGCGCAAGCCATTACGGCGGGCGCGGTACGGGTGCCGGCGGCGTCGCTCGACGCCGAGACCACCCGCCAGCGATATCCGGAGCATGGGCTGTTCCCGCCGCCCTTCGCCGGCAGCTACTCGACCGACGCGCGCGTGGCGCTCGACTTCAGTTTCGACCTCGACTTCTGGGGTCGCAACCGCGCCCTGCTGGCCGCGGCACGCTCGGGGGTGCAGGCGGCGGATGCCGACCGCGCGGCGGCACGCCTGGCGCTCGCGGTCGGCGTGGCGCGCGCTTACATCCAGCTCGACCTGTGGTACGCGCTGCTCGATGTCGCCAACGACAACCTCAAACAGCAGACCACGATTCTCGAGCTGACGCAGCAGCGCGTCAGCGCGGGGCTGGAAAACACCGCGCGCGTGAGGCAGTCCGAGGGCAGTCTCGCGCTGACGCGCGCCGGCGTGGCGGCGGTACAGGCCAGCATCGAGCTCGCGCGCAATCAGCTGGCGGATCTGGTGGCAGCGGGCCCTGATCGCGGCCAGCGCCTGCAGCGCCCGCAGCTCACGGCGCCGGCCGATCTCGCGCTGCCCGCGGCGCTGCCCGCGGATCTGCTCGCGCGCCGCCCGGACGTGGCCGCGGCGCGTGCACAGGTGCAGGCCGCGGTCCACGGGGTCGCGGCGGCGGAGGCGGATTTCTACCCGAACGTGAACCTGACGGCCTTTGCCGGCCTGCAGAGTATCGGCCTGTCGCAGCTGTTGCAGGCGTCCGACCGGATCGTGGGCGCGGGGCCGGCGCTGCACCTGCCGGTGTTCAACCGCGGCGGGCTGCGCGGCGCACTGCAGAGCCAGCAGGCGCAGCTCGACCAGTCGATCGGCCAGTACAATCAGACGCTGCTGGATGCGGTGCGCGAGGTCGCCGACGTGATCGCGAACTGGCAGGCGCTCGAGCGCGAGAGCCACGAGCAGCAGATCGCGCTCGAGGCCGCGCAGCGCTCCTACGACCTCACCAGCGAGCGCTATCGCGCCGGGCTGGACAATTACTTGAGCGTGCTGTCGAGCCAGAACCAGGTGTTGCAGGCACAGGGTCTGCGCGCGCAGTTGCAGGCGCGGCGCCTGTCCTTCAGCGTCGACCTGGTGCGGGCGCTCGGCGGCGGTTATTCCCCCTGATGGACGCTCCGGTCGCCACCACCTCTGCCTCTGCGGCGCAGCTCATGCGCCAGCGCCGCCAGACGTGGCTCGCCGCATGCACGGTGGCAGTGCTCGTCGTGGCGTTGCTCGCCACCGCCTGGTGGTGGCTGTACGCGAGCCGTTACCAGAGTACCGACGACGCCTACGTCGCCGGCGACCTGGTCACCGTCATGCCGCAGGTGAGCGGCACCGTGGTCGCCATCGACGCCGATGAGACCGACCTGGTGCACGCCGGGCAGGAGCTGGTGAGGCTCGACACCACCGATGCGCGCATTGCGCTCGCGGATGCCGAGCAGCAGCTGGCGCGCACGGTGCGCCAGACCCGCACCGTGTTCGACAACCGCGACCAGTTGTCCGCGGTCGTCGGGCAGCGCCGCGCGGAGCTCGACAGGGCGCTGGCGGATTACAACCGCCGCAAGGACCTCGCCGCCACCGGGGCGGTGTCCTCCGAGGAGGTGGGGCACGCGCACGATGCGCTGAACGCGGCGCGCGATGCGCTGATCGCCGCGCAGAAGAATCTCGCCGCCAGCGCCGCTCTGGTCGGCCACACCGGTATCGCCGATAACCCGGACGTGCAGGCGGCCGCCACGCAGGTGGAGCGGGCGTGGCTGGGACTGCAGCGCACCAGCGTACGCGCGCCGGTGACCGGCTACGTCGCCAGGCGCAGCGTGCAGCTCGGTGAGCGCATCGCCCCGGGCGGGCCGCTCATGGCCATCGTGCCGCTCGAACGGCTGCGGGTGGACGCCAACTTCAGGGAAGTGCAGCTCAAGCACATGCGCATCGGACAGCCGGTGACGCTGATCGCCGACCTGTACGGCGGGCGGGTCGAGTACCGCGGCACGGTCGCGGGGCTCGGCCTGGGCACCGGCGCCGCGTTCGCGCTGCTGCCGGCGCAGAATGCCACCGGTAACTGGATCAAGGTCGTGCAGCGAGTGCCCGTGCGTATCGCCCTCGATCCACGGCAGCTCGCGGCACACCCGCTGCGCATCGGCTTGTCGATGCATGCGACGGTCGATGTGCGGGATGATTCCGGTCAGCAGCTCGCCCGTGCGCCGCGGCAGGAGCCGGTGCTGACGACGAGCGCATATGACATCGACCGGCGGGAAATCGCGGCTCGCATCGAGCAGATCGTGAGCGAGAACGAGCGCGCACCGCAGGCGGCCCGCGAACTCGCGCAGCGCGTGCGTTCCGGCGATCTGCGCCATGAGGCGGGCCAGGCTGAGTCGCTGCGCCCTCAGCCTGTGCCGCGCGCGCCTCTGCAGCCGCCGGTGCAGCCCTCCGGCCCGTCGTCCCCATTGCGCCCGCGCCGCCCTTCGACATGACATAAAGCATGACCGCAAGCCGCTGCTGACCCGGCACCATTGCAACTCCGTCTGGGCTTGACGACGCGCTCAGAGCGGCAACACGGTGTCCGCGAAATCAACAGCTTGAGGCCGAGCGCTCGCGTACCTCGGCCGCTCGAGCGCGCGTTCGCTCCTCGAACTGTCAGTGGCCCGCGACAGGCTCCTCTCCCGCCGGCAGGTGCGCGCCGCCGCGCAGGCCTGCAATTTCAGGCGCTTGCATGCGCGCGGCGCGACTTACGTGCACCGGCACGGATTTCGCAGCCTCAATTGCATGATGCGGCCGCGCGCCAGACTGAAGCCCCTGACCCTGACACGCGCAGAGCAGGAGCAGCTCGAGCAGTGGGTGTGTCACGGCCGGCGAGCGCTGGCGGTGCGAGCACGGATCGTGCTCGGTTGCCAGGCGGGTTGCTCGAATCAAGAGACCGCGAAACGGCTGCACGTTGCCCCGCAGACGGTCGGCAAATGGCGGGCACGTTATGTCGCGCACGGCATGCAGGGTCTGGCGGATGAGACGCGCACGGGGGCGCCGCGCTCGATCAGCGATGCCCTGGTGGAGGCCGTGCTCGCGAAGACGCTGCACGAAAAGCCGCCGGATGCCGTGCGCTGGAGCAGCCGTCGGCTCGCCGCGACTCTTGGGGTTTCGCAGCGGACGGTGTTGCGCATCTGGCGCACCTTCGGGCTGTAACTGCCCATTCAACTTAAGGTCGACTGCTGCAACGAACATGTGGCTCAATCCAACTTCTCTCCGCTGCCGAAACCGCTATTTTCCAGCCCGTTTGCAGCTGTTTTGAAATAAGTCCGCGCGTCGGAAACGCGCGACACGTCGACTGCCGCCGCGATGCCGCGTACAACACGGAGGCAACCTCGTGTTGCATCCGGGGGGACAACATGCGCCGGTACTACACAGCGATCCATGTCATATGCGCCGCACTGCTCTTCGCTTTGAGCGCGCTGCGCGCCACAGCGGCTCGTGCGCAGGCGAGCGATCCGGGAGTGCGCCAGGCGGCCACGGACAACGGTCCGCCGCCGGCGCTGGCCGGCCTCAGCGCCGACGAACTCAACTTCTTTCAGGACGGTTTGGCGCGCTTTTCGTCGGTCAAGGTCGTCCTCAGCCCGACCGGCGACGACAGCGGTCTGGGACCGCGCTTCAACTCGAATCAATGCTCCTCCTGCCACCTGCAGCCGTTCGTCGGCGGATCGAGTCCCGCCATCAATCCGCTGCCCGCGGTCGCCAGCGCCGCCGGAGCGACCAACACGGTGCCGTGGTTCATCGTACCGAACGGACCGATCCGCGAAGCGCGCTTCGTGTCCGATGGCGGCGTCCATGACCTGTTCGTCATCACGGGCCGCAGCGACGCGGCCGGCTGCAATATCGCGCAGCCGCTCTTCATCCCGGCCGGGAATGGCCTGACCGGTCAGGGCGGAAACCGTAACATCGTCTACCGCATCCCGACTCCGCTACTGGGCGCGGGTCTCATCGAGGCGATTCCCGATTCCGCGATCCTCGCCAACGCGCGCGCCAACACGTTCATCAAGGGCCTCTTCGGCGTGTCGGGACACCCAAATCGCAGTGGCAATGACGGCACCATCGCGCGCTTCGGCTGGAAGGCCCAGAACAAGTCCCTGTTGCTCTTCTCCGGTGAAGCCTACAACGTCGAAATGGGCATCTCGAACCTGCTCTTTCCTCAGGAGCGCGACGAGACTCCGGCATGCCAGGGGGCGAACCTGACACCAGGCGGGAACCTGACGCCCAACGACACGGCTACCTTTGCCTCCACCACCGCTGCCGACGTCTTGTCGGACATGGAGGCGTTCGCCGATTTCATGCGTGTGCTGGCAGCACCGGTGCCGGCGCAGCCGACCACCTCGAGTCAACACGGCCGCGCGCTGTTCACGACCGTGGGTTGCGCCCTGTGCCATACCCCGGTGCTGAGCACCGGCGCCGCCATCGGCAACGGCGATGAGAGCGCGCCCAGTGCCGCCCTGTCGAACCAGCAGGCGCGCCTGTTCTCGGATCTGCTCCTGCACCATATGGGCGCGGGATTGGCGGACGGGATCACTCAGGGCGCCGCGGGGCCGGACGAATTCCGTACCGCGCCGCTATGGGGTGTCGGGCAGCGCATATTCTTCCTGCACGACGGGCGCACCAGCAACCTGATTCAGGCGATCCGTTTCCATGCCAGTCTGGGGAGCGAGGCGAATCTGGTTGTCTGGAATTTCTTCCTGCTGAGCCCTCAAGATCAGCAGGACCTGGTCAATTTCCTGCGCTCGCTGTAGCCGCGGGTGTGCGCTCGCTGTCGCCGCGGGTGCCGGGGGATCGGGCCTGCGAGTTGTCGACCGCAGTGTCAGTCCAGCTTGACATAGCTCAATGGCAGGGCGGTCGTGTATTTGATGGTTTCGAGAGTGAAGCTCGCGCTCACGTCCAGAAACTGCACCGCCGAGATGAGGCGCTTGTACACCACGTCGTACGCGTCGATATCGGGCACGACGATGCGCATCAGATAGTCGACGTCACCGCTCATGCGGTGGATCTCCGTCACTTCCGGTATGTCGCGCACCGCGCACACGAACGTTTCGAACCACGCTTCACTGTGGTTGGCGGTCTTGAGCGTCACGAACACCGTCGTGCCGACGTTCAATGAGCGCGCATCGAGCAGCGCCACCGTCTGTTTGATGACGCCGTCCTCCTGGAGCCTCTTGATGCGGCGCCAGCAGGGCGCCTTGGAGAGGCCGACGCGGTCCGCAATCTCGGCGGCCGTGAGAGTGCCGTTTTTCTGGAGCAGGTCCAGGATTTTCCGATCCAGCTTATCCATGAAACGCTTTGCGTCCCCCTGCCCGTGCGCGCGCAACATTGTTGCGCAGACCCGGGCCGTTTGCCATGCCTTCGCAACCGCGTCGCCGGCCCGAACGGCTAGTGTGAGAGCATGGATGTGATCCGGCTTTTTAGCGAGCACCCCGCGTCCGTCGGCGAGACGTACGGCGAGCACATGTCGAGAGCCGCGTGCTTCGGCGTACGCATGATGCTGGCCGGCATGGCCTGCCTGGTGCATGCCGTGCTGCCATTCCTCTTCGTGCGAACGGGTAGCCGAACCATCGCCGAGCTCAACGACCGTCTGGCCGTCGATCGCCGTGTTTCGCCGCCGATCATGAGCGGCGAACGGCTGCCGCTGTAAAGCGGGCGGGCTCCGGTCCGATGCCGCGGCTCGCACGCTGAGCCGCCGATCCCCTCGCTTGCGCTGCGCGACCGGGCCCCAAATCAGGGCGGACTGTTGATGAGGTAGCCGCCCGACTTCGCATCGCGCTCGAGCGCGATCAGGCGCCGCTCGGCGGCTTCCTCGAGCAGCTTGTTGAACGAACGGAAGCCGTAGTAGCTTTCGTTGAATCCCGGGCGGCGACGCTTCAGCGTCTGCTTGACCATCGAGCCCCAGATCCTGTCCTCGGCGCCGCGCTCGGCGAGCAGGGCGTCGATGGTGGCGAGCACGAGGTCGAACGCCTCCTGCTTCTTGTCCTCCTCCTTCGGCTCGCCGTCCC
>VBNH01000191.1 GCA_005878095.1 Gammaproteobacteria bacterium | reverse complement strand
GGGAGTAAACTGCCGAATCGGTGACATCCCCAGACAGATCGACGGGTGCTGCCAGATATTTTTTGGTGCTCAGGTCGAAATGCGAGTACGTGCGGGGGGACCAGCGTATCGCCACCTCCCAGTTCGGGGCCGAATAATCCGGGAGAGCGGGGTCGTCAAATTTTTTGGTCACCCCGCCAAGCCGCACGGAGCCCGTCGTCGTGGCTGTTGCAGGGAAGTCTTCGGTCGAACACGGACACCGAAGGTGGCCTGGCCGTAGGATTCGTCTCGATCGAAGGGCTGGGTGAGCGCCAGGTTGTTCTGGTAAGCAAATTTCTCTCGGCTCGCCTCGAGAGCTACAAAGGCCCGCGTATGAGAGACTCCATACGTATAGCGGGCAAGGTATTGCCCGGTGGTGTAGCGATCCGGATCCTGCGGAAAGGCGCCAGAAGCAGGGTCGATACCCACCGACAACCCGGTGCCGCGATATTCGTGTGCGGCATCGTAGGACGCCACGAGGTCCAGTCCGCTGCGTTCACCCAGCAGCAGGTACGCGCCCGCCTGCAACGCATGATCGGCATAGTCGTCGTTACTAGATTTGTCGTACCAGCCATAGTTGCCCTGGTACCCGAATTCCAGGCGGCTGCGAGCCGGTTCGAACCGCATCAATAAGCTGGGCGCAAGCTTCCAGATCTGCGAAGACT
>VBNH01000112.1 GCA_005878095.1 Gammaproteobacteria bacterium | reverse complement strand
GGCCATCGGGCCCATCTGCACGTCGGCTTCGAGTCCGTTACCCACGCGCCACTGCTCCGCACGCGCCGTGAAACCGGCGAGGAAACGCTCGTACACACCCTCCTGCACGATGAAGCGCGTCGGGGAGATGCAAACCTGCCCCGCGTTGCGGAACTTCGCGGGCACCATCGCATTCAGCACCTGCTCCACGTCCACGTCGTCGAATACCAGCACCGCGCCATGCCCGCCGAGCTCCATGGTGGTGCGCTTGCAGTCCTCCGCGGCCAGCTTCATGAGGTGCTTCCCCACGACGGTCGAACCGGTGAAGCTCAGCTTGCGAATGATCGGCGAGCCGAGAAGATGGCGCGACACCTCGTCGGGCACGCCGAACACGGCCTGCCCGACTTCCTTCGGCAACCCGGCATCGAGCAGGCATTGCAGTACGGCCAGTGCTGAGGCCGGCGCTTCCTCGGCCGCCTTGAGAATCACCGAGCAGCCGGCGGCGATGGGACGGTGACACTCGCCGGCATAGAACTCGAACAGCGTGACGTTCATCATGACTTCGCTGCGCGACTCGGCGAGCGCCTTCCCCTCCTCGAGCGTCGCGATGCGCGCGATCTCCTCCTGTCGCTCCCGGAGCAGCCGCGCGGCGCCCGCCAGGACCGCCGCGCGCTGCTGCGGTGCGGCATCGCGCCAGAGGCGGAAGCCGCGCTGCGCGGCGGCGAGCGCGCGGTCGAGGTCGGCCGCGTCCGCGAGCGGCAGTGCGCCGAGTGCGGCCCCGGTCGCGGGGTTCACGACCGTGTGCACACGCCGGTGGCCGACGGGGATCTTTTCCCCCTCGATGATCATGTGCAGTTCGGGGTAGGACACGGTGTTACGCACTTCGTGCCTCGAGCGTCTCGAGCCGCTCGACCTCGCGGCCGTAGGGCCTGATGCCGCGCGAGATCGTGAGCGCGGCGAGCGGCATCAGAATCGAGGCGTTTAGTGCCAGGCTTTTCCACAGATCCTGATCGGCGCCGAAGACTCGCTGCGTGATGGACCCGACCAGCTGCCCGCCGAGTGCCCCGAAGACGATGAACATGAAGAGGTAGATGGCGGTGACCTGGCCGCGCATCTCATTCGGTGTGATGCGTTGAATGGCCGCATTCTGCGGCACCGCCGACGCCAGACCACACATCAGAGCCACACCGATGCACAGCAGCGCCAGCTCACCCGAGGGCATGAGCGGTGCGAGGATCTCACACGGTGCGGCGAGGGCGAAGAGTATCGTTGCGGCGCGCACGTTGGCGTCCTTGTACCGCTTGGCGAGCCACTCGGCGAAGAGCGTGCCGAAAAAGGCCCCGGCAAGCGAAGACACCAGGAACACGAGGCTCATCCATCTGCCGATCCTCGCCTCGCTCCAGCCGTAGGTCCGGATCAGGAACGGCGCACGCCACACCTGCAGCCCAAGGAATTCAGTAGCGCTGAAGGCCAGGCCGATAAACAAAGGCAGGTAGATCGCCTTGCGTGCCCAGATCTCACGCAGCACGGCCTTCACCGGCAACGCCCGCCCCTGCACCATCGCCCCGCGCCGCGGCGGCTCCTGCGCGAGCAGCAGGAGGCCTGCGATCAAAAGCCCCGGTGCACCCACCATCATGAGCACCCACTGCCAGCCGTGCAGGGTCAGGCCCATCCAATGGCCGACCGGCCAGGCCGTGACCAGGCTGAGCAAGAAGCCGCCGAGGTAGATGCCGAGCGTATTGCCGCCGATGAAGCCCAGCTGCAGGAAGCCGATGGCCCGCGGGAGCCTCGCCGGCGGGAAGTAGTCCGCCAGCATGGAGTACGCGCCCGGGGCATGCGCCGAGCCGCCCGCGCCGACCAGCATGCGGCTGCAGAACAACTGTGCGAAGTTCTGTGCGAGCCCGCCGAGCGCAGTGATGCCGCCGGTCAGCGTGATGCCGCCGGCCAGCACGTACTTGCGCGGGTAGATATCCACCAGGCGCGCCAGCGGGATGCCGACCAGCACATAAAAGATGACGTTAGCCGGCCCGATCAGGAATCCGAGCTGCTCATCGGTCAGACCCAGATCGATCTTGATGCGCTGGGCGAGCATGCCGAAGACCTGCGCGTCGAGAAAATTCAGCGCCGTGGCGAGAATGATCACGAAGAGGCCGTAGTAGGCGGCGCTGCGTGCAGGCCACCCCTGCACGCCCGGGGCCACCTCCGCCACCTGACCGATCGCCCCGGGTACCTCCGCGACCATGGCTCTCCCTTCTGTCCGCTGCGCTCGGCAAGCGCCAGACTGTATGTGTTCGATACAATATGACTTGCGGCGGTTTGTCCAGCGCTTTGTTCGCCCGCGCCGGTGCGCCGCCGCCGACTCGAGGAGGACCGCGGCATGCAGAACCTGCCAGGCAAAACCGCATTCGTAACGGGGGGCGCAAGCGGCATCGGGCTCGGCATTGCCAAGGCCTTGCTCGGCGCCGGGATGAATGTCGTCATCGCGGACATCCGCGCGGACCATCTCGCGGCCGCGACCGCCGAGCTCGGTGCGGCCGAGCGCGTGCTGGCCCTGAAACTCGACGTGACCGACCGCGCGGCCTACGCCCGCGCCGCGGACGCCGCCGAAGCGCGTTTCCGCAAGATTCACGTCCTCTGTAACAACGCCGGCGTCGCGGTCGTAGGTCCCAGCGAGCTCGCGACTTTCGCCGACTGGGACTGGGTGCTGGGGGTCAATCTCGGCGGCACCGTCAACGGCATCGTCATCCTCCTGCCGCGCATCATGCGGCACGGCGAGGGCGGGCACATCGTCAACACGGCCTCGATGTCGGGGCTCGTGCCCCATCCGGGTGCCACGCTCTACGGAACTTCCAAGGGCGCGGTGGTGCACATGATCGAATGCATGCGTGCCGAGCTCGAGCCCCACGGCATCATCTGCTCGGCCTTCTGCCCGGGAGCGGTGCAGTCGAACATCGCCGAAGCCGGCAAGACCCGGCCGGCGGCGCTCGCCGATACCGGCTATGCCGAGACCGACAAGCGCCGCCAGCAGGGCGGCAACTTCTTTCACCTCTACCGCACGAAGGAAGAGGTCGGTCAGCGGGTGCTGCAGGGGATCCTCAACGACGAGCTCTACATCATGACCCACAGTGAATTCCGCCAGGGGGTCGAGGATCGCGCGCGGGCCTTGTGCGCGGCCGTGCCCGATCTCCCCGAGAACGAGGAGTACAAGCGCGCGTTCAGCTTCCTGTTCCGCAATCCGATCCACGCCGCCGAGACGGCACGCCGGCAGAAAGGTAAAACATGAAGGACTTCGCAGGCCGCACCGCGTTCGTCACCGGCGGCGCAAACGGCGTCGGCATCGGGCTCGTGCGGGCGCTCCTCGCCCAGGGTTGCAACGTCGCCATCGCCGACATCCGCCCCGCCTCCATCGACGCCGCGCTGAGAGCGCTCGACAACCCGAGAGCCATGGGCGTTGAGGTGGATGTGTCCTCGCGCCAGGATCTGGCACGCGCCGCGGAGGCGGTGGAGGCGAAATTCGGCATCGTGAGCCTGTTATTCAACAACGCCGGCGTCAATCTGTTTCAGACCGTCGAGGAGTCGAGCTACGACGACTGGGACTGGCTCATGGGGGTCAATCTCCACGGCCCGATCAACGGCGTCATGACCTTCGTGCCGCGCATGATCCGCGCGGGCCAGGGCGGCTACGTGGTCAATACGGCCTCGATGGCCGCTTTCCTCGCGGCCGGCGTGTGCGGTATCTACAACACCACCAAGTTCGCCGTGCGCGGACTGTCCGAATCACTGCGCGCGAGCTTGGCGCCCCACGGCATCGGTGTGTCGGTGCTGTGCCCCGGGCTCGTCAAGTCCTACATCTACGCGAGCGACGAGGTGCGGCCGACGGGACTCAAGGCGGGCGCGAAGCCCGTGAACACGGAGAATGTGAAGCGCCTCGCGGCGGTGCACGAGTTCGGCATGGAGCCGGACGTGATCGCCGCGCGCGTGCTCGAGGCGATGCGCGAGGATCGTTTCCACATCTTCACGCACCCCGAGTTCAAGGACGAGCTCAGCGAGGTGTTCGGCGAGATCATGCAGGACTTCCGCGACTATCCCGTCGATCCCGGCCACGGACAACGGACCGATTTCGAGAAGACGCGCCGTGAGAGCTACCGCAAACAGCGCCGCGGCCTGAAGGCGAGTTAAGCACGCGCGTCGTTGCACTCGATCACGTGAACATCATCGCCTCCGATGTGGAGAGCAGCGCGCGCCCCGAGGCCCCGCGCCACTACGACCGCGAGACACGCCCGGGGCCGACCGGGGCGCTGCACCATTTTTTCGGCGAGTGAGGTCTAGCGATGGGGCACCGACCGCGTCACGGCGGTCAACACTTCCGCAGTCGTCATGACATCGGCGAACAACATCGCCATGTTTTCCAACGTCGCAGTATGGGCAGCGTCAGTCAATGCCGCAGTGGCGTCCGCCACGAAGATGACTTTGTAGTTCATCTGCATGGCATCTCGCGCCGTCGATTCGCAACAGCAGTTTGAAAGAGTGCCGCTGATGATCAGAGTATCGATACCGTGCCTTTGCAGGAGTTCATGCAGGCGGCTCGCGCCGGGCACAAACGCCCCGAAGCGGGTCTTCTCGACGATATGGTCGGATTCGGCGACATCGAGCTTGGGCCACAGCTGCCAGTAATGCGCATTGCGTGCGAAGCCTTGCGTCACGGCCGCACGGTTCTGCGGGGTATGCATGTACGCAAACCAATTCGACCAGCTCGACTGGGAATCGGAGTCGACCGTCATGCGCAGAAAGACATTCCGGCCGGCACAACGGCGCACCGCCGCCGAGATCGAATTGACGTTCGGGACAATCTCGCGTGCCACCGGCACCTCGATCGGAGCGCCCGATTCCATGAAGCCGTTCTGCAGGTCGACGATGACGTGCGCGGTGCGCCGGATATCGAGTCGTTCGAAGGGATGGAGTCTGCCGCGCTGCGACTGGATCTGACTCAACAGATCAGCACTGAGGCCAACCTCGTGCATGCTCCCCTCCTGAGAAATAGGCAGGTCGATCCGATCTTCAGGCGATGCCGCGCGTGCGCCACCCTTGCTGGTAGGTTTCGCGCACCACGCGGCTGTAGGGCACGGGGCTCACGATGGCACGCACTTCGATCTGCCGGTGGGGCTCGACCGTGGTCTTGCGCGTGCCGCCGTTCTCCTCTCCCCACACGACCCGCAGCTCGGTGCCGAGCGGAATCTCCGGGCGTACCGTGGCAAGGCTCAGGGCCTGCTTCTCGTTGTAGCTGTAGCCGGTGAACATCGACAGGCCCACCGTCCTGCCGTCGGCATCGATCACGCGGTCGTAGTTGGACGAGGCGTAGTTGGCGAGCGGGACATCGAAGAACTTGTACTGCTCACCGTCCGGATTAAAGAGCGAAGCCATGATCTTGGTCATGTCCTGCGGATTCCAGGCGAGCGTCACCTTCTTGCGCTGCGCCTCGGGCTTGAGCCGCTCGAGCGCTTCGCGGCCGTGGAACTGGTGATCGAACCGCACGAACGAACCGTAGCCCATCTCCCAGGGATTCAGGTAGTAGTCTTCGATGTTGTCGGACACGAAGCTGCCGCCGATTGAGCCGGTGGCCTCGTAGCTGTCGGCACCGAGCCACTGGCGATAGGGCTTGAGCTTCTCGCCCGTATAGATCGCCGGAAGGGGCGACGGAATCCAGCCCGATTCCAGGGTGTTCGAGGGGTAAGCGCGACCCCCGCAGGGCACCATCCCAAACTCCTTGCCGGCCTCGAGAATGGCCGTGCGGATCTCCTCCTGCTCCGCGTACGGACCCCAGATCTCAAGCCCCGGCGCTCCCGACATGCCATGCCGCAGCGTGCGCACGGTCTTGCCGGCGATCCGCATGGTGGACATGTTGAAAAACTTCAGCTGCTCGAGCGGGCCGCCATGGAGCTTCTCGATGATGGGCCAGGCTTTCGGCCCCTGAATCTGAAAGCGCCAGACGGAACGGGTCACGGGCTTGCCCATCGGGCGCATCGGTGAGCGGTCATCGAGCTCGACCTTGACGTCGTAACCACCGGTCGCCGCCTGAAAGCGCAGCCAGTTCGAGGCCGGCGCCCGGCCCACGTACACGAACTCCTCGGGCGCGAGATAAAAGACGATGCCGTCGCCGATCACGTGGCCGTAGGGCGTGGTCGGTACGTACTGCTTCGCCTTGTTGGGGGTGAAGCCCTGCATCGAGTTGACCGCGGTATCGCTGAGAAGCTTGATCGTGTCCTTGCCGCGCAGGTACAGATTCACCATATGGTGTGTCTGGTCAAAGAGCACGGCGCTGTGCTGCCACGCCCACTGCTCGCTGCGCCAGTTACTGAATTCCGACGCGACCACCGGGTAGACGTAGGCGCCGAGCTGCGAGTTGCGCAGCATCTTCACGGTATTTCCGGCGGCCGCCAGGATTTCTTCCAGATTGCGCGCGCCCATTATTCATCCCCCGTTGCTGGATCCCGCATCATATCGCATTTTGTATGTAACACAAACGAATCGCCGGGTGCCGCTCCGGCGTGGCGGCGCGCACGCACGTGCCCCGGCGAGGGCGTACGGGGGGGTGCGCTTACGGCGGATTCGCGATCACGACCTTCCCGAACAGTTCGCCCGAGGACTGATACCCGTAGGCCGCCTTCGCGTCGGCGAAAGCGAAGACGCGGTCCACGACCGGCTTCAGCTGATGCGCGTCCACAAAGGCGTTCAGATCACGCGCCATGGCGGCGGAGCCGACGAATATCCCCCGCAGACTCGCGCCCTTGATCATGAGCGGCATCGGGTTGGCATCGCCCTGCATCGACAGCACGCCGATGAGCGCAATTTCGCCGCCGAAGCCGACGGCCTGGATGGATTGCGCGAGCGTCCCGAGCCCGCCCACCTCGACCACGTGCTGGACGGTGCCACCGGCAAGCTCGGCCGCCTTGGCGCCCCACTGAGGCTCGGACTTGTAATTGAGCGTGGCGTCGGCGCCGAGCTGCCTCGCGCGCGCGAGCTTCGCGTCGCTCGAGGAAGTCGCCACGACCCGCGCGCCAGCGGCCTTGGCGATCCGCAGCGCGAGGAGCGACACGCCACCGGTTCCGATCAACAGCACCCACTGGCCGCGCTCGAGCGGTCGCAGGCCCGCCATCAGCGCATTCCACGCGGTTACCCCGGCGCAGGGGAGCGTCGCCGCCTCCTCGAAACTCAACGAGCCAGCGAGCTTCACGACACCCGTCTCGGGAAGCGCCACGTAGTCGGCGAGCATTCCTTTGGCGGGCGGACAGCCGAGCGCCTCGCCCTTCGCCGGCGTCGGCGGCCCCTCAAGCCACGCCTGGAAGAAGGTTCCGGCCACCCGATCTGCGGGAGCCAGGGCCTTCACCCCTGCACCGACAGCCTCCACGACCCCGGCGCCATCGGACAGCGGAGTCCCGGCCACCTTGATGGCGGCGCCGAAATAGCGTCCCTGGGCAATGGCCTGATCGCGGTAGTTGAGGGACGTGGCGTGCACGCGCACGAGCACCTCCCCCGGCGCCGGATCGGGCCTCGGCCGTTCCACGAGCTCGAGCTGCTCAACGGAGGTGCACCCCGCGGGCAGCTGCCAGGCGCGCATTCTCAGCCCGCCGCTCATCGCGCCTCACCCGTCCAGGTCCTCAGGCCCGGCGCCGTGCGGTCCTCGCCCGCGAGAGCGCGCGCCACTGCCGGGCGCGCCTTCATCTTTTCCCGCCACTCGATGAGGCGCGGGCAGCGCTTGGCGATCGCCAGCTCCGGAAACATGCGTTCCACCGACATGCCGCAATAGGAATAGAAATTGATGTCTGCGAGCGTGTACTCATCGCCTGCAATCCAGGCGGTTTGCGCGAGCTGCTTTTCCACCTTGTCCACCGCAAAGAGGATCTTCTCCGTCGCGTTGGCGAGCTCCGCCTCGCTGAAGCCGGAGCGTGCCGCGCGCCATTTCTTGCGCTGGTCGGGCAGCGGAATGTGCTGCATCAGCCGGTCGAACTCGTCGCTCTCGATACTGCGCGCGATGATGCTGACCATGCGGTGCCAGCCGTGTATCGAGACATAGTTCATCACCTGCTCGTCACAGAACTTGTTCCAGTAGCGCATGCGCGCCGCGCCAACCGGGTCGCGCGGCCGCAAGGGAATGTCGGGAAAGACGTCTTCCAGGTACTCGTTGATGACGGTCGTGTGAGTGATGATGACGCCGTCGTGATCGAGCACCGGCACCTGCCCCTCCGGATTGATCGCCACGAACCAGTCCGCGTGCTGCTCGAACTTGTGCAGGTCGACGTAGACGCTCTGAAACGGCAGGCCCTTCTCGATGAGCGGAATCATGGATTTCAGCGAGTTCGCCGCCGGCTCCGCATGGTAATACTTGAGAGTCATGTCAGCCCTGCCGTGACGCCCGCGAACTCGCTCAAGCCAGCCCCAGGAGCCGCGCCGCGTTGTCCTTCATGATGCCCGGCAGCACCTCGGGCTTGAAGCCGACCTGCTGCGCCGCCTCCAGCCATTTCTCGGGGCGAATCAGCGGAAAATCCGAGCCGAACAGCATCTTTTTCTTCAGCGGGCCGTTGGCGTACTGGATGATCTGCGGCTGGAAATACTTCGGGCTCCAGCCGGAGAGGTCGAGGTACACGTTCTCCTTGTGCAACGCCATGGACAGGCTCTCGTCCACCCAGGGCCAGCTGGGATGAGCGAGCACGATCTTCATGTCGGGAAAGTCGACCGCGACGTCGTCAATCAGCATCGGCTGGCCCCACTTCAGGCGCACGCCGCCGCCCCCGGGCAGCCCCGTGCCCATGCCCGAATGACCGGTGTGGAAGATCGCCGGCAGCTTGTGTGCGGCGATCACCTCGTAGATCGGGTAGCCCACGGGATCGGCAGGATGGATGTTCTGCATGATGCCGTGGAATTTGAACCCCCGCACCCCGTGATTCTCAATGAGGTCGCGCGCTTCGCGCGCACCCATCTTGCCTTTGCGCGGATCGATCGAAGCGAAAGGAATGACGATGTCGTCATTGTTGGCGGCGTACTCTGCGATTTCGTAGTTGCTGACGCGCTTGGCACCGACGCTGCTCTCGCAGTCGACCGTGAACAGGCAGAACGCAATCTGCTGCTCGCGATACAGGCTGATGATCTCGGGAATCCTGGGCCGCTCGCGCGGCACCTTGAAATAAGCGGACGCCGCATCGAAGAACCGCCCCATGACCGGATCCTCCGGGTCGTGGCACGAGACCTCGGCATGCACGTGCACGTCGATCGCGCGAACCCTGGACAGATCAATCATGCGGCACTCTGAATTCCATCGCCCGCTCTCCTCAGACCAGCATCTTGGGGCCTGTCTTTCTCGCCGCTTCGATCTCCGCGGCCCGGTCGCGCTTGATCGGCACGTCCCGCCCCGCCTGTACCGCCGGCCGCGCGCCGACGAGCGCCAGCCAGCGCCCGAGGCTCGGGAACTCGGCCACACTGACACCGGACCACTCGTAGCCCGATACCCACGGCCACAGTGCCATGTCCGCAATCGAGTACTTCCCCGCGATGTACTCGTGATTCGCAAGCTGCCGGTCGAGCACCCCGAACAGGCGCATCACCTCGCGCTGATAGCGCTCGATCACCGGCTGGATTTTCTCGGGGAAGTAGCGGAAGAACACGTTCGCCTGCCCCATCATCGGACCGATCCCGGACATCTGGAACATCAGCCACTGAAGCACGCGGCTGCGGCCGTGCACGTCCCGGGGCAGGAACTTACCGGTCTTCTCCGCCAGATAAATGAGAATGGCGCCGGACTCGAACATAATGAAGCCGTCGTCATCGAGCGTCGGAATGCGGCCGTTGGGGTTGAGTTTTACGTACCAGTCGGCCTTCTGCTCCTGTGTCGCAAAATCGATCACCCGCACCTCGTAGGGCAGGCCCATCTCCTCAAGCGCAATGGAGATCTTCCAGCCGTTCGGCGTCGCTGCCGTATAGAGTTTGATGGTCATCATTTCCTTCCAGGCGCGTCAATTCTTCAGGCGCGCGCGCAGTGACGGCGGAGGGTTCGACTCACGCGCACTGCCTTTCAGCCCCAGCGGTTGATTTCCGGTCCCACGCTCCAGCTCGCGGCCGGGTCGCCGGTCCGCGCCAGCGACAGCGCCTGCGCGACGGCAGGCGACGTCCTGACGCGCGCGAGCCACGCCGTCGTGCGCGGCTTTGCGGCAAATGCCGCGGGCACCAGCCGCACCATGCCGGCAAGCCACGCATAGGTTTCGATATCGGCGATCGAGAATCTGTCCATCAGCCATTGCCGTCCATCGAGTCGCGCCTCGATCCTTTCCGCCGCCTGGTGGATCTTGGTGCGGCTGTCGTTGAGGTGGTCCGCGGAGAACTCGCCGGCAGCGATCTGCTCCCAGCGCGCGCGCAGATCAACGCTCCCGATCCGCTCAAGCAGCGCTGCGTCGGCCTTCGGCGGGTGCGCCCAGCAACCCAGATACGCGGCAGCGGGCGCGGTCCGCTCAGTCGTCTGCCGGCACCAGCGCATCGCCTCCCAGCGGCCGTACGGGTCGGCGGGACGCAGCGCCGCTCCCTGCCCCACATCATCGAGATAACAGGCGATGAACACCGAGTCGGTCATCGCTTCGCCCGCGACCACCAGCACCGCTCCCTCTCCCTCGACGCTCATCGCCACCAGAGGCTCCTGCGCACACGGCAACGTGTGCCGCTCGCCGCTCTCGAGATCGATGCGTACCAGCTCGGCCTGCACTTCCTTGGCGAACAGCGCCGCGAGCACGGCCAGGGACGGGCCGTTGGGCTCCCCGTGGTACAGGGTCATCCTCATGTCACCCGCCCCGGCTGTTCGAGGATCGTGACGCGCTTGACCAGGTTGGTCCTTCCCAAGGCCCAGCATGCCTTGGTGGCGGGGCGCGCATAGATGGCACGGAGCCACCGCAGTATGTTCGGCGTCAGTTCGTCGTTGGACAGCGCCGGCTGGGACAGCGGCAGCGCATAGGCAAGATTGAACCCGTTGATGTCGGCGAGGCTGTACTGATTGCTGGCGAGCCACGGCCGATTCGCAAGTTCCTGCTCCAGCATGCGGATGCCGAGCGCCACGCGGCGCTGGGACTCCTTGAGCTCCTCTTCGGTGAACTGTCCGTAGATCGCCTTGCGCCAGGCAACTCGGCGTTCCGGGAGCGGAATCCGCTCGATGGCCGCCTTCAGTTCCCCGGGGTCCCTGGAGCTGACCGCCGGGCCAACAAACACCTTCCAGCCGATCATCGAGAAACTGGGGCCGAGCCACTGATCCAGGAACTTCATCCACCAACGCACGCGCCAGCGGTCGCGAGGATCTTCGGGCATGAGGCGCGGACCGGGGAACTCCTCGTTGACGTATTCCATGATCGCGGTCGACTCGGTGAGCACCCGCTCCCCATGCACCATCGCAGGGATCGTCCCTTGCGGATTGATGGCGAGGTAATCCGGCTGATGCTGATCGAATTTGAGGAGGTCCAGGTAGTGGCTTTCAAACGCCACACCTTTTTCCATCAGCGCCAGCATGGGTTTGCCCGAATTGGCGTTGGGTTCCCAGTGATACAAGGTGACGCTATGCATCAGGCCGACCGTCATTTTGTAAGTGTTGCATAGCATTGCCGCAGCCGCCGGTCAAGCAGCCTAAGCGTTAATCCTGCGCCTGCTCGCGCTGCGGCTGCAGCTTGCCAAGCACGCGCTTCGCGCCCGCCGTGGCGCTGCTGGAAGCAGCCACCGCCCGCGCGTGGCGCCGCAGTCCCTCGACGAGTTGCGCCTGCACCTCCGTTGGCCACCAGTCGCGCCGCACGGTCAGTCCGATCGAGCGCGTCACGTCTCCAAGCGGATGCGGCAAGGCGACCAGCTGCCGGCTTTCAAGCTCGTGGTGGATTTGGTGCTCCGACAACAGCATGACGCGGTCACTGGCCAAGAGCATCGAGCGTGCCGCGATCAGGGAATTGCACTCGATCGGGGCCACCGTGCGCTGCATGTCCAGTCGCCCGACGAGACCATCAAAATGCCGCCGCAGAGGAGATTCGCGCCGCGGCGCGATCCAGGGAAATCGCGCCAGCGCCGCCAGCGTGGGCGCACCGCGACCGACCAGTGGATGCTGGGCCCCCACGACGATCGCCAGCGGGTCATCAAACAAGTGCTCCTGCACAATGTCGTCAAACGGAATGGGATCGCGTAATGCACCGACCAGCACATCCGCGGTGCCGCGGCGCAAGGCTCCCAGCATGCTTTCGTAGGGGCCGTCAAGGATACTGATTCCGTGCTCGGGTCGCGCCGCGGCGAATTCGAGGACTGCCCGTGCGAGCAGCACGCTGCGCGCGAGCGGCATGGCCCCGATGGTCGTTGAACCGCTGCCAGTCCCCTGGACGGCGGCCACCTCAGCCTGGGCTTGGGCAATCTCCGCGAACGCCAGGCGCGTGCGCAAGGCGAGCTTCTCCGCCTCCCGGGTCGGGCGCACCCCGAAGCTCGTGACCTCGAACAACTCGGTGCCGAGAGATGTCTCCAGTTGTCGCGCCGCCCGGTGCACGGCGGTCCGGGCGCGCCCGGCACGCCGTGCCGCACGGGCAAAAGCGCCCTCCTCGACCACGGCGATGAGCGCCTTGAGTTGCGTGCTGGTTATGCCCCTCAGGGCATCGGCGTCCACCGCATTGGCCGATCGCGTGCGCACCGCCCCGAGCGCATCCCGGAGCATCTGCAGTGCCCGGTCGACGCGTTGCGCGGCCGCGCGCCCCGCGCCCGTGAGCTCGAGCCCCGAATAGCTCCGGTGCAGGAGACGCGCCCCCAGGGCGGCCTCGACCTGAGCGACCGCCTGGGTGACTGCGGGCTGACTGAGGTGTGCCGCGCGGGCGGCCGCGCTCACGCTGCCGCGCCGGACCACCTGATCGAAGAGCATGAGATGTCGCAGGTTGGGCTTCGCGCCAGGATCTGAGCCTGCAGGGATCATGTCCACAATTTCTTATACCCGGCCGTGAATTGCAATTACCCGCCCGGGCGGGCCCGGTTGGACAATTGGCGCTCCCGCGGCTTTCAGGTAACTGCCATGAGTGTCGTGTACACCAATATTCGCCGCGCTGATCCTGAGGTGGTGAATGGGTTGGCGCGCTACGGTGTTGCCACGGTTCACGAAGCGCAAGGCCGAACCGGGCTCCTGGGCCCGAAGCTGCGCCCCATCTATCCGGGGGCTCGCATCGCCGGCTGTGCGGTCACGGTGAGTGTCCCTCCGGCGGACAACTGGATGATCCACGTCGCGGTTGAGCAGTGCCAGGCAGGGGATGTTCTCGTCGTCGCACCCACTTCCTATTCCGACGCTGGCTATTTCGGCGAGCTTCTTGCCGGGTCGCTCGCCGCGCGCGGTGTCCGCGCTCTCGTCATCGATGCCGGTGTCCGGGACGTCCGTGATCTGACCAGCATGGGCTTCCCGGTCTGGTCCAGGGCCGTGCACGCGCAGGGAACCGTAAAGGAGACCTTGGGATCGGTGAATGTTCCGGTGGTTTGCGCAGGCGCCCTCGTCAATCCGGGTGATGTGGTGATCGCTGACGACGACGGTGTGTGCATCGTTGCGCGCCTTCAGGCTGCAGCCGTGCTCAAGGCCAGTGAGGCCCGCGAAGCCAAGGAAGCCACGGTGCGCGAGCGGCTGCAAAAGGGCGAATTGGGTCTCGATATCTACAACATGCGGGACAAGTTAGCCAAGAGCGGATTGGTCTACCGTCCGCAAGCGTTGGCGGAGTGAGCCGACATGCGCGCCATTCCCGGCACCCTCATGCGTGGTGGAACGTCCAAGGGACTTTATTTTCACGCCAAGGACCTGCCGCAATCCGCGCGTGCGCGCGACCGGGCTCTGCTCGCGGCCATGGGCTCGCCTGATCCTCGTCAGATCGATGGCGTGGGCGGTGCGCACCCGCTGACCAGCAAGGTCGCGATCATCGGCCCCTCCAAACGCCCGGATGCGGACGTCGACTATTTGTTTCTTCAGGTCGTGGTCGACAAAGCGGAAGTGAGTGACTCCCAGAACTGCGGCAACATCCTCGCAGGCGTCGGTCCCTGGTCGATCGAGCACGGTTTGGTGCGCATCGCGGGTGAATCCACGCCCGTGCGTATCCACATGCTCAACACGGGAAGCATCGCCGTTGCGCATGTCCCGACGCCCCATGGGAGGGTGGAATATGAGGGTGACGCTCGTATCGATGGTGTACCGGGAAGTGCGGCAGCGATCCCGATCGACTTTTTGGACGTTGCCGGATCCTCGTGCGGCTCGCTGTTTCCGACCGGATCGCACCTGGACCGCATCACAGGTCTCGAGGTGACCTGCATCGACAACGGGATGCCCGTCGTCTTGATGCGAGCGGCCGATCTCGGCAAGCGTGGCGATGAGTCACCCGAAGCGCTGGAAGGCGATGAGGCGCTCAAAGCCCGCATCGAGCAAATCCGGCTGGCGCTGGGCCCGCGGATGAATCTCGGCGACGTCGGCAAAAAGACGGTGCCGAAGATGTGCCTCGTTTCGCCCGCGCGGCACGCAGGCACCATCCATACGCGAACCTTCATCCCGCACCGTGTGCACGAAGCGATCGGGGTCTTGGGCGCAGTCAGCGTTGCCACGGCCTGCCTCACTCCAGGCTCCGTGGCCGCACGGGTTGCGGGCCTTACACCCCGCTCGGGGTCACAACGCCTGGAGATTGAGCATCCGACGGGATTCTTTACGGTGGAGATGGATGTGACGGTGGAGGGAGCCGACGTCACCGTGAACCGTTCCGCCTTGCTGCGCACCGCGCGGAAACTGATGCAGGGGGAGGTCTTCGTCCCGGGAAGCGTCTGGAGCGAAGCGTGACCACGAACCCGTGCCGCATCGGTCTCATCGGACTCGGAGAAGTCGGCCAGGTGCTTGCGAACGACTTACACCGCGTGGGAGGCGTGGAGGTCTGTGCGTGGGATCGCCTCTTTGCCGTCGAGGGCAGTGAGCCCCGGCGAGCCGCACGATCGCTGACCTTTGTCAGGGCGGCGAGCTCCATGGCCGAGGCGGTGAGCGGCAGCTCGATCGTCATCTGCGCCGTCACCGCGGGCGAATGTCAGGCGGCCGCTGGCGAAGCCGCCCCGGCGCTCACCCACGGCGCGCTCTATCTCGACCTCAACTCCGTGTCGCCTCGAACCAAGACGGAGGCCGCCCGCACGATCGAAGCCGCTGGAGCCTGCTACGTCGAAGCTGCGGTGATGTCGCCGATCGCGCCGAAACGGATCGCCTCGCCCGTATGGCTGGGTGGTCCTCATGCCAGGGCCTTCCTGCCGCTGGCACAGTGGCTCGGTTTCGCCGGCGCCAAAGTGTATTCGGACGCGATCGGCGAAGCGTCTGCGGCCAAGATGTGCCGGAGCGTCATCATCAAGGGGATGGAGGCGCTGCTCGCCGAGTCGCTTCTCACGGCCCGACGTCATGGCGTTGAGGACGCCGTGCTCGCATCGCTCCAGGACCTCTTCCCGGTCGGCGACTGGCGGGCGCTCGCCCGTTACATGATTTCGCGTTCGCTGCAGCACGGTCGTCGGCGAGCCGAGGAGATGAGAGAGGCTGTAAAAACAGTGGCGGAGGCCGGCTTCGAGCCCTGGATGAGCCGTGGCAGTGTTGAGCGGCAACAGTGGGCTGCCGAGCACGCCGAGGCTTTGAGCCAGCAAGCCCTGACAGACATGCTCGACCACATGTTGGCGCGTATGCCCGCGCCCGCGCGGTTGACGGAGGCGGCGCGCCGATGATTATCGATTGTCACGGTCACTATACGACGGCGCCCGGCGCACACCAGAAATTCCGCGACGCCCAGATCGCGGGCCTCAAGGACCCGACGGCCCCGGCCGCAAGACCCGGCGCCATCTCCGATGACGAGATTCGCGAAACCATCGAAAACAATCAGCTGCGGCTGCAGAAGCAGCGCGGCTCGGATCTCACCCTCTTCTCGCCGCGCGCCTCGGCCATGGGTCATCACATCGGAAACGAGTCGATCTCGAGCGCCTGGACGCGCGCGAACAACGATCTCATCAAGCGCGTGGTCGACTTGTATCCCGAGAATTTTGTCGGCGTGTGCCAGCTGCCGCAGTCGCCGGGAGTGGCCATTGCCAACTCCGTTGCCGAGCTCGAGCGCTGCGTACGCGAGTTAAATTTTGTCGGCTGCAACTTGAATCCCGATCCTTCGGGCGGGCATTGGACATCCCCACCACTCACCGACCGGCACTGGTACCCCTTCTACGAGAAGATGGTTGAGCTGGATGTCCCCGCGATGATCCACGTCTCCGCCTCGTGCAATCCCAATTTCCACGCGACGGGCGCGCACTACATCAACGCCGACACCACGGCGTTCATGCAGTTCATCGAGGGCGATCTGTTCGGGGAGTTTCCCACGCTGCGCTTCATCATTCCGCACGGCGGCGGGGCCGTTCCCTACCACTGGGGTCGATACCGCGGACTCGCCGACATGCTCAAGCGCCCCCCGCTCGAGGAACACGTGATGAAGAACGTGTTCTTCGACACGTGCGTGTATCACCAGCCGGGCATCGATCTTCTGGTGCGTGTCATCGACATCGGCAACATCCTGTTCGGGTCCGAGATGGTGGGCGCAGTGCGCGGCATCGATCCACGCACCGGGCATTACTTCGATGACACCAGGCGCTACATCGACGCGCTTTCTTTGGCGGCTGCGGTGAAAGAGCGGATCTACGAAGAGAACGCCCGTCGTGTCTTCCCACGGCTCGACGCGCTCCTCAAGGCGAGGGGGCTGTGAGTCAGCGGGAGAGCATCGGCCCCGGTGATCCGGCCTGGCCTTCGAGTTCGGCCTCGGGCCCCTTCACGATGGACCGGGACTGGTTGCCGTTTCATCCGGCGCCTCGTCGCCCGCGGTTTGTACCGCCCAAGGGATCAGTGGACGCTCACTGTCACGTGTTCGGGCCCGGCGCGCAGTTTCCCTATGCCCCGGAGCGCCGCTACACGCCGTGCGATGCGCCGAAGATGAAGCTCTGGGGCCTGAGGGATTACCTCGGGTTTGAGCGCAACGTCATCGTTCAGGCCACCTGTCACGGCAGCGACAATCGCGCCGTAGTGGATGCGCTCCGGAGCTCCGATGGACGGGCGCGCGGGGTCGCGACCGTGGCGGCCAGCGTCCCCGAGCGGGAACTTGCGGCGCTCGATGCGGCCGGGGTGCGTGGCGTACGATTCAACTTCGTGAAGCGGCTGGTCGATACGACGCCGCGCGAGGTGCTGCTCGAGATCGCGCGGCGCGTCGCGCCGCTGGGGTGGCACGTCGTCATTTACTTCGAGGCCGCGGAACTCCCGGAGCTCTATACTTTCTTCGCTTCCCTCCCCACGACGGTGGTCGTGGACCATATGGGGCGGCCGGACGTAACGAAGTCCGTGGACGGACCTGAGTTCGAATTGTTCGTCAAACTGATGCGCGAGCATCCCAACATCTGGTCGAAAGTGAGCTGCCCCGACCGGCTCTCAAGAAGTGGTCCCCCGGACTACGAGGACGTCGCCCCTTTTGCCCGCCGGATTGCCGACACTTTCCCCGACCGGGTGCTGTGGGGTACGGATTGGCCGCACCCTAATATGAAGTCGCACATGCCTGACGACGGCGCGCTGGTCGATTTCATCCCGAAGGTGGCGACTACCGCCGCGCTTCAGCACCGGCTGCTGATCGATAACCCGATGCGCCTTTACTGGAGCCGCTGAGGAACGCCCCATGGAACCGGACAAAGCGCACACCGATGTGCCACCGGGTGCTTACCGCACAGCCGGGGAGTCACAGTAATGGCCCGCATCACTGCCGGCGTCACCACCTCGCATGTCCCGGCGATCGGCGCCGCGATCGACAACGGCAAGTCGCAGGATTCGTACTGGGGACCGATGTTCGCCGGTTATGAGTTCTCCAAGCGCTGGATCGCGCAGCAGAAGCCGGACGTCATCCTGCTGGTCTACAACGATCACGCCACCGCCTTCAGTCTCGACATCGTGCCGACCTTCGCGATCGGATGCGCGGAGCAGTTTGCTCCGGCCGACGAGGGCTGGGGCCCGAGGCCGGTGCCGGTGGTCCAGGGACATGCCGAGCTGGCATGCCACATCGCCCAGGCGGTGATCCAGCAGGATTTCGATCTCACGATCGTCAACCGCATGGATGTCGATCACGGCCTGACGGTGCCGCTGTCATTGATGTTCGGACAGGCGCCGGCCTGGCCGGTGCGCGTCATTCCTTTCCCGGTCAACGTGGTGCTTTATCCGCCTCCCTCCGGCCGCCGCTGCTACGAGCTGGGGAAGGCAATTCGCCAGGCAGTCGATTCCTTCGACGCTGAGCTGAACGTACAGGTCTGGGGCACCGGCGGAATGAGTCACCAGCTGCAGGGAGCCCGAGCGGGTCTCATCAACCGAGCCTGGGACACCCGATTCATCGACCGCCTGATCAACGAGCCGGATGCCCTTTCGCACATGCCGCACATCGAATATGTCCGCGAGGCGGGGTCCGAGGGAATAGAGCTCGTGATGTGGCTCATCATGCGCGGCGCGCTGAACGAGAAGGTCCGTACCGTGCACCGCTTCTACCACGTGCCCGCCTCGAATACGGCGGTGGGTCACCTCATCCTGGAGAACCTGCCATGAAGATCATCCTGGCCGGCGCGGGCGCCTTTGGCGCTAAACATCTGGACGCGATCCAGGCCATTGGAAACGTTGAGGTGGTCTCGCTGGTGGGCGGGAACCTCCAGCGGACGCGCGAGCTGGCGAAAAAGTACGGCATTGGCCATGTCACGACGGGTTTGTCTGAAGCGCTGAATCGCCCCGGCGTGGAAGCCGCGATCCTGGCGACCCCGACGCCGCTGCACGCGGCTCAGGCGATCGCCTGCCTCAAAGCCGGCAAGCATGTGCAGGTCGAGATACCGCTCGCTGACCGCTGGTCGGAGGCGCAGGCGGTTGCCGATCTTCAGCAGCAGACCGGCCTCACCTGCATGGTCGGGCACACGCGGCGCTTCAACCCCTCACACCAGTGGATCCACAGGCGGATCGCCAAAGGCGAGCTCGCGATCCAGCAAATGGACGTGCAGACCTATTTCTTCAGGCGCACCAACATCAATGCCCTCGGTCAGCCCCGCTCATGGACCGACCACCTGCTATGGCACCATGCGGCCCACACGGTCGACTTGTTCACCTACCAGACCGGCTCGTCCGTGACGATCGCCCACGCGGTGCAGGGTCCAATACACCCGACCCTGGGCATTGCCATGGACATGTCGATCCAGCTCAAGAGCGCAAGCGGGGCGATCTGTACGCTTTCCCTATCCTTCAACAACGAGGGTCCCCTGGGGACATTCTTTCGATACATCTGCGACCACGGCACGTACATCGCCCGCTACGACGACCTGATCGATGGCAAGGAACAGAAGATCGACGTGTCGCACATTGACGTGTCGATGAACGGAATCGAGCTGCAGGATCGCGAGTTCTTCAGGGCCATTCAGGAGCACCGGGAACCGAACGCCAGCGTCGCGCAGGTGCTGCCCTGCTATCGGACGCTCGCGGAGCTCGAGCGGCAGCTCCTCGCCCAGGACTAGCACCT
>VBNH01000189.1 GCA_005878095.1 Gammaproteobacteria bacterium | reverse complement strand
ACGCCAGCGTGGATGCCATCGCCCTCGGACTGATCCTGTACGCCGGCGGCGGCGTCGCGAGCGGGCTCGGGATACTGCTGGTGCTGCCGGTCCTGGCACTCACGGTGCTCGCCGACCGTCGCGATGCGCTCCTGATCGCGGCCGTCGCCGCGCTCGCCGTGCTCGCGCAGCAGATGTTCAGCGGTTTCTCGGGAACCACGCCGGCGACCGACTACACCACGGCGGGACTCCTCGGCGTGTTGGTGTTCGTCGTGGCGCTCGCCACCTGGCCGGTGGCCAACCGCCTGCGCGAGAGCGAAGCCCTGGTGCGCCGGCAGGAAATCGACCTCGCCAACCTGGCGCAGCTCTCGCAGTACATCGTGCAGCACCTGCGCGAGAGCATCCTGGTGATCGACGCGCACGACCGAATCCGGCTCATCAACGAGTCCGCCGCCCAGATCCTCGGGGATGAGAAAGCCTACCCCGATGCCCTGATCGGCGAGGCCTGCCCCCGACTCCTCTTTTTACTGGAGTCCTGGCGCCAGGGAAGCGCTGGCAGCGGGGCATTGCCCGCCGAGGATCCGACATTCGTCGCCGCCGACGGTGCGCGCGTGATCCGGGCGCACTTCGCGCCCCTGGGTTCCACGAACCCGGGGCCGCTGCTGATATTCCTGGAGGACACCAGCCTCCTCGGCGAGAAGGTCCAGCAATCCAAGCTCGCAGCCCTCGGGCGCCTAAGCGCGAGCATTGCCCACGAGATCCGTAACCCCGTCGGTGCCATGAGTCACGCCGGACAGTTGCTGGCGGAATCCCCTCGTCTGGCCGAGGAAGACCGGCGCTTGACCCAGATCATCCGCACCAACGCCGATCGGGTGAGCGGCATCATCGACAATGTGCAGCGGCACTCCCGGCGGGAGCGGCCGCGCCTGGAGCGCCTGTCGCTGTCCGCATGGACCGAAGAGTTCCACGCGGAGTTCTGCGAGACCATGCAGTGGCCGCGCGCCCGCCTGACCGTCGGCGGGGCTGACTCCGACGTCGAGGTGCGCGTCGACCCCGACCAGCTGCGCCAGATCCTCTGGAACCTGTGTGACAACGCGCTCAAGCATGCCGCGCAGGACGACCCCGACCACAGCGTCGAGATACGATATGGCCGGATGGTCCCGAACGCCCGCCCGTTCCTGGAAGTCGCCGACCGCGGGCCGGGCGTCGCGCCCGAGCACGCCGAGCGCATCTTCGAGCCGTTCTACAGTGGCGGCCGTGGCACCGGCCTGGGGCTGTTCCTAGCCCGCGAGCTGGCGCAGACCAACGGCGCGACTCTGCTCTGCATGAATCTCACTACGCGCACCGCGTCCGACCTCAACGGTGCCCGGCGGCTGCTCAAGGCGGAGCGGTTTGACCTCTGCCTCACCGACATGCGCCTGCCGGATGGCGATGGTCTCGATCTCGTGGCGTGGATCCAGGAGAACAAAGCCAGCGTTCCGGTGGCGGTGATCACCGCCCACGGCAACGTGGAATCCGCCGTGCGCGCGCTCAAGCTCGGGGCGTTCGATTTTGTCTCCAAGCCCCTCGATCTCGGCGTGCTGCGCAAGCTGGTGGGGAGCGCAATCAGGCTGCGCGCGGGAGCCGACGAGCGCACGGCCGCCAGCTTGCAGGGTGCACGCCTGCTCGGCAGCTCCACCGTCATGGAGCAGCTGCGGGACATGATCGCGCGGGTCGCCCGCAGCCAGGCCCCGGTGCACATCTACGGCGAGTCCGGCACCGGCAAGGAGCTGGTCGCGCGCATGATCCACGAATGCGGCGCACGTCACGAAGGTCCGTTCGTGGCGGTGAACTGCGGCGCCATCCCGACCGAGCTCATGGAGAGCGAGCTCTTCGGCCACAAGCGCGGCAGCTTCACCGGCGCGGTGGCCGACAAGAAAGGGCTCATCCAGAGCGCCGAAGGCGGCACGCTGTTTCTGGATGAGGTGGCGGATCTGCCGCTGCACATGCAGGTCAAGCTCCTGCGCGTCGTGCAGGAGAAGACCGTGCGCCCGGTCGGTGAGGCGCGCGAAGAAACCGTCGACGTGCGTATTCTGTCCGCGACGCACAGGAACCTCGCCGATCTGGTCGCGCAGGGCCGGTTCCGCGAGGATCTGTTCTACCGCATCAATGTGATCGAGCTGCACGTGCCGGCGCTGCGCGAGCGCCGGGGCGACATCGCGGAAATCGCCGAGGCGATCCTGCTGCGCCTGGCGCGCCGCACGAACGCAGCTCCGACCGCGCTGTCCGCGGACGCGGTGCGCACGCTTCAGTCATACCCCTTCCCCGGCACCGGAGAGGGTATTCGTCCGCACCCGTGACCCGGAATTGCCTAGAATTCCGCGGTCTTCCGAGTTACCCGGCCAAAAAACCGGACATGTATTGGTTCGCACCCCAGGCGACCAGAAGGCAGGATTTAGGCTGGAAAAATGGGCTATGTCAGGAGTTCTGAAATTGTCCCGCTTGTACAGTTTAGGCGGATCAACGCCTCGCGACGGGAGGTGAGTGACGCTCTTGGTCGACAATCCCTGTCAGTTTGTGACAGTCACCGCGTTTGCATCGATCACTCCGAGCGGCCCCTTCCCTCATAGTCGTCAGAAACACGATTGAATTCAGTAGCTTGCTGAATCGCATTTCGTTGGCACGGCCTTTGCTTTAGAACTCCAGGAGGCCTCATGATTGGGGCGCCGACGATCGAACTTATCTCTCAACGAAGGAGCTTCTCTAAATGAAGGCCGTGCAAAAGGGCTTTACCCTCATCGAGTTGATGATCGTGGTTGCGATCATCGGCATTCTCGCCGCGATCGCGATCCCGGCGTATCAGGACTATACAGTTCGCGCGCAGGTCACTGAAGGCTTGAATCTAGCGAGTGCGGTCAAAGCCAACGTGTCAGAGAGCTTCGCCACGAACGGCGCCTGGCCCGCCAACCTTGCCGCCATCGGCATTACTACGGCGCCCTCGGGCAAATATGTCTCGGCCGTAAATCTCACAACCGGGACTATTAAGGTCACCTATGCGGGTGCACAGGCGAATACGAATGCCTTGACCGGAGCCACCAACGAGCTCGATCTGAAGCCGATGGTCAGTGCCAATGGCGATGTGATCTGGAACTGCGGTTACAGGGCCGCGATCGGTGGCGATCCCGCCACGGGCGGGTCTGCCGCAAATGGCACAACTGTGTTGGCAAAGTACCTGCCGGCAAACTGTCGCACGTAAGCGGACTTTGTCTTCCGGCTCTGGATGGCCAGACCCACGAAGCCCCTCCTCGGAGGGGCTTCGTCTTTTGGGAAGCCAGTCACGCAGGCGCGTCCCCCTCTGTGAGACGAT
>VBNH01000188.1 GCA_005878095.1 Gammaproteobacteria bacterium | reverse complement strand
AACGCCCGGGTGAGGCTCCCGTAGAGGGCCTGCCATTCATCCCGGGTCAGTACCTCGCTCGCGTCGCGCTTTGTCTGCAGATAGGACTTGGCCGGCTCGGCGTAAACGTCGGCCAGCCCCGTGCGGGCGGCGATGCTGAGGGCGTAGCCGAGCAGAAGCAAGAGTGCGGCAATAGCGGCCCGAACGAGCGCCGAGGGGGCTACATCAGGCAACGGCGGCCACCGCACCCCGAAGGATCATCCGCGGGTTCCGGTTGACGAGGTCGTGGGCTGCCTGCGCGCCGACCACCCTGGCTGCGGCCTCCATGCCCTCCCTGAGCGCCGGTCGCCGGCCAGTGAGATTGTGGGCGTCGGACGCGAGAACCTTGAAGACGTCGAACTCGAGCAACTGCAGCGCACGCCGTTGTGGCGCCCGGCCGAAATCCCCCAGCAGGGCACCCGCCGTAATCTGCAGGAAACACCCCATCTCGATGAATGGCTCGATCTTCGAGAGATCCCGCATCACGTCCTGATTGCGCTCCGGGTGCGCAATCAGCGGCCTGATGTTGTGCTGCAGCAGCCGCTCGATGAGCTTATCCGCACCGGGAGTAATTTGAGTGTGCGGAAACTCCAGCAGGATGATCCGGTGGCCGTCCAGTTCGCCCAGGAACGGCACCTCGTTCTGGCTCAGCAGCGCGACGATGTCGGGCGACAGCCGTACTTCGGCCGCCATGCCGACATGCAGCGCTACGCGAGCCTTGCGCAGCGCCAGGCGGAAGTCCTTGAACGCCTTCTCGATGGTGCTGCGCGTGTTCTCGTAGCGGCCCGGGTGGATGTGCGGCGTCATCACGGAATACGTGATGCCGTCGGCCACCGCGGCCTGCGCCAAGGCGAGGCCGTCGGCGAGCGTCTGCGCACCGTCGTCGATGCCTGGCAAAAAATGACAGTGCAGGTCGATCATGCCGGCGACCGTCCCGCATCCGGCTCGTAGCTGCCATAGTGGTAATCGCCGTATTTTTCGGCCTTGCGAACATCAAACTGGGTCAGCACGATGCCCAGTATCGGCGCACCGACCCGTTCGAGCAGGCCGAGGCCGTTCCTGATTTGCGGCACTGTGGTCGCGTCCGACTTTACGACATAGAGCACACAGTCCGCGTACTTTGACAGCACGGCCGCATCGCTTACCGGCAATATGGGCGCGCAGTCGATGACGATGCGCGAATAGCTGTGCGCCAGCACCTTGAGCGCATTGGCCATGCGGGACGACGACAGAATCTGCAGTGGATCGGGGGGGATGAATCCCGTTGAAATTGCGTTCAGATCCTTGATACCGGTGCCGATCACGCATTCGGAGAGCCGGGCA
>VBNH01000111.1 GCA_005878095.1 Gammaproteobacteria bacterium | reverse complement strand
GCGCCGGCTCGAACAGCGCGTCGGCCTCTTCGGGGTCCGAGGCGATGATATCCGCCGAGCGCAGCACCCAGATGCTCACGCCCTCCTGGCGGCGCGTATACACATCGCGCGCATGCTCGATCGCCATGCGCGCATCCGCGGCATGCAGGCTCCCGACGTGCTTGTGCTCGAGTCCCGAACGCGAGCGGATGAATACCTCGTACAGCGGCCAATCCTCACTCATGCCCGCCTCCCTCTCATGCGGCCCGTGGTGTGCGGCCGTGTTGCTTCATGGCGTGCGCGGCCGCGGCCTCGCGCACCCAGCGCCCGGCCTCATCCGCCGCGCGCCGCGCCTCGAGCCGTTCGCGGTTGCAGGGTCCGTGCCCTGCGAGCACCGCATGAAACTCGTTCCAGTCGATCGGGCCGATCAGATAATGCTGCGCGGCAGGGTCCCAGCGCAGCTCGCGGTCGGGAATCGAGAGCCCCAGGAACTGCGCCTGCGGCACCGTGATATCGATGAATTTCTGGCGCAGTTCGTCGTTGCTGAAGCGCTTGATCTTCCAGCGCATCGACTGGGCGGTGTGCTTGGAGTCGGCATCGCTCGGCCCGAACATCATGATCGAGGGCCACCACCAGCGATTCAGCGCATCCTGCGCCATCGCCCGTTGCGCACCGCTCCCCTGCGCCAGCGTCAGCATGATCTCGAACCCCTGGCGCTGGTGAAAGCTCTCCTCCTTGCAGATGCGCACCATGGCGCGCGCGTACGGACCATAGGAGCAGCGGCAGATGGGAATCTGGTTCATGATCGCCGCGCCATCGACCAGCCAGCCGATCGCGCCCACGTCCGCCCAGGTGAGTGTCGGGTAGTTGAATATGCTCGAATACTTGGCGCTGCCGGACAGCAGCTGCTCGAACATCTGCGCCCGTGAGATGCCGAGCGTCTCCGCGGCGCTGTACAGGTACATGCCGTGGCCGCCCTCGTCCTGCACCTTGGCGATCAGCACCGCCTTGCGCCGCAGACTCGGCGCGCGCGTGATCCAGTTGCCTTCCGGAAGCATGCCGACGATTTCCGAGTGGGCGTGCTGGGAAATCTGCCGGATCAGGGTCTGGCGATAGGCATCGGGCATCCAGTCCTTGGGCTCGATCTTGTCCTCGGCATCGACGCGCGCCTGAAAGCGCTGCGCCTGCGCCGCGGACCCGCCGCCGGCGGCGGGCAGGGGTTCCTTACCGTGGGTGTCGAGCGCCTGGGTGTACATGGGGGGTACGTGCTGCCAAGACTCGGTCTGACATGACACAAGACTAGCACGGAGGTGCAGCTTTTTGTGTCACAATTTTCAGCGCCCATGAACCGCAAGCCGCGCGCGCCGCTACCCGCTCCGGTGCGGGCCCTGCTGCGCAATTTCCGCGCGCAGCGCCCGCTGCGCGGCGGCTCGCTCCTCATCACCGTCTTCGGCGACTCCATCGCGCCGCGCGGCGGCGCGGTCACCGTCGGCAGCCTGATCCGCCTGGCGGCGCCCTTCGGCCTCACCGAGCGGCTGGTGCGCACCTCGGTGGCGCGGCTGGCGCGCGACGGCTGGCTGGTGGCGAAGCGCTCCGGACGGCGCAGCGAGTACCGCCTCACGCGCGGCGGCGCGGAGCGCTTTGCGGAGGCCACCCGGCGCATCTACGGCGAGAGTCCGTCGCTGTGGGACGGAATGTGGACGCTCGTGGTCGTGCCCGCGGCCAGGCGGCGCCGCGCGCACCTGCGCCAGGACCTGAAGTGGCTCGGCTTCGGGCAGCTCAACCCCTTCCTGTTCGCCCATCCCGGCTGCACCCCCGCACAGGCACGCCGCTGGTTGCGCAAGGTACGCGGCGCCGAGGGGGCGTTGCTGCTGCGCGGCACCGGCAGCGATCTTGCCAGCGACCGGCGGCTCGCGACGCGCGGCTGGGATCTGCAGGATCTCGCCCGCCGCTACCGCCGCTTCCTCGCCAGCTTCGCGCCGGTCCAGTCGCTGCTCGGTCCGGGCGCGGCACTCACCGCCGACACGGCGTTCCTCATCCGCACGCTGCTGATTCACGAATATCGCAAGATTCACCTGCGCGATCCGCTGCTGCCGCCGCCGCTGTTGCCGGCGAACTGGGTGGGGGCGAGCGCCTATCAGGTGTGCCGCCGCCTGTACGCGCGGGTGTTTCCCGCCGCCGAGCGTCACCTGTCGGCGAGCGCGCATCAGCTGCACCGCCCCCTGCCGGCCGCAAACTCCGCGGCCCACGCGCGCTTCGGCGGCATCGCGCGGCGCTGAGGCGCCGCAGCCGTTCCTTCAAGGAGCGTTGACCAGCTAGACTAGGTACGAGCGCGCAGCGGGGCTACCCTCATGGCCATCATCAATATCGGCCAAGCCAAGACCACACTCTCAAGACTCGTCGAGCGCGCGGCTGCGGGTGAGGACATCATCATCGCTCGCCGGGGCAAGCCCGTCGCGCGTTTGACGCGGCTTGCGGCTCCGAAGCGCGGGATTCGCTTCGGGGTCCTGAGGGGCCAGATCAAAGTAGCCGACGATTTTGATGCGCCCCTGCCGCAGCAGGCGCGGGCCGCGTTCGAGGGCCGTTGACCTGCAGGACGGTTTCACGTATTTTACGTGAGACCGGGAGAGGGCCGAACCCCATGAGACCCAAGCACAACATTACGGTTGCGATCGAACCTTCTCTGCTGAAGAAAGCCCGAGCCGTCGCGGCGCGGCGCGGGCGTAGTGTCAGCGCCCTGCTGGCCGATGAGTTGCGGCACCTGGTGGCCGACGACGCTGGGTACGCGGCGGCGCGCAAACGAGCCCTGGCTCTCCTTGCAGCCCCTCTTTCTCTCGGCGGGAGCCCCTTGAAGCGCGAGGCGTTGCATGAGCGAAATCGTCTTCGTTGACACGAACATCCTGATCTACGCACACGATGTGGACGCGGGGGCAAAGCGCAGTCGCGCGGCCGAGAAGCTGCGCCAACTGTGGGAGTCCGGTGCCGGACGACTGTCGGTGCAGGTGTTGCAGGAGTTCTACGTCAACGTGACGCAGAAGCTTGCGACGCCGGTTGCTCGATCAACGGCTCGCGAAGTCGTAGGCAGCTACGGTGCGTGGATTCGCGAGTCGACCACGGCGGAGACGGTGATTCGGGCGATCGATATTGCCGCGTTGGCACAGATTTCGTTCTGGGACGCGTTGATCGTGGCATCCGCCGAGCAGGCAGCCGCGATAGAGATCTACAGTGAGGATCTAAACCCCGGCCAGACAATCGCTGGGGTCAACATCGTCAATCCTTTGGCCGCTTCGTGACGGCGGATCCATCCCGCGTCCAGCGCATTGCTCGGCTGACTAACGCGCGGGCCGCCGGTCGATCACGCGCCGCGCCTTGCCCGCCGAGCGCTCGATCGAGCCCGGATCACACACCACGACCTGCGTCGCGATGCCGATCATCGCCTTGATGCTGCCCTGCAGGTCACGCTGCAGGCGCGAGCGCAGCGGGCCGTCAGCGGCGACGGCCGGCAGACACTCCACCTTCACCGCCAGCTGATCCAGGTGCGCCTCGCGCGTGAGCTCGAGCTGGTAGTGGGGCGCGAGACCTGCCAGCTTGAGCAGCAGCTCCTCGATCTGACTCGGGAAAACATTCACACCCCGGATGATCAGCATGTCATCCGAGCGCCCGGTGATTCTCGCCATGCGGCGCATCGAGCGCGCGGTCGGCGGCAGGAGCGAGGTCAGATCGTGGGTGCGGTAGCGGATCACCGGCAGGGCTTCCTTGGTGAGCGAGGTGAGCACCAGCTCGCCCGGCGCGCCGGCAGGCAACGCCTCCGCGGTCGCCGGGTCGACGATCTCCGGATAGAAATGATCCTCCCAGATGACCGGCCCGTCCTTGCTCTCGATGCACTCGCTCGCCACCCCGGGCCCCATCACCTCCGACAGCCCGTAGATGTCCAGGGCCTGAAGTCCCGCCAGGCTCTCGATCTGCGCGCGCAGCGATTCGGTCCAGGGCTCGGCGCCGAAGATGCCGATACGGAGCGAGCTCGCCGCCGGATCGAGCCCCTGGCGCACGAACTCCTCCACGATGGAGAGCATGTAGGACGGCGTGACCATGATGATGTCGGGCCGGAAATCGCAGATGAGCTGCACCTGTCTCTGGGTCTGCCCCCCCGACATCGGTACCACCGTGCAGCCGAGCAGCTCCGCGCCGTAATGTGCGCCGAGACCCCCCGTGAACAGTCCGTAACCATAGGCAATGTGCACCATGTCGCCGCGGCGCCCGCCCGCGGCCCGGATGGAACGCGCCACCAGCGCCGCGCAGGTGTCGATGTCGTGGCGGGTGTAGCCCACCACGGTCGGTTTGCCGGTGGTGCCGCTCGAGGCGTGGATGCGGACCACCTGCTCACGCGGCACGGCGAACAGGCCGAACGGATAGCCGGCGCGCAGATCGTCCTTTGTCATGAAGGGAAAACGCTCGAGATCCGCGAGCCTCCTGAGGTCGTGCGGGTGAACCCCGGCGCCCTGGCACTTCTCCCGGTAGAGCGCCACGTTCTCGTAGGCGTGACGCACCGACCACCTGAGGCGCTGCAGCTGCAGGGCGCGCAGCTCGTCCTCGCTGGCGCGCTCGATCGCTTCAAGCTCGCTCTTCATCCCACTACGCCGGCCAGCCGCTCAGCGTCTGCACGAACACCTGCAGGAAGTGATTGGCCTGGTGGCCGTCCATCACGCGGTGATCCAGGGTCAGCGTGACGTAACAGCGCGGCCGCACCACTATCTTCTGCTCGTCACCCTCCTCCACCACCACGGGGCGCTTCTCGAGTTTGCCCACTCCCAGGATCGCCGCCTGCGGCTGGTGGATGATGATCGGCGCCGCCAGGAGGCTCCCGCTGACGCCGTGGTTCGAGATGGTGAACGTGCCCCCGCGCACATCGGCCGGTGACAGGTTGCCCGCGCGGGCACGCGTCACCAGCTCATCCAGTTCGCGCGCGGTGTCGAACAGATCGCGCGCCTGCGCATCGCGCAGCACCGGCACGATGAGCCCCACGTCCTGCACCGCGGTCGCCACGCCGATATGGATCGAATCGTAGATCTCGAGCGCCATGTCGGTCCAGCGGCTGTTCGCTTCCGGCACGGCGCGGATCGCGGCCACGGCGGCCTGCACGAAGTAGGCGCTGAGCGTCAGGGGCGCCCCGCGGCGCGCGAACTCCTCGCGCCGGAGCGCGCGATCGGCGAGCACCGCGCTCAGGTCCGCCTCGAACACCGTCGTCACGTGGGGCGCGGTGTGCAGCAGGCTCTGCACCATGTGATCGGCGATGCGCTTGCGAATCGCGGTGTGCGGCACGCGGTGGCTGGGGCCGATCCCTTCGGCGCTCGCCCCGGCCTCCGACTCGGTGGCGAGCGTTGCTGCGGCCCGCGCGGCGCCCGCATCCCGCCGGCGATCCGCTGCGCTGCCCGGGGCCGCCCGCAGCACGTCCTCGACGGTGATGCGGTCCGCCGGCCCGGTGCCGCGAATCGCGGACGGATCGAGCCCGCGCTCACTGAGCAGGCGGCGCACCGCCGGACTCAACCCGCCGGCAGGAGCGCGCGCGCGGGTCGCGCTGCGCACGGCGACCGGACTGGCGCTCGCCGCGGCCGCAGCAGCGGGCTGGGGCGCCTCGACGAGCGCCGCGGCTGCCGTGAGCGCCTCGATGCGGCCGAGCAGCTCACCGGGGACGATCTCCTCCTGCTCGTGTTTGATGATCTCGCGCAGCACGCCCGTGCCGGGCGAGGCGACTTCGACCGTGACTTTGTCGGTCTCGATCTCGATGAGCGGCTCGTTCTCGGCGACGCGCTCGCCGACCTGCTTGAGCCAGCGCAGGATCTGCGAGCGCGTGCCTTCGGTCTGCTCCGCGGGAGCCCGGATCTCGACGCCGCCGCTCATCGTAAGGCTCACAGACTCGCGAGCCGCTGAATGGACTGCGTGATGCGCCCGATGTCCGGCACCGCCGCATCGAGCAGCACCGGGCTGTGGGGACTCGGGATGTCAGGCATGGCGAGCCGCTCGATCGGTGCCTCCAGGCTGAAGAAACTCTCCTGCGCCAGGGTCGCGGCAATTTCCGCCCCGAAGCCTGCGGTCAGGTTGTCCTCGTGCACGATGAGGCACCGGTGGGTCTTTTCGACCGAGGCGCGCACGGCCGCCTTGTCCCAGGGCGACAGGGTACGCAGATCGAGCAGCTCCACGTCGACCTGCGAGCGTGCGCAGGCAAGCTCGCAACGCTCCACCAGCGCTCCCCAGCTGACCACGGTCAGCTCCGTGCCGGCGCGCAGCAGCCGTGCCTGGCCAAAGGGCACCACGAACTCGTTACCCGGATAAGGGCGCCGCGCCCAGGCGCCGTCGAGCATGGCCCGGTGCTCGAAGAAGATCACCGGATCATTGCCACGCAACGCCCGCCGCAGCAGGCCCACCGCGTCCTCGGCGTTCGAGGGCACCGCCACCTGCCAGCCCACGCCGTGCACCCACGCGACCTCGTTGGTCTGGCTGTGCCAGGGGTCGCCGCACTTGAAGAATCCGCCCGGCATGCGCACCACCATCGGGGCGGCGAAGCGATTGTGCGTGCGCCAGCGCAGCGTCCCGCAGTCGTTCAACTGCTCGGCCGCAGAATCCGCGTACTTGCGGAACTGGATCTCCGCCACCGGCAGCAGGCCCGCGAGCGCCATGCCGACCGCCCGTCCGACGATCCCCTCTTCCGACAGGCTGGTGTCGAACACGCGCTCCACCCCGTACTTGTCCTGCAGCCCGAGGGTCGCCCCGTGCACGCCGCCCTTGGGGCCGACGTCCTCGCCGAACACCACCATGCGTGGATTGGCGGCGAGCTCGACATCGAGCGTGCGGCGGATCGCGGTGAGCATGTTGATGCGCGTGGCTTGCGGCTGCGCCGTCAGGCTCGAAGGGGCGAATACGTGCCGCTCGGGAGCGAGCCCGCCCTGCTCCTGCAGTGAGTGCGTACCGTCGGAGCTTTCCGAGAAAACATGGCGCGTCAGCTGCTGCGGGTCGGGTGGCGGTCGCGCCAGCGCCCGCTCAATCGCCCGCTCGACCTCATGCCGCGCCTCGCTCGCCAGGCGAGCCCATTGCGCCTCCGCCATCACGGCCGGGACCAGAAACTCATGCAGGTGCGTGAGCGGATCGCGTGCGCGCTCATCCTTGAGGATCTGCGCCGACTTGTAGGCCTGCGTGTCCTGCCCGGAGTGACCGGACAGACGCGGTACCGTCAGACGCAGCAGGAGCGGTGCGCGTTCCTCACGCACCCGCGCGACCGCGCGTCGCGTCAGCTCGGCCGCCGCGGGCGGATCGCTCCCGTCTCCCTCCAGGATGGTCAGGCCGGCAAACGCGCGCAGGTTCGCCGCGATGTTGCCGCCGGGGGTCTGCAGGCGCGAGCTCACCGAAATGCCAAAGCCGTTGTCCTCGATGTAGAACAACATGGGGAGCCCGAGCGTGGTCGCGATGTTGAGCGCCGACCAGAAGCCACCGGTGGCGCAGGAGGCGTCCCCGCCGAGCACCACGGCAATGCTGCTTGCGTAAGAGGCATCCCGCAGCACCTCATGCCGGTAACGGATCGCCTGCGCCCAGCCGGCGGCGGGTGTGTACTGCGCCCCGACGCCGCCGCACGCGGGCAGCACGGTCGGGCCGGCATGGCCCGGGAGATTGAACACCACGCCGATATCGCGGCCGCCGCTGAAGGAGCCGCTGCGCGCGAGCGGGCCGGCCGCCGCATCTTCCAGGCTCACGCCGAGCGCGAGCATCAGCGGGCGCGAGCGGTAATAGACCGACACCCCGTCGTGCCCATCCGTGAGCTGCAGCCCGAGCAGGATCTGCGCCAGGTCATGACCGCGCGCCGAGAACTGATAGAGCACCTTGCGCTCGGGCAGCAGGCGGGTCTCCTCGATGTCGTCGAGGGCGCGCGAGGCATGCACGAGCGATGCCACACGTGCCCAGTCGCTTGCCTGGCCGGGCGCCACTGTGGCGCGTGAGGCGTCGGGTATCGCGGCAGGCCGGGCGGACATGGCAGGTAAGCTTATGCTCTAAGTCGTGCAATTACCTTGCTTCAATTGCCCCCCTGGGCACACTTCTGGCAATATTATTGCGCAACGTCAGGAGGCCTGTGACCCGGACCCTCGATCGCCTCGACCGGCGGATCCTCGAGGAGCTGCAGTCGGATGCGCGCATCTCCAACCAGGAGTTGGCGAAGCGCGTCGGGCTGTCGCCCGCGCCGTGCTGGCGGCGCCTGCGGGCTCTGGAGCAGGCCGGTTTCATCGGCGGCTATGCGACGCTGTTGCGGGCGCCGGCGATCGGCCTGCCGATTCTCGCCTACGCCCTCGTGTCGCTCGAGAACCACCACCCCGAATCGGTGCGCCAATTCGATCAGCTCGTGAGGGAGCGCCCCGAGGTGCTCGAATGCCACTCCATGAGCGGCGCGAACGACTACCTGCTGCGCATCGTCGCCGCCAGTATGGAGGCCTACGAGCACTTTCTCTCGACGCAGCTGCTGCAGCTCGCCGCGGTGCGCTCAGTCAACACCAGCTTCGTGCTGCGCACCAAGAAGTTCACGACCCGGCTGCCGCTTGCCTGAGGCCTGATGCTGGCAGGCGCAATCGCTGCTGTCCGCGCCGGCGAACCAGAATGCGGATCCGGGTAGCCGTATGTCGGCGTAGCGCCACGCGGCATCCAACTCGTGGCGCGCGCGGGCGGCGTCTGCCGCCCTGCCCTGCGCCGTGAGCGCCGCGGCGAGTCCCCGCAGCGCCCAGCCGTTGCCGGGGTTGCGCCGCAGATCCTCCCGGTACACCTGCTCGGCCCGCGTGGCCTGCCCGGCGAGCAGCAGCTGCGCGCCGAGAAGATGGCGGGCGGGGAAGAACCAGTCAGCGGGCTCGTTGTACGAGAGCCGGTCTTCGGCAGCGACCGCCTGCGCGAGGAGCGTGAGCGCCTCTTCGCCGCGTTCCTCGGATGCGGCGATGCGCGCCGCGACGATCGGCTGTGCCACACTCAGCACGTCCCGCAGCGTGTTGAATCCCGCCGCGGCCTCCGCCGCAACCGTGACGCCGAGCTTCTGCAACCCGGCCAGCGCGCCGCGGGCCTCATCGATCCGGCCACGCGCGGCGAGCGCCACGCCGCGGCCATAGAGATAACCGGCCGTGAGACCGCTGGCCCGCGGATCCGGCGCCAGCTGCGCGATCATCTCGTCCCACAGTCCGAAGCGCACCAGCGCCGCGTACTGCTGGGCGAGACTCCAGCCCGAGTCGCCCATGGCCAGCATCATCTCGAGGGGGACGGTCTGCGGCACGCTCTGCACGGCGGCGAGGGTCTCCGCCTTGCGTCCCTCCATGGCCGCCGAGAAGGCGAGGAACGCGTAGTTGTGAGCGAGATACATGCGGTAGTAGTCCGGCGCCGCGGTGGCGCGCAAGTACGCCTGATCGGCCGCCACGCCGCGACGGTTCGCCTCGGCCGCCTCCTCGTAACGCCCGAGGCGCTGCATGATGTGAGCGGGCATGTGCTCCAGATGCCCCGCCGAGGGCATCATGCCGCGCAGCCGCTCGGCGGAGGCCAGCGCCTTGCCGGGAGCGGGTGAGGCCTCCATGACGTGTATGTAGTAGTGATTCGCGCCCGGGTGGCCGGGACTGCGTTGCAACACCGACTCGAGCCGCTTCTCGATCTGCAGCGTCCCTGCGACCGGCTGGCCATCGGCGGTCCAGAGCTTCCACGCATGCACGTTCATCTCGCTCTCCGCGCACAGGGTCTGCACGTCGAGATCATCCGGGAAGCGCTCGGCCACGCTGCGCATCGCCGCGGCGTAGCCGGTGAGGACGGCGTCGGACTCCGCGGCTGCCGGCGGCTGCGGCCCCGGATAGCGCGCCGCGAGCGCGCCGATGAGCCCCTGCTCTACCGCGGAAGCCCGCGCCGCGCTCTCCTGTGCCTTGTGCAGCGCCTCCCAGGCGACGCGTGCGCGCGTCTGCGCCATCGCCGGGAGGTTGTAGTTCGGTCCCACGGTGAGCGCCACGCCCCAGTAGCACGCGGCGCACGCCGGATCGAGCTCGGCGGCCCGGGCAAAGGAGCGGGTCGACTCATCGTGATTGAACGCCCACAAGAGGCGCATGCCCTGATCGAAGTACTGCTGCGCGAGCGGCACGGAGCTCGTCACCGCACGGTGAAAATCACCCAGTCCCTGGAACAGGGACGCCCCGCGAGCCCACTCCGCAACGCTTGCGGGCACGCGGGGCGCGGCGTGGTCGTTGCCCGCCGGCGCGTCCGCGTGCGCGGCACTCATCAGAACCATCGTCGCCGTGATCACCGCTACGGTGCGGGCGCGCTGCATGGTCAGTCGTTCCAACCCTTGCCGGAGGCCGCCAGGCGCTCCAGCAGGGGTGCCGGACGCCAGCGCGCGCCGTGCGTCGGCGCCAGGCGGCGCATGGTCTGCACCACCCGCGCGAGCCCCGCCTGCCGCCCCCAGTACATCGGGCCACCCTTGTAGGCCGGGAACCCGTAACCGTTCACATACACGACGTCCACGTCGCTGGCGCGTATGGCGATGCCCTCCTCGACGACGCGCGCGCCTTCGTTCACCAGCGGGTGCAGCAGCCGATCGAGAATCTCCTCATCGGGGATCTGACGGCGCTGAATGCCAAGATCGCGCGACACCCCCTCGATGAGCGCCAACACCTCCGCGTCCGGGATGCGCGTGCGTCCCTCGTAGCGGTAGAAGCCCTTACCCGCCTTCTGACCCAGCCGTCCCTCGCCCACCAGGCGCTCCAGGATCGGCGACCAGCGCTCATCGGGAGGGAGCCTGCGGCCCTTGCGGATAGCCAGGCCCACGTCGTTGCCGGCCAGGTCCCGTACCGCCAGCGGCCCCATCGCGAAACCGAAACCCTCCATTACGCGATCGATCTGCTCCGGCGTAGCCCCTTCTTCGAGCAGGAACTCGGCCTGCGCGCCGTAGAACATCAGCATGCGATTGCCGATGAAGCCGTCGCAGTTGCCCGCCAGTACCGCGATCTTGCCCAGGGTCCTGGCGAGCGCCATGACGGTCGCGATGGTCTGCGGCGAGGTGTGTTTGCCGCGCACGTTCTCCAGCAGCCTCATGACGTTCGCGGGACTGAAGAAATGCGTGCCCACCACCCGCTCGGGGCGCGAGGTGCTGGCGGCGATCGCGTCGATGTCGAGAGTCGAGGTGTTGGTGGCGAGAATGGCGTGCGGGGCCGCCTCCTGGTCGAGCCTGGCGAACACCTGCTGCTTCACCTTCAGGTCCTCGAACACCGCCTCGATGACGATGTCCGCGGTGCCGAGCGCCTGGTACCCCGTCCAGCCCTGAATCAGGGCGAGCGCGCGCTCGGCGCGCTCGCGCGTCAGGCTGCCGCGCGCCACCGAGCCGTCGTAGTTGCTGCGCACGAGGCTCAAGCCCCGCTCGAGGGCCTCGCCCGACAGTTCCAGCACCGACACCGGAATGCCGGCGTTGGCGAATGTCATGGCGATGCCGGCGCCCATGGTGCCGGCGCCGATCACCGCGGCGCGCCGGATCGGCAGCGCGCTCACCTGCGCGCCGAGGCCCGGAATCTTGCGCGCCTCGCGCTCGGCGAAAAAGACGTGCACCAGCGCCTGGCGCTGCGGGCTGTCGCGGCACTCGATGAAATACTCGCGTTCGCGCGCGAACGCTGCCTCTTTGGGGAGCGTGCAGGCGGCTTCGATGCTGTCGACGATTCTCCAGGGTGCGAGTTGCCCGCGCGCCTTCGGCTCGAGCCGGCGGCGAAACGCGGCGAACAGCTCCGGACTCACGTCGCGAATGCGCTCGCTCAGATCGCTCGCGATCCGCAGCGGGCGCCCTTCCGCGGCGGCCCGACGCGCCAGCGCGAGCGCGCCGGCGAGTGGCGGCTCGGCGAGCTCGTCCACCAGTCCCAGCTCGAGCGCGCGCGCCGCGGGCAGGTGGGCGCCGGAGGTGATGGCTTCCAGTGCGGCCTGCGGCCCTGCGAGGCGCGTGAAGCGCTGCGTGCCGCCCGCGCCCGGGATCAGCCCGAGCTTCACCTCCGGCAGGCCGACTCTGGCGCTCGCGGCGGCGACCCGGAAGTGGCAGGCGAGCGCGAGCTCGAAGCCTCCTCCCAGAGCCACGCCCTCGATCGCGGCCACGATGGGTTTCGTGCCCGCCTCCATCTGCGCCTGCACCTCGCGCGTGATGGGCGACTGCAGCACCAGGCCCGAGGCCACCTCGTTGATGTCTGCGCCGGCGGCGAACGTGCCGTCGGCGCCCGTCACCACCACCGCGCGCACGGCCCGCTCCTGTTCGGCCCGTTGCAGCCCCTGCAGCAGTCCTTCGCGCACCGCGAGACTCAGGGCATTCACCGGCGGATTGGCGATCGTCAGCACGGCGACCTCCCCTTCCAGGCGATAGTTCACGGCGGGCACTTGTTTCTCCGACGAGCGATGGCGCGAATGCGCGCATTGTACGACCCGCCGTGCGCCGCGCCTGCGCCGTGCCACCGCCCGGCGGCGCTAAGCCGCTACACTGGCGGCGAATGGACAGCGCGGATGTGATCGTGGTCGGGGCGGGCGTGGTCGGGCTTGCGGTGGCGCGGGAACTGGCGCTGCGGGGCCGCGAGGTCCTGATCCTCGAAGCCGCCGGGCGCTTCGGCACCGGCGCCAGCTCGCGCAACAGCGAGGTGATCCACGCCGGCATCTACTATCCGCGCGGCTCGCTGAAGGCACGCCTGTGCGTCGCCGGCCGCGAGCGCCTGTACGAGTTCTGCCGCGAGCGCGCCATCGCCCATCGGCGCTGCGGCAAGCTCATCGTCGCGGCCACCGAGGGCGAGCTTCCCGAGCTCACGCGGCTGGCCGCCGCGGCGCGCGCCAACGGCGTGGAGCTCGCCCTGCTCGGCCCTGCGGAGGCGCGCGCGCTCGAGCCGCAGCTGGCCTGTGCGGCAGCGCTGCACTCCCCGCTCAGCGGCATCCTCGATGCGCACGCCTACATGCAGGCACTGCTCGCTGAAGCGGAGAGTCGCGGTGCGACGCTCGTGTGCGGCAGCGCGGTCACGCGCCTGGTCCTCGGGGGCGAGGCGGTTCTCATCGGCGTGAACGGCGCAGAACCTGCGCTGCGCGCCCGCACCCTGGTCAACTGCGCGGGACTGCAGGCGCCGGCGGTGGCGCGCCTGATGCAAGGCTTCCCGCCGGCGCACATCCCGCGGGCGTGCTTCGCCAAGGGGAGCTACTTCGCCTTGAACACGCGCGCACCCTTCGAGCGGCTCATCTACCCGCTTCCCGATGCGGGTGGACTCGGCATACACCTCACGCTCGACCTCGCAGGTCGGGCGCGCTTCGGCCCGGACGTACAGTGGGTCGAGAGTTGCGACTACAGCGTGGACGCGAGCCGCGCCGCGGCGTTCTACGCCGCCATCCGCCGTTACTGGCCCGCACTCAAGGATGGCGCGCTGCAGCCCGCCTACGCCGGTGTGCGGCCGAAGCTCTCAGGCCCCGGTGAGCCGGCCGCGGATTTTCGCATCGACGACGCGCGCACCCACGGCGTGCCGCCGGTGGTCAACCTGTTTGGAATAGAGTCCCCAGGCCTCACCGCCTCGCTCGCCATCGCCAGCGAGGTCGCGGCCCGGAGCTGAAGATTCGCTCGCCGCGGCGGCGCACACCTGCGGCGCGAGCTTGCCGCGCGCCCGCCGCGCGCCGTTCAGCTCGGGCGGACCGCCTCGACCTGGATCGCGAGCTTCACATCCATCTTGAAGCCGTACTTGTCGCCGAAGTTGATGCCGTAATCGGCGCGGTTGAAGCGCGCCGAGGCATCGGCACCGCAGTGCTCCTTCTTGTCCATCGGGTAAGTCATGCACTTGAACTGATTGATGGTGAGCTTCAGCGGATGGGTCACGCCGTGCAGGGTGAACTGCCCGTCCACCTCTGTCGGCGCGCCGTTCTTGAAGCCGGCCAGCGTGCCCTTGTAGGTCGCGGCCGGATACTTCTCCACGTCGAACATCTCGGCGGATCTCGCGTGCTCGTTGAGCTTGGGCATACCGAAGTCGATCGAGGAGGTGTCCACGGTGATATCCACCGTCCCGGTCCCCTTCTCCTTGTCCAGCACGATCGTCCCGGAAGTCTTGTCGAACTTGCCGCGCCACACCGACATCCCGCCGAAGTGATCCGCCTCGAAGCTCGGATAGGTGTGGGCCGGGTCGATCGGATACGTCACAGGCTCGGCAAGGACGGAACCTGCCGCAAGCGCCAGCATTGCGGCCGGCAGCGCAATCTTCATCACAGGAGCCTCCTGGTGGTAATCAGCGCGCCCCGTAGCGTAGCGGCACGCGGCGCACAGGGCCACCTCCCTTTGTAGGGAGTCGCGCCACGCGGGGCTGACTTGCGCGCCCTCAGCGGATGCCCGGGCGCGCCTTCAGGCCCAGCGCCTTCGCGACCACCTCGTGCGTGATCTCGCCCGCGTGGACGTTGAGACCCGCGGCGAGCCCGGGGTCGCGCCTGAGCGCCGCCTGCCAACCCAGGTCGGCGAGCGCACGCACGTAGGGAAGTGTTGCGTTGGTGAGCGCGAGCGTCGAGGTGCGGGGGACCGCGCCGGGCATGTTGGCGACACAGTAGTGGATGACACCGTCCACCACGAAAGTCGGTTCCGCGTGGGTCGTGGGCCGGCTGGTCTCGAAGCAGCCGCCCTGGTCGATGGAGATGTCGACCAGCACCGCGCCGGGTTTCATAGTTGCGATCATGGCACGGGTGAGGAGTTTGGGCGCGGCGGCTCCGGCGACCAACACCGCCCCGACGACCAGGTCCGCATCGCGCACCAGCCGCTCGATGGTGGCGGTGGTCGAATACTCGGTGCGCAGGGCCGAGCCAAACATGGCCGACAGCTCGCGCAGGCGATCGACCGAGCGGTCGACCACCGTGACGTCTGCGCGCAGGCCGATGGCCATTTCCGCCGCGTGGGTACCCGCGACGCCCCCGCCGAGAATCACGACTCTCGCCGGCGGCACACCCGGCACCCCACCGAGCAGGATGCCGAAGCCGCCATTGGCCTTCTGCAGGCTGGCCGCTCCCACCTGGATCGACATGCGGCCCGCCACTTCGCTCATGGGCGTGAGCAGCGGCAGCGAACCGTTGGGCGCCGTGACCGTCTCGTAAGCGATGGCGGTGGCGCCGGACTTCATCAGACCCCTGGCCTGCACCGGGTCGGCGGCCAGGTGCAGGTAGGTGAACAGCACCTGCCCCTGGCGCAGCATCTCGCACTCGGCCGGTTGCGGCTCCTTGACCTTGACCACCATGTCGGCACGCTCGAAGACCTCGCTGGCGCGCGCGGCGATCGCAGCCCCGGCGGCCCGGAACTGGGCGTCGTCGACTCCGATGCCGTTGCCGGCGCCGCTCTCCACGAGCACTTCGTGCCCGGCGGCAACCAGCTCGCGCACTCCCGCCGGCACCAGGCCGACGCGGTATTCATGAACTTTGATTTCCCGCGGAACCCCGACGCGCATGGCTGCCTCCAGGTGCTTGATTGGCAGCCAGATTAGGATTCAGCGCGCGGTGACTCCTGCCAAATCCAAGGTCCAGGCCCGCCGACTGTGGCAGAATCTGCGGTCTATCGACTGTTCTGTGAAGGAATTTTGCGCCCGTGGAGCTTGACCGCTACGATCGCGCCATCCTGCGCCTGTTGCAGCAGGACGCCCGCATCACCAACACACGGCTGGCGGAGAAAGTGAGTCTGTCGGAATCGGCCTGCCTGCGGCGCGTGCGCGCGCTCGAGGAATCCGGACTCATCGAGGGCTACACCGCACTGATCGATCAGCACAAGGCCGGCTTCCCGGTGAATGTGTTCGTGAGCATCACGCTCGATCGCCAGAGCCAGGCCGGGCTCGAGGCCTTCGAGAGCGCGGTGCGCAAGGTGCCGGAGGTCATGGAGTGCTATCTCATGACCGGGGAGCACGACTACCTGCTGCGGCTGGTGGTGGCGGATATGGCGGACTTCGAGCGCATTCACAACCAGCATCTCACGCGCCTGCCGAGCGTCGCGCGCGTGCACTCGAGCTTCGCGATGCGCACGGTCACACGCGCGACGAGTCTTCCGGACAGATAGCCCGCGCCTGTAGCGCGCTTACGTAGCGCGCTTACCGCTAGCCGCGCGCGTAGGCAGGCAGGCCTTGGGCGAAATCGCGCAGCGCGCGGATGCCACTGCCCTCGGCGCGGCTGCACCACTCACGCAGCTGCGCCACGGCGCGGGCCGGATTCGCGCCCGTGCCGTTCCACAGCTGTTGCAGGCTGTCGCGGAACTCGACCACCCGGCGCAACACCTCGTACCGCTCGAGCAGCTCACGCAGCTTGCGGCGCGCCTCCTCGGCGAGCAGCGCCGGATGCCGCACCAGCAGCTTCGGCGCGATCACCGGCAGCGCGCCGTGAGGCTCACGCCGCGCCAGCTCACGGCACACGGGCAGCACCACGCGGCGCGCGTAGTCGCGCAGCACGTGCATGCGATGGGTGAACAGGGCGTTCACGGTGTCGGCATTGAGGTCGCGCCGCCGGCGCTCGAGCTGCGGACGCGGCGCGACCCAGCGCACGCGCGCCAAGCCCAGGGCGCTGAACAGGCGTATCCACAGCCAGCCGATGTCGATCTCCCAGCGCTGCACCGCGAAGCGTGCCGAGCGCGGGAACGCGTGGTGATTATTGTGCAGCTCCTCGCCGCCGAGCAGCAGCGCCCAGGGCACGAGGTTGGTCGCGGTGGACGGCATCTCGAAGCTGCGGTAACCGACCGCGTGCCCGAGCCCGTTGATGACGCCGCCGGCAAAGAACGGCTGCGCCACGAGGTGCACGGCGATCATCACGATGCCCGGAACACCGAACAGCAACAGGTGCGCGGCGACGAACACCACGATGCCGTGATGCGGGTATGCGCTGTAGAGGCGCCGTTCGAGCCAGTCCTGCGGCGTACCGCGCCCGTAGTTCTTCAGCGTCTCGGCATCGTGCGCCGCGACGTCGTACAGCTCATAGCCCTCGAACAGCACGCGCCGCAATCCAAACACCACCGGACTGTGCGGATCGCCCGGCTGATCGGCGTGCGCATGGTGGCGGCGGTGGACCGCGACCCACTCCTTCGTGATCGCTCCGGAGCTGAACCACAGCCAGAAGCGGAACAGGTGCCGGAGCGAGGGGTGCAGGATGAGGCCGCCGTGGGACTGATCACGGTGCAGGTACAGCGTCACCCCGAGAAACATCGTCTGAATGGTGACGAAGGTCACCAGCGCATAGCCCCACACGGGCAGCTCGACCAGGCCATAGGGCGAGAGACTCATCCGCACGCTCTCCTTCGATCGTTATGCCAGTCTGGCGCCGAAGGGTACGGCAATTCCGTGACTTTATGACGAATTTCCACTGCGCCCCCGTCGCAGTTCACACTTCCGGCAACCGGCGCGGGCCAGCCGCACGGCGGTGGCGCCCCCGGCGGGCCACGCGCACCGCTCCCCTCATACGACCAGAACGATCTTGCCGATGTGCAGGTCGGATTCCATCAGCTCGTGGGCCAGCGCCGCATCGGCGAGCGGGAAACGCGCGTGGATCACGGGCTTGAGGCCGCGTGAGGCGAACAGCGGCCACACATTCTCCCGCAGCGCCCTCGCAATGCGGCCCTTGTTCTCTACCGGCTGGGACCGCAGGGTCGAGGCGGTGAGCGTGAGGCGCTTCGTCATGAGCGAGCGCAGATCGAGCTCGGCCCTGGCGCCGCCCTGCGTGCCAATGAGCGCGATTCGTCCCTCGAGGGCGGCGGCAGCCACGTTGCGGGGCAGGTAGTCCCCGCCCACCATGTCGAGAATGACATCCGCCCCCCTGCCGTCGGTCGCGCGCAGCGTCGCCGCGACGAAATCGCCCTCGCGGTAGTTGATGGCCAGATCCGCCCCCAGCTCGCGGCAGGCAGCGCATTTCTGCGCGCTGCCCGCCGTGACGATCACGCGCGCGTCGAACGCCTTGCCGAGCAGGATCGCGGTGGTACCGATGCCGCTGGCGCCGCCGTGCACCAGCAGGGTCTCGCCGCGCTGCAGGCGCGAGCGCTCGAACACGTTCAGCCAGACGGTAAAGAAGGTCTCCGGCAGCGCCGCGGCTTCCTCGAAACTCAGCTGCGCCGGTACCGGCAGGCATTGCACCGCCGGCGCGGCGACGTACTGGGCATAGCCGCCGCCGGCCACCAGCGCGCAAACCCTGGCGCCCTCCTGCGGCTCGCGCACCCCGGGACCCAGGAGCACGACCTCGCCAGCAAGCTCCAGGCCGGGAATGTCGCTGGCGCCTTCAGGCGGCGGGTACAGGCCCTTGCGTTGCAGGACGTCCGGCCGGTTGACGCCCGCCGCGACGACGCGAATCAGCACCTCCCCGGCGAGCGGTTGCGGCACGGGCCGCTCCACCGCGCGCAGCACCTGGGGTGCCCCGGGTTCGCGAATCTCGACCGCGGTCATGGTGCGGGGAATCATGGTGCGCGGCATGTTGAGAGGCGCGGCGCCCCGCGTCAACCGGCTGGCGGCGGGCCGCTCATGAGGTCGGCGGCGCCGTCGTGCCTTGCGCCGGGTCCGGGCGCTGACCACAGCGATGCCGGAACCTCTCCCGTAACCGCTCGCGCTCCTCCGGCGTCATGTTCGCCCAGCGCTCCCGCCACATGCGCTGGCGCCAGTGACCGCGCCACCCGCCCCGTCCGCGCACACCCCCGAACAGAATCCGGGAGAGCAGCAACAGGCCCACGGCCTGCCAGTACCGCACCGCCGGACCATGAAACAGACTCGGGACGAGCCAGTTCCACAGACTCATCACCACCAGGCTGAGAAGCGCTATGGCGGCGATCGCCAGGGCCGCGATCGCCGCTCCCTTCACTACCCAACGAGCTCGACCTCTCACATCGCTCTCCTCATGTCAGCAACCAATCGTCCCAGGCCGCCCGCAGTCGCTGCCGCAGGTGCAGCACCGCGTAGCGCTTGCGCGCGAGCAGTGTGTTGACACTCACTCCCGAGCGCGCCGACAGCTCCCTGAAGGACACACCGTCGAGCTCGTGCGCCACGAACACCTCGCGCTGCTCGCGCGGCAGCTCCCCGAGCGCCGCCTCGATCTCCTCGAGCAGCAACTCGCGAATGAAAGCCGACTCCGGTCCGCCATCCGGGGCGGGCAGCAGATCCTCGAATGCGCCGTCGTCTGCGCCGTCGTCGAGCTCCTCGCCCGCGGCCGCCGGCGGGTCCGCCGGCCGCTCCCGGCTGCGGCGGCGAAACCGGTCGATGATGCGGTTGCGCGCCACCCGCGTGAGCCACGCGCGCGCCTGTTGCACCGGCTGCAGCGTGCGGTAAGCAAGCACCAGCTCGAACAGCGCCTCCTGCAGGACATCCTCGGCTTCAGCCGCATCGGCAATCCGCCGGCGGATGAAAGCCAGGAGGCGCCCACGTTCGCGCTGCACGGTGGCGGCGATCTCGCGGTCCTGCGCGGCAGCGGTCAGGCGGTGGGTGAGCGCAGCAGACATCTGCCTGTCAAGACGACTGGCGGCGGCGGATATTGTGGCCGGGAACGGACGCGGGCGAGCTAACTCACGCCGCTGGCATCGGCACGCCCGAGCGGCCCGAACCGCCAGATCAGGATCGGCAGCACCACGAGCGTCATGAGTGTCGAGGTGGCGAGCCCCCCCAGGATGACGCTCGCCATCGGCCCCTGCACCTCGCGTCCGGCCTCACCGCTCCCCAGCGCGAGTGGCAGCAGTCCCAGCCCCGTCACCAGAGCGGTCATGAGAATCGGCACGAGCCGCTCGCGGGTGCTGCGCAGCACGGTCGGCAGGGACCACTGCGCACCCTCGACCGCCATCAGATGCCCGAGGTGGGCAATCAGCAGGATCGCGTTGCGCGCGACGATGCCGAACAGCGTGACGAATCCGACCAGCGAGCCGATCGAGAGCGTCGCGCCGGTGAGCGCCACGGCGAGCACCCCACCGACGAGGGCAAACGGCGCGGTGACGAGGATGAGCAGCACGCTGCGCGCGTCGCGAAACGCCAGCGACAACAGCAGCATGATTCCCAGCGCCGCGAGCCCCGAGTGCACCAGCAACTCATGGCGCGCCTGGCGCGCGCCGCTCGCGGCGCCGGCGAATTCCAGGTACACCGTGGGCGGCAGGCTCACGCGCCTCGCGATCGCCTTCTGCAGCCGCGCCACGAAACCGCCGATGTCAGAGGTCGTGGGGTTGAGGGTCACCACCTGCCGGCGCCGCGCCCCCTCGTGCATGATGCCGGTACGCCCTTCGGTGAGCGAGAGTGTGGCGAGGTCCTTCAGCGGCACGGTCACGCCGTTCGCAGTCCGCACCAGGAGTTGCCCGATCGCCTCCGGATCGACGCGCTCGGCCGGCGGCAGCCGCACGGTGAGATCGATTACCTTGTTCGCGTCGTAGATCTGCGCCGCGGTCGTACCCTGGTAAGCCGTCTCGACCGTATCGAGCACGTCGGCGGCGGTGAAGCCGTATTGGCCGAGCTGCTCGGGCCTCAGGTCCACGCGCAGAAACGGTGCTCCCGAGGGTGCCTGCACCTGCACGTCGCTCGCTCCGGGCACCGTGCGCGCCACGGCGGCGATCTCATCCGCCACCCGGTCGAGCTCGTCCAGATCCGGGCCAAACACGTTGACGGCCACGGGCGCGGCCTCACCGGAGAGCGACTCACTCAGGCGGTCGCCGAGAAAGGTCAGCACCTCGGTGCGCAGGCTCGGATAGTGCTGCAGCGCTGCGCGGATGGCGGCCTGGGTCGCTTCCTCGGCGCGGCCCGACATGCGCCCGAGCTCGACGTGAAACTCGCTGCGGTTCGGCTCCCAGGTGTCCTCGCCGGATTCCGCGCGACC
>VBNH01000023.1 GCA_005878095.1 Gammaproteobacteria bacterium | reverse complement strand
GAACGAGCACAGCTTCAGCGGTGTCGACATCGCGCTGTTCTCCGCCGGCGCCAGCACCTCGAAGCGCTTCGCGCCCATTGCCGTGCGCGCGGGCGCCACCGTGGTCGACAACTCGTCCGCGTTCCGCATGGATCCCGCCGTGCCGCTGGTGGTGCCGGAGATCAACCCGCACACGCTGCGCATTCACCAGGGAATCATCGCCAATCCCAACTGCTGCGCCATCATCGCCATCACGCCGCTATGGCCGATCCACTGCAGCAACCGCATCCGGCGGCTGACGCTGGCCGCCTACCAGGCCGCCTCCGGCGCCTGCGCCGCGGCGATGCAGGAACTGCTCGAGTCCACGCGCGCCTATCTCGAGGGCCGTGCCTACCAACACAAGGTGCTGCCGCACCCTTACGCCTTCAACCTCTTCAGCCACAACACCAGCATCGACCCGGTGACCGGCTACAACGACGAGGAGACCAAGGTCATCCAGGAGACCCGCAAGATCTTCGGCGATCCCGACATCCGCGTGTCGGCCACCTGCGTGCGGGTACCGGTGCTGCGCGCGCATTCGGTGGCGATCACCGTTGAATGTGAGCGGCCGATCACGCCCCCGCAGGTGCGCGAGCTGCTGCAGAGCGCTCCGGGCGTGAAGCTGGTGGACGACGCGCAGCGCAACTACTTCCCGATGCCGCAGGACGCCTCCGGTCAGGACCCGATTCTCGTCGGCCGCATCCGCCAGGATCTGAGCGATCCGGGCGGACGCTCCATCTGCCTGTTCGTGGCGGGTGATCAGCTGCTGAAGGGCGCGGCGCTCAACGCGGTACAGATCGCGGAGGCTTTGTGAACGGGATGAGCGCCGGCACCTGCGCGCAGTAGCGCGGGTATTGCTGCGGGAAGCTCTCGCGCATGAAGCGCTCCTCGATGCGAAGTTTGCGCACGAAGGCGGCCGCGACCACCCCGAGGCCGATCGCCGCGCGCAGCTCGCCGCAGGCGACGGCGCTGCCGAGCAGCGCCATCAGCAGCCCGGTGTAGATGGGATGGCGCACCCAGGCGTAGGGGCCCGAGAGGATGAGCTCGTGCCCCTCCTTGAGGGTCACCGAGCCACTCCAGTTGCGTCCCAGATGCACCCGGGCCCACACGGTGAAGGCGAGTCCCGCCGCCGCCAGCGCCAGCGCGCCGCCAAAGCGCAGCGGGCTGCGCGGCAGGAGCGGCAGCGACAGCCAGCGCACGTGAAGCTGCGGCCAGGCGATCAGCGTCACGCCCACGGCGAGCGGCAGCGCGTGCGACAGGCGCGAGGCGAGCGACTCGCGCCGCCGCGTGGTCCTGGCGCCGAACGCGGACACCACCCAGTACAGCACCCAGGCGAGCCACAGGCCGAGCATCAGCTGCCGGGCGTGGAGCACTACAACAGATCCCTGAGGCGGTAGTACAGCATCGCCAGCACCAGCGCCGGACGGCGCAAGGCCGTGCCGCCCGGAAAATTGCGATGCGGAATCCGTGCGAACACATCGAAGCGCCCGGCGATTCCGGCGATGGCTTCGGCGACCAGCTTGCCCGCGATCCCGGTGAGGGCGATGCCGTGGCCGGAGAAGCCCTGCAGAAAGTAGACATTAGGTGCCAGGCGGCCGAAATGCGGAGCGCGATTGCGCGTGATGTCGACTTCGCCCCCCCAGGCGTACTCGATGCGAACGTCCTGCAATTGCGGAAACACGGCGAGCATGCGCGCGCGGGTGGCGCTCGGGGCATCGAAGGAGCTGAACCCGGAGTAATTCACCCGCCCGCCGAACAGCAGGCGGTGATCGGCCGAGCGCCGGAAATAATCCAGCACCCAGTTCATGTCGCTGACCGCTGCGTTGTTGGTGATGAGCTGTCGCGCGCGCTCCGCACCCAGGGGTTCGGTCGCCACGATGTAAGTTGCGACGGCCATGATCTTGGCGGCGAGTGTCGGGGCGGTGGCGCCCAGGTAGACATTCCCGCACAGCGCCAGGTAGCGCGCCCGCACCTCTCCCCGCGGAGTGCGGATGTGCAGCTGCGCGGCGCCCGTGGGCGCAAAACCCGTGGCGCGGGTCCCCTCGAAGATGCGCACCCCCAGGCCCTCGGCCGCCGCCGCGAGTCCCAGCGTGTAGTTGAGCGGGTGCAGATGACCGCTGTTGGTGTCGTAGAGGGCGCCGCGGTAGCGCTCGGTCGCGAGCGTTGCGCGCAGCTCCTCGCGCGGCATGTAGCGCACGCTCGGGTAGCCGTAGTGATCGCGCAGCTCGCGAACTTCCGCCTGCAACTCACGCTCGTGGCGCTCCTTGATGGCGGCGTGCAGGTACCCCGCCACCCAGTCACAGTCGATCGAGAAGCGCGCGATCAGCTCGCGCATCAGCGCCAGGCCCTCGATCGAGACGTCCCACACCGCGCGCGCGGCCCCCGCGCCGATGAGCCGTGCCAGTCTGGTCTGGCCGGCCGCGACGCCATAGATCGCCTGCGCGCCGCTGCGTCCCGAGGCGCCCCAGCCCACGCGCTGCTCTTCGAGCAACACCACGCGCAGGCCCGCGAGCGCCAGGTGCAGCGCGCTGGAGCAGCCGGCGATGCCTGCCCCGACCACGCACACATCGCAGTCGATGCCGTCCGTGAGCGCGGGACGCTCCGGCGTGTGCCGAGATGAGGCGGCGTAGTACGAACCCGCGTGTTCCGGGCGTCCCATGATCTGCTTCCCAGGCGTGCGGGTGTTTAAGATATTCTGACGCCCAGCCGGGCGGGGGAGGGGCGCAGGATAGCGAGCGGGAGCGGCGCGCGGCAAATCCAGTCAGGCCGCTCTGATGTACGCGACGGCCGTAATAGGCCGTTACCGCACTTCCATGCCGGTGCGCAACTGAGGCTTCCTGCCTGTACCTGTGGTCTAATAGGGGCCCACTTGGGAGACTTCGCCGGCGCGGTTTGTTTAAGATACTAAACACCGCCCGGGCTGCAACCCGCCATGGCACCCGCCCGCCCACTCATAGGTATTCCGGCCGACCGGCGAATGGTCGGTGCACACCCGTTTCACATGGTGGGGGAAAAGTATGCGCGCGCGGTGCTGGATGCGGCGGGCGCGGCGCCGCTGCTGATCCCCTCACTCGCAGATGAGCTGGGGTTCGATGAGTTGTTGCAGCGCCTGGACGGACTGCTGTTCACCGGCAGCCCCTCGAACGTCGAGCCGCATCGCTACGCGGGCCCTCCGAGCGCGCCCGGCACCCTGCATGACCCGGCGCGCGATGCCACGACGCTCCCCCTCATCCGCAAGGCCGTCGGGGCGGGGGTGCCGGTGTTCGGCATCTGCCGCGGTTTCCAGGAGATGAACGTCGCGTTCGGCGGCACCCTGCACCAGAGGCTGCACGAGGTGCCGGGATATCTCGATCATCGCGACGACGGAACGCAGCCGCTCGAGGTGCAGTACGGCCCGGCTCACGAGGTGACGCTCGAGCCCGGCGGCGTGCTGCGCGCACTCGCGCCGGGCGACCGTATCCAGGTGAATTCGCTTCACAACCAGGGCATCGATCGGCTGGGGGCGGAGCTGGCGGTCGAGGCGCGTGCCCCGGACGGCGTGATCGAGGCGTTTCGCGTGCGTGACGCGCAGCGCTTTGCGCTGGCGGTGCAGTGGCACCCGGAGTGGCAGGTGATGAGCAATCCGTTTTCGCGCGCGCTGTTTGCCGCCTTCGGGCAGGCCAGCCGCGAGCGCGCGTCCGTCAAAGAAAGGCCTTAGCGTATGGTGAGTGAGATCCGGCAATTCTTCCGCGATCACGGCATCTCCGAGGTCGAGGCCATCATTCCCGACATGGCTGGCATCGCCCGCGGCAAGATCATGCCGGCGGAAAAGTTCGCCGAGGACGGGGGCATGCGCCTGCCGGAGAGCGTGTTCCTGCAGACCGTGACCGGCGACTACCCGCTGGAGACCGGCACTGCCATGAGCCCGGCGGAAATCGACATCGTGCTCAAGGCCGATCAGAAGACGGTGCGGCGCGTGCCGTGGGCGGCGGAGCCCACGGCGCAGGTGATCCATGATTGCTTCTATTCCGACGGCCGGCGCGTGTCGATGGCACCGCGCCACGTGCTGCGCAACATCGTCGAGCTGTACGCGCAGCGCGGCTGGGATCCGGTGGTGGCGCCGGAGCTGGAGTTCTATCTCGTCGAGCAGAACAAGGATGCCGACTATCCGCTCAAGCCCCCCGTGGGTCGTTCCGGGCGCGCCGAGCCCGGCCGCCAGTCCTACAGCATCGCCGCGGTGAATGAGTTCGACCCGCTGTTCGATGACATCTACCAGTTCTGCGAGGACCAGGATATCGAGATCGACACCCTCATCCATGAGGACGGTCCGGCGCAGATGGAGATCAACCTGATCCACGGCCAGCCGCTCGACCTGGCGGATCAGGTGTTTCTCTTCAAACGCACCGCGCGCGAGGCGGCGCTGCGCCACAAGATGTACGCCACCTTCATGGCCAAACCGCACGCCAAGGAGCCCGGCAGCGCCATGCACATCCACCAGAGCGTCGTGGACCTGAAGACCCGCAAGAACGTCTTCAGCAATCCCGACGGCACGCCTTCGCCGCTGTTTTTCGCGCATATCGGCGGGCTGCAGAAGTACATGCCGGCGGCCATGGCGCTGTTCTGCGCCAATGTGAATTCCTACCGGCGCCTGACGCGCTACCTGTCCTCGCCCATCAACGTTCACTGGGGCTACGACAACCGCACCGCGGGCCTGCGTGTGCCCATGTCGGATGCGCAAGCGCGCCGCGTCGAGAATCGGGTCGGCGGCGCGGATGCCAATCCCTATATCGCCATCGCCGCCTCGCTGGCCTGCGGCTACCTCGGCATGGTCGAGGGCGCGCAGCCGAGCGATCCGATCGTCGGCAGCGCGCATGATCTGCCGTTCGGCCTGCCGCGCTCGCTCGATGAGGCGCTGCCCGAGCTGCGCGCCTGCGAGCCGCTGGTGAAGCTCCTGGGCGAGGCGTTCATCGAGGCATTCACGCTCGTCAAGGAAGCGGAGTACGCGGTGTTTCTGCAGGTGATCAGCTCCTGGGAGCGCGAGCACCTGCTGCTGAATGTGTGATCGATTGGCTGCTGGGGCCTGCGGCCCGTGCAGCAGGCCCACCGCGCAGCTGCGGTAAACTCGCGGGCAAAAGGCGTGACTTTTGCCCGCGAAAAGCAGGCCAGCGCCGCGCGGGCCGCCTTCTCAGGGCCCGGCCGCTGTTATATAAGAACAGGCGTCGTGACCCGCGCGCCCCGCTCCATTCGCCTCAGCGCAGCCCTGGCGGGGCTGCTCGCCGCCTGCGCGGCATGCTCGCGCCCGGCT
>VBNH01000190.1 GCA_005878095.1 Gammaproteobacteria bacterium | reverse complement strand
CCGGCGAAGTCCTGCAGGATCTCGGGCCCCGTGGTATTGCGGTGGTAGGCCGGGTTGGCCTCGTTCTCGAACTGCCGCGCGAGGAACCAGCCGTGCTTCTTGGCGAGTTCCGCGGCCTTGCGCACCATGCCGCTGCCGCGCTCGGCGGCGGGCGTGAGAATCACCTTCGCCCCCAGCAGGCGCATGATCTTGCGGCGCTCGACCGAGAACGTCTCGGCCATGGTGGCGACGAACGGATAACCCTTGGCCGCGCACACCATGGCGAGCGCGATGCCGGTGTTGCCCGAGGTGGCCTCGACCACCGTCTGGCCGGGCTTGAGCGCACCGCTGCGCTCGGCGTCCTCGATGATGGCGATCGCGAGGCGGTCCTTGACGGAGGCGAGCGGATTGAAGAACTCGCACTTCACGTACATGGTGACATGCCGGGGTGCGAGGCGTTGGATTCCGACGATCGGAGTCTTGCCGATCGTGCCGAGTATGTTGTCGTAGATCATGAGGTTCCTTCTACGCTTCCTTTGATCGCACCCACAAGGGTCGCGCAGGCATCTGCTTAAGAGCGCCAGTTATGATCGCATGATCAGATTGCAGAAGCTGCTGGCGGCGGCGGGCCTGGGGTCGCGCCGCGCCATCGAGGAGTGGATCCGTGCCGGCCGCGTGAGCGTCGGCGGCCGGATCGTCCAGCTCGGAGATCGTGCCACGAGCGCCGACGACGTGCGCCTCGACGGGGTGAAGCTCGACCTCGATCGCGCTCGAGCCGCCCCCCCGGAGCTACTCCTTTATTACAAGCCGGTCGGCGAGGTGACCACGCGCAGCGACCCGCAGCGCCGGCCGACCGTATTCCGGCGGCTGCCGCCACCGCGCACAGGACGCTGGATTGCCGTGGGACGGCTGGACGTGAACACCGCAGGGCTCCTGCTGCTGACGACGGATGGGGAACTCGCCCACCGCCTCATGCACCCCTCGAGCGAAGTGCAGCGCGAGTACCTGGTGCGCGTGCGCGGCCGGCCGGGGCCACAGGTCCTGCGCCAGCTCCTTTCAGGAGTGCACCTGGAGGACGGTCCGGCGCGCTTCGATCGGATCAGCGCGGAAGGCCGGGATGGAGGGGGTGGGGGAGGCCGCCACAGCGCCTTCCGGGTCGTGCTGCACGAGGGGCGCAACCGCGAGGTGCGCCGGCTGTGGAGCGCAGTGGGTTTCGAGGTGAGCCGCCTGCTGCGCATCCGCTACGGCTCGGTCGAATTGCCCCGCGACCTGCGCCCTGGCGAGGCACGCGTCGCCGATCCCGCCCTGATCGGGGGCCTGGAACGCTTTATCCGCGCCAGCGGACGGCCCCGGCCGCGGTCCGGGCCCCCGGGCGAGCTCACCAGGGAGGCCCCGGTTTCGGGCCTGCGGCGGGGGGCACCTACGCAGCGCCGCCGGGCCGATCGGCCTCCTGGCGGCCGACCCCCAAGCAAATAACGGGCCAGCACGCATTGACACGCCAGGACCCCGAAATCAAAATACGCGGCTCATTTTGCGGAGGGGTACCCAAGCGGCCAACGGGAGCAGACTGTAAATCTGCCGGCTTACGCCTTCGAAGGTTCGAATCCTTCCCCCTCCACCATTTCGGTGCGGGGATCGACCCGGGCCCGTGAGGTTCGGCCGGCAGATTGGGCGCCATCAGCGCGGGTGTAGTTCAATGGTAGAACCTCAGCCTTCCAAGCTGATGACGTGGGTTCGATTCCCATCACCCGCTCCAGCCTGGCCCGCTTTTTCCCGATCTGAAGCCGACGTAGAGCCCATGTAGCTCAGTTGGTAGAGCACGTCCTTGGTAAGGACGAGGTCACCGGTTCAATCCCGGTCGTGGGCTCCAGTCGACCGGGCAACCGGGGTTGAGTTGAGAGTTGGTTTGTATTTCGGCGCCGCGCTTCGGGCGCGTCGAGCCTTTTCGAGGGAACTTCCATGTCCAAAGAGAAATTCGAGCGCAACAAGCCGCACGTAAACGTGGGGACGATTGGTCACGTGGACCATGGGAAGACGACCTTGACGGCGGCGCTGACGAAGGTGATGGCCGAGACCTACGGTGGGACCTTCATGGCGTACGACCAGATTGACAAGGCGCCCGAGGAGAAGGCGCGCGGGATCACGATCTCGACC
>VBNH01000022.1 GCA_005878095.1 Gammaproteobacteria bacterium | reverse complement strand
TCGATGAAGATGTGATATCTCCCGTTCCGGTAGACGACGTGCGGATCAGCCCAGCACCTGTCCCGGGGCGGCACGATCCTCTTAAACCTCCACAGCGAGCTCGACAGCTCGTCGCGCAGGTCGAACAGCAGGATCTCTTGATCACCGAACAGGGCATCCGTCAGCTTCCGTGTACCGTACCGCACCAGGTGTTTGCCGAATGCGGTGACGAACCGCCGGTTTCGTGGAGGGACGTATAGCCGTTGTGAGTAGAAGCCGAGATGATTGCGCGCATCGACGCGACGAAAGAACTCCGCACCGCCGAGTGCATGGAGCCGCTGCAGTTCTCGTGGCAGGAACGACACGCTCTTCCAGTAGCAGTTATTCTGATTGCGCCCGACCGAAAGCGGATCCGTCGCGGAGAAGGACCTGCACAGCACCGTGCCGTTATCGAGCTCATCGTTCAATCTCTGCAATATCGAGCCGGTGACTGCGTGACCTTCGAGTACTTCCCAAAAACCCGGCGGTCCCCCCCGGTTCACCTTGTTGTCGCCGTGATGATAGGACCACACGCCATATCTCGCGGCCTGCAAGATCCCGCCCCTCAGAATCCTGAAGCCAAACCTCACGAGGACGTCAAGGTGATACGACCTGATCCGCTCTACGTCATCGTCGGCGAACCAGTCGCAGTGTCGCAATCCTTGCGGCTTGACCCGAAGGATGGGCGCGTCGCGCAGCAGGTCCGTGGCGCTACGAGGTTCAAAGGCCTTCGGGGCAGCCGTGAACACCCTGGGCTCGAGCTCCCTGTAGGCCAGATACAACAGGGCATTCCAGTTCTTCACGACCTTCGAGAGCACCCCTCGCCTCCTCGGCGCGAACGAGTCGTTCAACACAATCAGTTGAATCCGGGCATATGCTGATTGTTGCAGGGTCGCCAGCACTTCGTAGGCCCACGCGGGGAGGGTGAAGGAATCCATCAAGATGCCCACGCGGAGTGCGCCGTTGCTGTCGTACGTCATGGCGGCGACGCCATTCAGCAAACGCGATGCCGAGCCGCGACAAGTGCGAACGTCGAGACACGTGTAGCACAGTCGCAACGCCAGCGCACCCGAGCGGCCCCGTTCGTGAAGACGAACCGTGACTCCAGATTGGTCTCGCTCTTGCTTCCCTCCCGAGGCCGTGCAGGAGCTAACGGCGCTTTCCGACCTGTCAGGGTCCCCGGCGTCCGGCGAGGCCCGAGCCCTCGATCGCTCCCTGCTGCGCGGCGTCGCGTGGACCGCGGCAGCCCGGTGGGGGAGCCAGGGGCTCAACTGGATCGCCTGGTTGATCGTCGCCCGGCTGCTCTCCCCCGAGGACTACGGTCTCGTGGGCATGGCGGCAGTCTATCTCGGCCTGGTGACGCTGCTCGCCGAATTCGGGCTGGGCACTGCGGTCCTCGCCGTCCGCGAGCTGAGTCGCGAGCAGCTGAGCCAGCTCAATGGCTTGGCCGTGCTCGTGGGGTGCGTGAGCCTGCTCGCGTCCGTCGTCGCGGCGTTCCCGCTGGGGCACTTCTTCCGTGCTCCACAGCTGCCCCTCGTCGTCGTGGCCATGAGCGCCACCTTTGTCATCACGTCGTTCAAGACCGTGCCGTTCGCGCTGCTGCAGCGGGACTTCCGCTTCAAGCAACTCGCGCTCATCGACCTGGGCCAGGCCGTGGTGCTGGCGATCAGCATGGTGGGCCTGGCCGTGGCAGGGCTTCGATACTGGACGCTCGTATGCGGCGCATTGTTAGGCGCGCTCATCTCGACGGCCGCGGTACTGCGGCTCAGTCACCCACGCTTGGCTTGGCCGCGGCCCAAAGCGCTGAAACAGGCCATGACGCTGAGCTTCGACGTCGTGATCGCCCGCGTGTGCTGGTACGTGTCGGCGAACGCGGACTTCCTGGTCGCGGGGAGGGTCCTGGGAAGGGCTGCGCTCGGGTTCTACAACGTCGGCTGGACCATGGCCAGCGTGCCGGTGGACAGAATCGCGGCGCTGGTCGCTCAAGTGACGCCGGCCTTCTTCGCAGCGGTGCAGAATGACCGGGCCGCGCTACGCCGCTACGTCCTCCGGATCACCGAAGGCATCGCTCTGATCACGTTCCCGCTCGCTCTTGGGCTCGCGCTAGTCGCGAGGGATTTCGTGCTCGTGGTTCTCGGCTCCCGATGGGAGGGGACGATCGGGCCGCTCCGGCTCCTCGCCGCCTATGCGGCCTTCCGTTCGATCGTCCCGCTGTTGCCCCAGGCGCTCCAGATCATCGGAGATGCGCGGTTTGAAATGTGGAGGATGGCCGCCGCTGCGACGGTCATGCCCGCCAGCTTCTACGTCTGCGGGCAGCGGTGGGGAACGATCGGTCTGGCGGTGGCATGGATGTTCGTGGATCCCGTGCTCGCCGTGCCGTTGTACCGGCGCGTGTTCTCCAAGATCGCGCTGTCCCCCAAGGCATACCTGGTCGCGCTGTGGCCGGCTCTCAGCGCGACCGCCTTGATGGCGGTGGTGGTGCTCACCGTCGGAGCGGTCGGCAGGGGATGGACCGCAGGCGCTCGGCTGAGTGCCGAGATCGCGGCTGCGATGGTCACGTATGGGCTCACCTGCCTCGTCCTGCACCGTGAGCGGTTGCAGGCGTTCGCCGAGCTGGTCGTCGCGGCGCGGCGAGGATCTGAAGGACGCCCATGAGCGCGCACCGCCTGCTGGTCATCACCTATCATTTCGGCTCCAACGGTGCGGTGGGAGGCTTGCGCTGGACGGGCATCACGAAGTACCTGGTTCGGTTGGGCTGGGAGGTCAGGGTGATCACCGCCGCGTCCCCCGAGCACGCCTCCGTCGAGTCGTGCCCGCGCTTCTGGACGATCCTCGATGCTTGCCGCCTGCTCCGCCGGCTGGCGGTCCGACAGTCGCTCGCGTCATTCCCGGACGGATCGTGGAGCGCGCCGGGGACGGAGCTCCAGGGTTTGCTGGGCAAGGTGCGCAGCGAGGTCGCGGCGTTCCTGGCCTTTCCGGACGAGAGCCGCGGCTGGGTATTCCGGGCCGCGCTGCGCGCGCGCTCGGTGGTCCGGCGATTCCAACCGCACGTCGTCGTCAGCAGCGGTCCGCCGCACTCCGCCCACCTCGTGGCGGGGATGGCAACCGCCGGGACTGCGACGCGCTGGTTGATCGACCTGCGCGATCCGTGGGGGGGGCCTCTCGAGCAGGCGTGGGCGTCGCACGCGAGGATCGGCACCGGCGTGTTCCGCACCGTCTCTCCGCTGCTCGAGCGCCTCGCCTTCAGGGCGTCCGACGGCGTCATTACGAACGCTCAGCAACTTGCGGCAGTGCTCACGGAGCGCTACCCCGACGTACCGGTCGTGTGTGTGCCGAACGGCGTCGACCCTGAAGGCCTGCCCGGGCGCGCGCCACGCCCGTACGTCGGGTTGGGTGTGGCCTACACCGGTACCCTGTATGCCGGCCGCGATCTCGGGCCAGTCGTGCAGGCGCTGCGCCTGTTCCTCGCGCGCCGCCCGGAAGCCGCCCGCGCCGGCTCGAAGTTGCGCATTGCCGGCAGGGCTGAGGTGCCTCACGCTCGGGCGTTCCGCGCCGCTGTGGCGGCAGCCGGGATGGCGCCGCACGTCGAGGTGTTGGGGGCACTGTCCCGCGCGGAGGCGATGAACGTCTTGTCTCGTTCGCATCTCGCGGTGGTGCTGGCACAGGAGCAGGAGCTGCAGATCCCCGCCAAGCTCTACGAATCGGTGGCCATGGGCATCCCGACGCTCGTCGTGGCACCGGCGACCAGTGCCGCGGCGGTCGAAGGAGCGCGCGTCGGTGCCCTCGTCTGTGACCCGGCCGATGTGGAAGGAATGGCGCGCCTCTTCGAGGACCTCTGGCGGGATGGCGCGCGCGCGTGGTCGCCGTGCCGGGTGCCAATCTCGTATGATGGGATCGCTGTACAGGTCGACCGACTGCTCCGGAATGGCCACGCGCCGGCTGCCGCCGGCGCGCGGGTTACGGCGGGGGGTCTCTCCCGCTCACGGTCTGCGAACCGGTGATCGCACCGCTTCAACCAATACGTTCCAGCCGAGCCGATTCAGCGGGAACAGGTGACCGAACCATAGATCCACCTTGTGGAGGGCGTCGAGCTTGACTTTCCGCGACAGCAGGTTGTACGGGATGATGTACAACCCGCACCATCGCCGAGTGGCGTATCCCGCGGCGCGTAGCAGTCGTCGGAGCGAGCGCGGCGTGTAGAAACGCAGGTGCGTTACATCCCACCCCAGCCAGCGCTTCTCACCGCACCACCAACGCTTGTAGCCGCCCTCGAGCACGTAATTCAGCGACCACGTATTGTGGGTGCATAGCAGCAGCCGGTCACCCGCCGCCTGGCAGCTGGCCAGCTGACGCAGCAGGACCGCATCGTCACGGATGTGCTCCACCACGTCCTTCAGAATCACGACCTCGAAGCGTCGCTCCGTCAGCTCGCGCGGAAACTCCTCGGAACAAACGGTCTCGACGCGATCTGCGACACCGCGCTCGGCAGCGAGCAACTTGGCGGTCCCGAGGGCGTTGGTCTCCGCGTCTGCGAGCGTCACCCGCGCCCCCCGCTCGGCGCATCGCACGGCCATGAACCCCGCGCCGCCCCCGTAATCGAGGATCTGTGTTCCACGCAAGTCGGCGCCGAGCAGACGCTCGAAGACGCGGACCTTGGTGAGGTTGTAGGTATCCGCACGCCGCAGGTAGTCAGCGAGGTGCTCGGCGGTCGGCGCCCGCCGCGCCCAGTGATCATCTGGGTATCGCAGTCGGGGCACGGCTCGGGTCACGGTGCCGCCTGGTCTACGGGCCTAGGGCGGCAAGCCCTCGTGCCTCGGTGAGCTCGCGCACGCGATGGTCCGTCGCGTGCCGGCCAGACCGCACAACCCGCTGGCCGTTCGTCCGCAAGGGCCGGAGCGCGGCCGGAGGTCGTCATGAGCGCAAATACGTTGAAGGTGGGCCCCGTGACAGGTGCCGGGCGAGTCGTCGTGACGCCGATCGGGCTAGGAGCTGCAACACTGACCACCGGCAGCTGGAGCGTGCCACCCGAATACGTGCCACTGGCGATCGGAGAGCCGTAGAAGTCCTGGGCGTTCTGGACCACGTACTGATCGCCCGGGGTGAGGACTCCCGAGACATCCACGCTCACCGTGCTGTCCTGCGCCCAATTGTAGATGATGATGTTGGCCCGGCCCGGCTCGTACTGGTTTGCGCGGACCACCACCTTGACCCCAGCTGGGGCGCTCCCCGCATACGTGCCCGGGTCGACCAGGCCGGCTTGCCCCAACCAGTTGTCGAAGGTGGTGACGTCGGCGCTATCGTGACGCCACGCGATGGCCGTCGGGTCGCCAAGAAAC
>VBNH01000110.1 GCA_005878095.1 Gammaproteobacteria bacterium | reverse complement strand
GGTTATGTTTCCGTACAAAGCCTGGTTTGACGCGATGTTCGCCGGAGTGCAGAGGACCGACGCTTCCTGCGCATTGATCAGCGGGTCGACATTGCCAGTGATGCCGCCGCCGCCGGGGACGCTCCCCGCCACGCCGGGGCACCCGACAGTCGCCGTTTGGAAGAAGGAGCCGCTCGGCCCGTACTGGGCCGTCGAGGTGTTGCGGGCGTACATGGTCTCGGTATAGACGCTGGCGTGCTCGCTCACGTCGTAGTGCAGGAACGCCCCGGCCGTGTAGCGCTCGGCGGCACGCTGAAAGTAGCTGAGCGCGCCGTAGTTATATTCGTCTCCAGGTCTGGCGAACGGCCGGAGCACACCGGTCGCCGGATCGACGGCGTCGCTGACCAACGTGGTCCCCACGCCGGACATAATGATGTGTCCGTGGGCGCTCGTACCCGAGCCGCCGCAGTGGAGGGTGCTGGTCGGGGTACCCCCGCCAGTGATCGTGCAGCCGGCGTGGTCAAACTGGTAGCCGACCGCGGGGGAGCTGTTGAGGTAGGTCGCGTAGACCGTGGCGTTGCCCTTGCCGTCGGCGAAGTTCGCGCCCGCGAGGATCGACACGTCCCGGTTCTGCCCGGTGTTGGCGGTGCTCTGCGGCAGCTGCGCGCCAAAGGCGGTCAGGTAGCCGAGGTAGGTGGCGTTGTCGTTCTTGTGGTTGTTGAAGCTGTAGTTGGCGTCGACCTTGACGCCCTGATAGTGCGTGTTGAGGACGAAGTTGACCACGCCCGCGACCGCATCCGCGCCGTACACCGCGGACGCGCCGCCGGTCAGCACGTCGGCGCGCTCGATCAGGGCCGCCGGGATCTGGTTGATGTCCGCGGCGTTGGCATTGCCGCCGGAAACACCACCCGCGCCGCCGGGATTCATGCGCCGGCCGCCGACGAGCACGAGGGTGCGCTGCGAGCCCAGGCTGCGCAAGCTGACCGTCGCCACGCCGAGCGCGGCGATCGATTGGCCGGAGCTCTGTTCAGCGCCGACCTGCGGCAGGCTGCCGAGGATGTCCTCAACACGTATCAGGCCCGTCTGCTGGATGTCTGCCGCGTTCACACTCGTGACCGGGCTGATGGAGATGTCGTTCGGCGCCTGCAGCAGGCGCGAGCCGGTGACGACGACCTCCTCCACGGGCGCCGCGGGTGCGGGTGCCGTCTGCGCGTAAACGAGCGGGCCGCTCGCTGACGTCGCGCAGGCCGCGAGCGCAAGGCGAACCGCGTGCCGCACATTCCGACTAGTGTTCGTCATTCGTTTAACTCCCAATTCAGATAAACGCGTCTTATCCGCACTCTGGCCGACTTCACCTCGTCGAGTACCGGAGGCTACGGCGCGAGGCCGCGTTAGCTATTGCGTAAATACTACACAGGCTAAGCAGTCGTGCAAAGCAATGAGTGAGGTTGTTGTATCAGTACAACACTGGCGTCCGCAAGTGCGACCTAAGCGAACCAGCAGTTGGTTGCGACCGTAATCCGGGTGTCACGCCCGTAAAACGGAGTGACTTCATGAAACACGTACGACGGGAACACGATGACCTGCCCCTCTTCCAGGCGAATTTCGAGCGGCCTCATCCTGAAGCTCGCGTGCAGCTGCGCGTTCGCGGGATCCAGGTAGGCGTTTGCCCCGGGGCGGGGGTCGAAGAGACGCAGCAGGCCGCTGTCGGGCGCGTCTGAGGGTCTCTCGCCGACCCGGACGCAGTACACCGCCGACCAGGAGGCCATCGGGTGGTTGTGCGACACGAAAGATCCGGCGTGACGGGTCACGTGGAACCAGGTGTGGTTATGAAACTTGAGGCGCGTGAAGTCCTGCGCACTCACTGTCGACGCCTGCAGCACGGTCTCGGCCACGGTATCGAGCATGAACTTCCGCAGCTCCTGTACGCACGGTTCGGGCCAGCGGAAAAGGTTGAAGCGGCTCTCGAACACTTCCTCCTGCGGGATGTGGCTCGGCATGGGATTGCGGTGCTCGTCGGTCTCGCGGGCGAGAAACAGCGCCTCGAGCTCACGGTTCAAGCGTTCGCACGGCACGAGCCGCGCCTCGCCGAGCGGGACTGCGAATATAGGGCTGAGCCTTAGCGCCGCGCTCACCACGGTGGCATCCACGCCTGATGATCGGAGGCGACGAAGCGGACGCGCGCGGTCACTATCACGAGTGCACCCGCTGCGCGCACCATCGCAATCTCGTGCGTGATCGCGGCCGGAAAGACCGCCATCTGCCCCGGGACCGGCCGCCAGGCGTAGTGACCCGGCCGGTACGGAACGCGGATACCGCTGTGGGTCGCGTCCTGAAACATCGGCCCGGGGCGCGACTCGTGCATCCTCAGCACGCCGCTGTCGAAGCGCGCCTTCGCGGGCGCAGGCGCCGTCACGCAGTACACCGCAAGCCAGGAGGTGTTCGGATAGCTCGCCGGGGGCACGCAGCCGTCGGACCTGACTATGGTGAACCACGCGCGTGCCTGCATGCGCAGCGCCGCGAACTGCTCGGCGCCGAGATCATTGATCGACGCGGCGACCGAACCCACGCCCGCCAGAATCCCGCTGATCGCCTGCCGCACCGGCTCCTCCGGCCAGTCGCTCAGGTCTGCACGGCTGCGGAAGGTGAGCGCCCCCTGGGGGGCGAGCGGATCGCGCCATTGCGCGGTTGCGCGCTCGGCGAACAGCGCAGCGAGTGCGGGATTGAGCGTCTGCGCCTCCGGCAGCGACACCACGCCGAACGGCGTGGCGAACAGCGGGACCACATGCGGCGCGGGCGTGCTCATCAGCGATCCGCCCCCGCGGCAGGCAGCAGGTCGGCGAGGTATTCGCGCAGTGGCGCAAGCTGCCGCGCGTAGTGCCGGGCGCGCCCCGAGGAGTGCCGATAGAGCGGCTCGCGCGCCTGCCAGACGCTTGCCGTCTTGATCGCGCGACCCGAGCGCGGGAACTCGAGGAAGCGGGGATCCCAGTCCAGACCCAGCGAACCGAACAGCGCGGAGGCGGTGGCTTCCGGTGCCCGCACCAGCGCATCGTAGTCGAAGTCGACGATACCGGCGCCAAAGAGTCTCTTCCAGTGCGCCATCAGGCGGCGGTACTGGCGGTAGAAGTGACCGGTGTCCATGAGGTCAAGACCGTAGCTCATGCGATGGTCGAGGTGCAGGAAGTACACCGACAGGCAGGGGGCGAGCGGATCGCGCCATTGCGCGGTTGCGCGCTCGGCGAACAGCGCAGCGAGTGCGGGATTGAGCGTCTGCGCCTCCGGCAGCGACACCACGCCGAACGGCGTGGCGAACAGCGGGACCACATGCGGCGCGGGCGTGCTCATCAGCGATCCGCCCCCGCGGCAGGCAGCAGGTCGGCGAGGTATTCGCGCAGTGGCGCAAGCTGCCGCGCGTAGTGCCGGGCGCGCCCCGAGGAGTGCCGATAGAGCGGCTCGCGCGCCTGCCAGACGCTTGCCGTCTTGATCGCGCGACCCGAGCGCGGGAACTCGAGGAAGCGGGGATCCCAGTCCAGACCCAGCGAACCGAACAGCGCGGAGGCGGTGGCTTCCGGTGCCCGCACCAGCGCATCGTAGTCGAAGTCGACGATACCGGCGCCAAAGAGTCTCTTCCAGTGCGCCATCAGGCGGCGGTACTGGCGGTAGAAGTGACCGGTGTCCATGAGGTCAAGACCGTAGCTCATGCGATGGTCGAGGTGCAGGAAATACACCGACAGGCAGGTGTCGAGCGGATCGCGCGTGGTGTGCACGATCAAGGCATCGGGGAACAGGGTCTTGATGAGGCCGATGCAGAGGAAATTGTCCGGCCGCTTGTCCGTGACGTAGGCGGCCCCCGGGAAGAGCGCCGCGATCCGGTCGCGGTAGTGCGTGGCGAGCTGCATAAGCTTGCCTTGCGACGCCGTCGCGAGCGAGGCGGGAAAGGGCAGGAGCTCGCTCGCGATCATCCGCGGCAGCAGGTCGAGTTCCCCGCCTGCCGCCACCGCGGGGTGCCCGGCTATGAGCTGCTCGGTGAGAGTGGAGCCGGAGCGGAACATGCCGCAGACGAAGATCGGTCGCGGCCCGGTTGCTTGCGCACCGGGAGGCGCCAGCGGCCTCGGTGTGGCCGCGGCGATCAGCTGCTCAGTCACCTGCTCCTGGGCGGCGCGGTCGTAGCGCACGACGGCCGGCAAGGCGCTCGCGCGACTGTCGCGATTCGCAGCCTGGTAGGCGCTGAATGCGCCGCCATAATCGCCATTCGCATCGAGCGCCCGGCCGAGCGCAAATCCGAGCTGGGCGCGATCCGCGGCGGATGCTTCCGGGCGCGCGATCGCCTCGCGCAGCCGCGCGATCAATCCGGGGTCGTATGCGCCGCCGGGAAGCAGGTTGGAGAGGCGGGCGAGCGCGAGAAAGCACATCGGGTCGTGCGTGAGCGCCTGTCCGTAGAGTGTCCGGGCTTGCTCGCGCTGCCCGCGATCCTCGTGCAGATTCGCCAGATTCAGCAGCGCTGGAAGGTAGGAGGGATTGAGCTTCAGCGCTTCGCGCAGCTCACGTTCGGCGGCCTCGTCCTGGCGCAGGCAGTCGGAGTAGATGACGGCGCGGTTGAGGTAAACCTCCTCGGGCCCCGCGACCCCGCGGGCGAGCGCCTCCTGGTAGGACGCAAGCGCTGCCTGGTAGCGCCCGCTGCGTCGCTGCACGACCCCGAGATTGAACCAGCAGTCGGGTAACGCCGGCCAACGCTCGAGGATGCGCACGTACGCTGCTTCCGCTTCGGTGAGCCGACCCGCCTCACGGAGCGCATTCGCCTCCCGGATGAGCGGGGCAGGGGCCGGGGTCGCGTTGGTACTCGGCGATGACATGACTGGATCCGGGCCGGGTGGTTTGACAGCGCAGCGCCGGCGTGAGCGCGCCAAGCATACGTCACGCGGATCTGCGGCGTCAGCGGCTGCAGGCGCGCGCCGCAGCCTCAGCCCTGTGCGCCATCCTCCATCCACAGCTCGACCCGCACACAGCCTTCGACGGCGCGCCAGGCCGTAAGGCGCGGATCCTGCGCTACCAGGCTCGCGAGCGCCGCGCGCTTGCCACCGCCGGCGACCACGAACATGAGCTCCTGAACGCGCGCCAGCAACTCCGGCGTCACGCTCACCGCCGACATCCCGTTCGGGCGCTGCACGGCGATCGCCAGGTGGCCGCGCGCGCGTTCCAGGTCCGCCGTGCCAAACAGTGACGCGGTGTGGCCGTCGGCGCCGAGCCCGAGGAGCCCGAGGCCGATGTGCACGCCGGAATTCAACAGTGCTGCGAGCTGCCGTTCATAGTCCCTGGCTGCCTCCTCGAGCGGCAGCTCGGTGCGCACGCGCACGACGGAGGCCGCCGGCAGCGCGAGCGCATCCAGGAGCGCTCGCGTCTGGTGATAGTTACTGGCGTCCGCATCGGACGGCACGTAGCGATCGTCGGAGAAGAGGATATGCAGCTCCTCATTATGAGGCAGGGGACCGCGCGCCAGCGCCCGGTACGCCGGGAGCGGCGTGGTGCCGCCGGAAAGCATGATGGCCGAGGCGCCGGCGGCGCCGATCGCCTGCCGCAGGCGCTGTTCGAGGGCCGCATCGAGCGCGGCGCGCGATGCGAAGCGGCGCGTAATCAGTGTAGTCATGAATCGAAGCTCGGACGCAACGTGTGGGGTGACCACTGGCTGCGGTGGGGCGCGCGCGGCGCGCTACGAAAGCGGGTTGCGGACGGGGAGCTGCGGAAATCTGCTGAAATCCCGATCCGCCGACCACAGCTCCGAAACACCATGATGCAGGCATAGTGCCGCGATCCGGGCGTCGTGGACCAGCGGGCCCCGGGCCTGCGCCGCGCGCGACTGCTCGCGCAGCTTGTCGAGATAACCCTCGCTTTCACTCAGCAACTGAAGGTTCTCATAGGCCTGCCACGAGTCGATGGCGTCGAATGCAACCGCGAGCGGCGTCGGATCCTTGAATATCCGCGGATGAGTGACGATGGCGAGAAACTCGTGCACGCACGGCCACGGTATCGCCCAAAATGCACGGCCGCGGCGCAGCCCATCGAGCAGCGCCATGGCGGGAGTGTGGAAGCGGCTGTCCGCGCGGTGAGAATAGACGAGCAGATTCGTGTCGATCGCGATCATGCCCCGCGGCCGCGGTAGATCTCCGTGCGGATCCGCTCCCAGTTCGAGTCCTTGAACTCCTCGCTGAGGCCGCCTTTCCCGTAAGTGACGAGCGCAGACGCCTTCTGCAGACGGCGGCGCTGCCTGCTGGACAGCACCATCCGCAGTCCAGTCTCGGTCAGGGCCCGAAACGTGGTCTTCTGCTCGCGCGCGAAACGCTGCACGCGCTCGAAGAGGTCGTCGGCTATCTCGATCGTCGTCTTCATCAGCTCATGGTATGGGATATGGTTACCCATATCAACGGCAGCACGACGGTCACGGGCAGCATGGGCGACATGAAACACGGTGCTCGCCGAGCCTGAGTTGCGGACTTTCGGGGACTTACCCGCTGCGCGGGCGCTCGCCCACCTGCGCCCGCACTTCGAACACGCGCCGGCCGCGCAGCCCGCGCAGCACGATGCTGCTGCCGGGCTTGTGGCCGGCGATGCGCCCGAGCGCGTCCTGTGCGCTGCTCGGCGCCACCCCGTCGATCGCGAGCAGCAGGTCGCCCGGCTGCAGCCCCGCCTGCTGAGCGGGACTGCCCACGTACAGGTTGTCGATGAGCACGGCGGCCTGCGCGAGTCCCCACTGCTGCGCCTGCTCCTCCGAGAGGTCCTGCGGAACGATGCCGATCCAGCCACGGATCACCCGGCCGTGCGCGATGATGTCGGCCATCACGCCGCGCACCATGTTCACCGGAATGGCGAAGCCGATGCCCTCGACGCCGATGTTCTTGGCAGCGATGGCGGTGTTGATGCCGACCAGCGCGCCGCTGGAGTCGACCAGCGCGCCGCCCGAGTTGCCGAAGTTGATCGGCGCATCGGTCTGGATGAAGTCCTCGAGCGGGGCGATCCCGAGCTGCTGGCGGCTGGTGGCGCTCACGATTCCGTGCGTCACCGTGTGCGACAGGCCGATGGGATTGCCGATCGCGAGCACGAGGTCCCCGACCCGAAGCTGATCGGAGCGCCCGAAGGTCGCCACCGGCAGGGCCTTGAGATCGGTCTTCAGCACCGCGAGGTCCGTGTCCGGATCGCGGCCGACGATGCGCGCGTCAGCCACTCGGCCGTCCTCCAGCTGCACGTGGATCGAGTCGGCGTTGGCGATGACGTGGTGATTGGTGACGATGTGGCCGTCCTCATCGACGATCACACCGGAGCCGAGGCTGCGCTCGATGCGCTGCCGGTAGCGCGGCAAGTAGTTCCCGAACAGCTCCCCGAGCGAGGGCGCCACCCGCTCGGTGACCCGCCGCTCCGTGTAGATGTTGACCACGGAGGGCGCGGCGCGCTGCACCGCGGCCGCGTAGGTGACGCGCTCCGGCGCCGGCAGTGCGCGGGCGGCGGCCGGCGCCGCAGGCCCCGGCGAGCGGCTCGGTCCGCGAATCAGATCCGGGTGCAGGGCGACGATCAGGAAGGCGAGTGCCAGGCCTCCCACGACCGATCCGGCGACGAAGATCAATGCGCTTCCCAAGCGCTTGAACATGGTCAAACTCCGGGAAACCCTCGCGTGCGCACCGGCGCTGGCGCACCCGGAAGGGGGTGTTCGTTTGTGTATAATGCGCCGCCCCCCGCAAGGTACGAAATCGCGCCACGCGCCTAGCTCGTCCGCGCGGCGGTGCGACGCGAACGAGAGTGGAGAGCGGTTGGATGGCGGATCACGCAGTCGTCGCCGAGGATGAAGTCGACCTGAGCCGACGCAAGTTCCTCACCCGCGCGACGATCGCCACCGGCGCGGTCGGCACGGTGCTCGCCGCGGTGCCGTTCATCGAGTCGTGGAGCCCTTCCGAGCGTGCCCGGGCCCAGGGTGCGCCCACCGAGCTCGACCTCTCCAAGCTCGAGCCGGGCCAGATGGCGACCCCCGTGTGGCGCAAGTCTCCGATCTACGTGGTGCGACGTACCCCCGACATGGTCTCGCGGATCGCCGGTCACGATGAGCTGCTGAAGGACCCTAAGTCCGAGAACTCCGACCAGCCGCCGTATGCCCGCAACCCGCTGCGCTCGCGCAGCGCCGAGTTTCTGGTGCTGATCGGCACCTGTACGCACCTGGGGTGCCTGCCGAAGCAACGCTTCAGCGCGGGCGAACTGTATCCGGGCTGGCCGGGCGGCTTCTTCTGCCCCTGCCACGGGTCGCGGTTCGATCTCGCCGGGCGGGTGTTCGCCGGCTCCCCCGCCTCGGCCAACCTGCGGGTCCCGCCGTACTCCTACCCGAACGCGCGCACGCTGGTGATCGGTGCGGACGAGAAGGGAGTCGCCTGATGACGGTGAAGACCGCGACCGGCGCACCGGCGCGGCTGCCGGAGAGGGCGGCGCCGAAGCAGGGCCTGTGGGCCTGGCTCAACAAGCGCTTGCCCGTCGATGAGTTCATCGAAGAGCAGCTGACCGGGTACTACGCGCCGAAGAACTTCAACTTCTGGTACTTCTTCGGCTCGCTGGCGCTGCTGGTGCTGGTCATCCAGCTTCTGACCGGCATCTTCCTCACCATGTTCTACAAGCCCGGCGAGCTCACGGCGTTCGACTCGGTCGAGTACATCATGCGCGAGGTGGACTTCGGCTGGCTCATCCGCTACCTCCATTCCACCGGCGCCTCCGCGTTCTTCATCGTCGTCTATCTGCACATGTTCCGGGCGTTCCTGTACGGCTCGTACCGGGCGCCGCGGGAGCTCCTGTGGCTCATCGGCATGCTGGTGTACCTGGCGCTCATGGCCGAGGCCTTCATGGGTTACGTGCTGCCCTGGGGCAACATGTCGTTCTGGGGCGCGCAGGTGATCGTGAACCTGTTCGGCACCATTCCCGGCATCGGCACCCCCCTGGTGCAGTGGATCCGCGGCGACTACGGCATCGCCGATGCGACGCTGGACCGCTTCTTCGCGCTGCATGTCGCGGCGCTGCCGCTCGCGCTGCTGTTGCTGGTGATGCTGCACCTGGTGGCGCTGCACCGCACCGGCTCTAACAACCCCGATGGCATCGAGATCAAGGAGAAGACGGGCCCTGACGGCAAGCCGCTCGACGGCATTCCGTTCCACCCCTACTACACGGTCAAGGACGTGGTCGGCGTCGGGGTGTTCCTGCTGCTGTTCGCGCTGGTGGTGTTCTTCAAACCCAATCTCGGCGGCCTGTTCCTCGAGGCGCCGAACTTCGAGCCCGCCAATCCCCTGTCCACACCCGAGCACATCGCGCCGGTGTGGTACTTCACGCCTTACTACGCGATCCTGCGCGCGGTGCCGGATCAGCGCATGGGGGCGCTGCTCATGCTGCTGGCGGTGGTGTCGTTCCTGTTCCTGCCCTGGCTCGACCGCTCGCCGGTGAAGTCCATGCGCTACCGCGGCTGGCTCTCGCGCACGGCGCTGGCGCTCTTCGCGCTGTCGTTCGTGGCGCTCGGCTACCTCGGCCTGCAGCCGGCGGAGGGCCTGTATGTGGTGCTGGCGCGCATTTTCACGGCCCTCTACTTCGCGTTCTTCCTGCTCATGCCGTTCTACAGCCGCATCGACGCGGTGAAGCCCGTGCCCGACAGAGTCGTCTACCATGCGCACTGAAGCCGGGCGCCCCCGGCGCGCATTACTGGCCGCGGCACTGCTGGCGGCGGCAGGGGCGGCGCCGCACGGCGCGTGGGCGGCCGAGGAGGCGTCCGGCGGCGCGCAGGCGACGGCCGGGTTCGGCGCCGACTGGCAGAGCTGGCACGCCGCCAACGACGTGGCGGACATGGCCTCGGTGCAGCGCGGCGCGCGCAACTTCGTCAGCTACTGCCTCGGGTGCCATTCGCTCAAGTACGAGCGCTGGTCGCGCCTGGCGCAGGACTTGGGCGTTCCGCCGCGGCTGCTGGAGCAGGATCTGCTGCCGCCCGGAGACAAACCCGCGCAGTACATCCTCACCAGCATGCCGGCGGCGGATTCGCAGGCCTGGTTCGGCAAGACCCCGCCGGACCTGAGTCTGATGGCGCGGGCCCGCGGTCAGGACTACCTCTACCAGTTCCTGAGGACCTTCTACGTGGACCCCGCGAGTCAGACGGGCGCCAACAACCTGCGGCTGCCGGCGACGGCCATGCCGCACGTGCTCTCGGAGCTCGAGGGACTCAAACGCGCCGTATACAGGCAAGCGGCCGGCACCGCGCAAGGGCAGGGCACCCAGCAGGTGTTCGACCACTTCGAGCAGATCGCCCCCGGACGGCTGAGCGCCGCGGAGTACGCAGGCTTCGTACGCGATACGGTGAACTTCCTCGACTACGTCAGCGAACCGACGCAGACGGCGCGCCGCGCACTGGGCGTGTGGGTAGTGCTGTTTCTGCTGGCGTTCACCTGGCTCGCCTGGCTGGTGAAGCGCGAGTACTGGAAGGACGTGCACTGACCGTCGCGCCTGGGCGCCGGCGGCGCCGGGCGCTGGCAACGGACGGGTCGCGGGAGCGGAATTTGTCGAGCAGACGATCCATCATGACACTGTTTTCCGCGCCCAATGACCCGTGGAGTCATCGCACGCGCATCGTGCTGGCCGAAAAAGGCATCAGCATCGATATCGTGAGCGTCGAAGCCGGGCGCTTTCCGGAGGACCTGCTCGATCTCAACCCCTACCACAGCGTGCCCACGCTGGTGGACCGGGATCTGGTGCTGTACGACTCGCGCGTCATCATCGAATATCTCGACGAGCGCTTCCCGCATCCGCCCCTGATGCCGGTCGATCCGGTGACCCGCGCGCAGTTCCGGCTGGCGCTGTACCGCATCGAGCGCGACTGGTACACGCTCGCGCGCCAGATCGATCAGGAGCCGGATAAGAAACAAAGCGTCAAGCTGAAGAAGATCCTGCGCGATACGATTCTGCAGAGCACCGATCTGTTCAAGGTGAAGCCGTACTTCCTGTCCGATGAGTTCTCGCTGGTCGATGCCACCATTGCGCCGGTGCTGTGGCGGCTGCCTCACTATGAGATCGATTTGCCGCCACAGGCCCAGCCGATCGAGAAGTATGCACAGCTGGTGTTCTCGCGCCCGGCGTTCCGCGAGGGCCTGTCGGAGCGCGAGCAGGAGATGCGGCTGTGAGCGCCACGAATAACAAGGTGTTGCCCAAGCGCCCCTACCTGCTGCGCGCCATGCATCAATGGATCACCGAGTGCGGCAACACCCCGCACGTGATCATCGATGCGGGGCGGGAGGGTGCGGAGGTGCCGCGTGCCTACGTCAAGGACGGCAAGATCGTGCTGAATCTGAGCGAGGGCGCCACCCAGCAACTGCGCCTCGGCAACGAGGAGGTGGAGTTCGACGCGCGCTTCGCCGGCGTGATCCACCACGTCCGCTTTCCGGTGACTGCGGTGCTCGGCATCTACGCGCGCGAGACCGGCGAGGGGATGGTGTTCTCCGAGCAGGACCTCGGACCTGAGCCGCCGACGCGGCCGACGACCGCGGAGGAGGGCGGTGCGCGCCGTCCGCAGCTGAAGGTGGTCAAGTAACGGCCGTGCCGCCACCGCCACCGCCACGCTCAGATGGCACCGGTCTCACCGGTCGATGCGCGTGCGCCGGCGGCGAATCGGCTTGAGCGTCCGCTCCGAGCCGCCCTGAGCGGCCAGGCACCGGGCGTTCTCACGTGCGATGAGGGAACGCCGGCCCTGTGGTGCGGTTTTTTTTCTTGCGCACGGAGTCCCTCTCCTCGATCCTCAAAGGAGGAGCGTTTTGACGCCGATTGCGGAGCCGGCATCCACGAGTCGCTTGTCGAGACTGCAAAGTGTCGCGCCCTGATCGCCCGCAATCGCCAGATGCAGCGCGTCACCAGCTCGTAAGCCGAGGGTATGTTGATCGGCAAATTTGCTGGCGGTGCGGAAGTGCCCACCGAGAACAGGTAACACGGTGAAGCTGTCGGCAACCAGCCGGGCAAACGCGGCCAGTGCGCTTGCCCGATGGGCAAGCCCGATCTGCCGGCTTCGCAACTTAATGGATAGTGCCGATGAGAACTCGGTCACGACCCAGTCGCTGATTGCGAGAGTGTCGGCACGCTGCTTGGCCAGCCAAACCTGCGCGGCCGCGGTCCTGTGCTCATTCGTCAAAGCGGCAACGAGGAGCGACGTATCGACGTATCGGATCAATACCGATCCTCATCGCGCATTTCGCGGACAAAATCGCCCGCGCTCTGCTTCTGTCTTGGCATCGATGCCGTGAGTTCGCGCAGGCGTCCCAGATCTATGCGCTTACGCGGCGAATCCATCGCCGTGAGTTTCGCCATCGGCTTACCACGCCGCGTGATGCACACTTGATCGCCCGCCGCGGCTCGCTCGACGAGCCTACTCAGCTGGGTTTTGGCATCGGCCAGCTTGACCCGTGTCATGATCGCTCCAACTGACCATCTATGTGGTCACTTATACCATTTCGACCCTCAATCTGTCAGCCGTCCAACACGGGCACCACGGCCGGGCCTTTAGCGCATTTCCTGGCGTTTCGACAGCTTCATGAACGGTTCGCTCTGCGAACCCCGTAGATCCTGCGTGCAGCGCATGAAGTAAAGAGTCGGCCTGTAAGCCGGGTTCTGTCGAGGGCAATCATTCCTCTGGGGTCCGCGTCACCGCGGACCTCTAGCGGCCTACCCGGAAGCGCGCGCGGATCAGCGCTGCGTCCGCCTTGAGGGCGGAAGCGGCTTCCCTATTTGGCCTTGCTCCAGGTGGGGTTTACCGTGCCGTCGCGTGTTGCCACCGACGCGGTGCGCTCTTACCGCACCGTTTCACCCTTGCCGGTCCCGTGAGGGACTTGGGCGGTCTGCTCTCTGTTGCACTTTCCGTGGGCTCACGCCCCCCAGGCGTTACCTGGCACCCGATCCGCCGGAGCCCGGACTTTCCTCCACCTGCGCCATTGCTGGCAAAGGCAGCGATTGCCCGGCCGACTCTCGCTACGCACGATACGGCGGCACTCGCCGAAGTCAATCGGATCAACTGCGAACCCGCGGGGCGCCTGCCTCAACCGCTGGGGGGCGATGCGCCTGCCGCCGACGCCCCGGACGGCTCATCGCCGGCCTCCCGCCATTGCGTATCCCAGCTCTCGATCTCGTAACGGTCGGTCATCGGGAACCCCGGTGGACGCTCGTACTCGAAGCGTTTGTCGAACTCGTACCGGGTCGCATAGCGCGGCTCGGTTGCCGACAACGATCCGGCGGTGAGACTGCCGTAGATCAGCAGAGTCCCCTCGCGCGGAGCATCGTAGTCGGTGACGACAAACCGGCGTCGCGCGTACACGGCGGCCTGTATCTCGAGGTCGCCGGGCCCGGTCACACCCCGTCGGGCAATCTCGACGTCCTTGCGGGAGAGAAGGCCAAGGTAATCGCCGCCATCCGCCGTGCGGCGCGGGTCGTGTACGTAGATCAGACTGCCTTCGATGATTATGCGCTCCGGCGAATAAACCAACACCTTGCCGTTGACGGTACCGTGCACGGCCAGGGCGGCGTCGGGCCCAGCGACGATGTAAGCCGGCGTACTCATGAGCTCCCTGTGCTCGGGACCGGCGACACCGAGCTCCCGCCACCCGTAGCTCCCGTCGGGGTAGAAGGTAATGCGCGTGTCATGCGCGAACGATCGGCCAGGGGCGCCGCCGCCCGTCTCGGAGGCGGGTAGTGAGAACGTCCCGGGCAACGGGATACGTCCCGCGCGCGTTGCCAGGCCGCCGCGGAAGATTTCGTCCTCCCGCCTGTAGCCCTCCGCGGTTCCGAGCCTGAATCCGGCTCCCGCGGTGGTGACCAGACTCAGGAATCGCGGCGCCACGGTCCGGTCGTAGCCGACCTCAATCGGGAAATTGCTGTGGAAGCGGCCCACGATCTCATCATCGTGGAACTGCACTTCCGGGTCCTGCCGGTCGACGAGCTGCGCAAAGTGGGAAAACGCCAGGCGCTTCATCTCGAATTGCGTGCGCAGGCGCCTGCCCTTCTCTTCGGTGGTGATCTCAACGGTCATGCGCTCGAGGTCCATGCTGTCGGCCGCAGGCTGCCTCTCCAGCAAGGCGACGTATTGCCGGCCCTCATGCATCAACGAGAGCCGCGCTTGCCTGAGACTTAGGTCCCGCAGCTTCTCCGCCGCCTGCATGACCCAGCGGGTCAGGAGGGATCGCTGGACCGCCGGTATGTCGATACCGGCCGGCGGCGCCACCGGCGCCACCGGAGCGACTGGCGTCACCGGTGTGACCGAGGCGACCGGCGTGACCGGAGCGACTGGCGCGACCGAGGCCACCGGCGTGACCGGAGCGACCGATACCGGGGCTTCGCTGTCGCTGGGCGCAGTGGTGGTCAGGACAGCCGCTTCCCCGGACGGGGAAGCGCTCCCGGACGGGACGTTACCGGGGCTGGCCTCACTCGGCGTGACCGGTGCAGGCAGCGCAGGCGGCGCAGGCGGCGCCACCGTCCGCGGCCGCGAGCCTACGACGCGGGATCGACTCGGTGCCGCGGCAGAGAGCAACTCTTCACGCGAGTCGGTAGTCGGTGCGGCGGGCGCTTCAACCGGTCCGGCCCGGTCGTGCTCATCCTCGCGCCCGCGGTCCTGCGACTCGACGTACACTCGAAGCTCGGGCGCCGAGCTCGGCCTCGTCGATTCGACGCTCGCCACGCCGATCGTCAGGAAGACCAGCAGATGCACGCCGGCTGAGGCGGCACCGGCCCAGACGATGCGCCGATAGGGCGACTCCGCCGCCAAGCCCATCTGGAACGCATCCGCTGCGTCCGGAGCGGCAGCGTTTTCGAGCGCTGACGTAGGCACCCTCTCGCCTCGCGTTGCTCGACAGCTGAGGCGTTATTCTCGTCGGACCGCCTGCTTTTCGAAATACCCGTCGGCAGCGCCTCGGGGCCAGCGCGACCCCGGCCGGCAAATACGAAAAGCAGCGTGGTCAAGCTGACGCGTCAGTTAGAGTTTCCCCGAACCCCAGCGGGAAACGCTGCACGGCCTTCGCGCTTGCGCCGGTCGGCACCTCATTGATCTTTCTTTGCCTGGAGCCGAGCAATAAGCTGCCGCCGAATGGAGGCGGCAAGGTTTTCCCCACGTGAAACGCGCGCGGGAACCACGTAGGCTTGACTTCGGTCAACCGAGCGAGCGCCAAGTCGCTGCGTGCTCAGGGAGGCGTTGTGCGGACACTCAAGACACTCATGACTGGGGTTGGATTGGCCGCATCGGCGGCATGCGTT
>VBNH01000021.1 GCA_005878095.1 Gammaproteobacteria bacterium | reverse complement strand
CGCTCGAGCACCTGGACCGGGATCGGGAGTTCCTCACCCGCGGTGGCGTGTTCACCAACGACGTCATCGACGCGTACACGAGCCTCAAGGTCCAGGAGGTCACTAAGTTCCGCATGTCGACGCACCCGGTGGAGCTGGAGCTGTACTACAGCTGCTGATGCCTCATGAGACGACAGCATTCCTCGCTCGCGAGCGTCACGTCCGGCTGCGGCAGGCGTGCCGGCGCGCAGGGGAGAGGGGCGCGGGGAGCGGCGTTCACTGGGCGCTGCTACCCGCTTTTGTCGCCGGCGCCGCCGCAGGCTATGCTCCCCTGCCATGCGCAGGCACCTCTTTACCTTAATGTCGCTCGCGTGTTCGCTGGCGCTGGCCGCCACGGTGTACAAGTGGGTCGACGAGAAGGGCGTGGTTCACTACAGCGACCAGCCGCATCCGAACGCGCAGATAGTGAGCGTGCCGGCGGCGCAGACCTACAAGGCGGGCGAGATACCCGCCGCGCCCGGCGGACCGGCCGTGCCGCCGGCGCAGCCGCAGCCGTACCAGGGCTGTGCGATCGCGCAGCCGACGGACGACCAGACCTTCAGCAACGTCGACTCGCTCAGCATCGTCGTGCGCACCGATCCGGCCCTGCGGCCCGGAGACCAGATCTTCCTCATGCTCGACGGGCAGCCGCTCAACGGCGGTGTGGCCACGGGGAGCGAGTTCACCCTCACCCCGCTCGATCGCGGCACGCACACCCTGCAGGCGGTGGTGCGCGATGGCGCCGGCTCGCTGATGTGCCAGACCTCGGGCGTGACCTACAACGTGCACCAGCCCTCGATTCTGGGCCCCGCCAACCGCCTGCACCACTGAGCCGCTCACCCGCGGTGGCCGCGGCGCGGCGCGCGGCACGGCGGCGCCATGGCCGTTGAGCGTGCCAGCCCGTCTGCGCTCGCACACTTCGATCCGGCGGACCTGCTCGATGCTCTGTCCACGGGCATCATCATGCTCGATGCGCAGCTGTGTCCGGTGTACGCCAACGTCGCCGCCCAGGACCTGCTCGCCTTCAGCCTCAACACGGCACGCGGCCGCCCGTTCGCCGATTTTCTCCACGACGCGGAAGGCTTGTGCCGCATCCTCAAGCGCGCGCTGCAGACCGGCGAGGGCATCACCGACCGTGAGCTTGCCGTGCGGCCCGCGGGCGCGCCGCGCGAAGTGCGCACGCTCGATGTCACCATCACCCCGCTCACCGGCCTCACCGGCACTCATTTGCTGCTCGAGCTCGCCGACACCACGCAGCGCCAGCGCATCACGCGCGAGAACGACCTGCTGGCGCGCCTCGACGGCAGCCGCCTGATGGTGCAGCAGCTGGCTCACGAGATCAAAAACCCGCTCGGCGGGCTGCGCGGCGCGGCGCAGCTGCTGGAGCGCGAGCTGCCGGGGGCGGCGCTCAGGGAATACACGCAGGTCATCATCGCGGAAGCCGACCGCCTCACTGCGCTGGTCGACTCCATGGCGGGCCCGAGCCGCGCGCCGAGCAGGAGCGAGCTCAACGTGCACGAGATCTGCGAGCACGTCTATCACCTGCTGCGCGCCGAAGCCCCGGTCGGGATCGTGATCGAGCGCGACTACGACCCGAGCCTGCCGAACGCGATGCTCGATCGTCACCAGCTCATCCAGGCACTGCTCAACGTGGCCCGCAACGCCCTGCAGGCGCAGGGGCACCTGGGGCGCATCGTGCTGCGCACCCGCGCGCGCTCCAACGTCAGCATCGGCTCCGCTTTGCACCGCCTGGTGGCGAGCGTGCAGGTCGAGGACTCAGGTCCCGGCGTGCCCGCGCACCTGCGCTCCTTGATTTTCTATCCGCTGATGACCGGACGCGCCAACGGCACGGGCCTGGGGCTGGCGGTCGCCCAGGACCTGGTGACCCGCAACGGCGGCATCATCGAATTCGAGAGCGAGCCGGGACGCACGGTGTTCACGCTGTTGCTGCCCCTGGGAGAGGACACATGAGCGGTACTGCACTGCGGGTCTGGCTGGTCGATGACGACGCCTCCATTCGTTGGGTGCTGGAGCGCGCGCTGCGCAGCGACGGCATGATGCCGCGGGCGTTCGAGGCGGCGGAGCCGGCGCTGGATGCCCTGCGGCGCGAATCCCCGGACGTACTGATCACCGACATCCGCATGCCGGGCGCCTCGGGGCTGGAGCTGCTGCGCCGCATCCGCGACGCGCGCCCGGCGCTGCCGGTCATCGTCATGACGGCGCACTCGGATCTGGGCAACGCGGTGTCCGCCTACGAGGGCGGCGCGTTCGAGTACCTGCCCAAGCCCTTCGACATCGACCAAGCGGTCGCCCTGGTGCGGCGCGCCGCCCGCGCCGGCCAGCCGCCCGGCGGCGAGCTCGCCGGCGTGCCGCGCATGCCGGAGCTGCTCGGGCGGGCGCCGGCGATGCAACAGGTGTTTCGCGCCATCGGACGCCTGGCGCGCTCGAGCGTCACGGTGCTCATCACCGGGGAGTCCGGCACCGGCAAGGAGCTCGTCGCCCGCGCGCTGCACGAGCACAGCCCGCGCGCCACCCGACCCTTCATCGCGCTCAACACCGCGGCGATTCCGGCGGATCTGCTCGAGTCGGAGCTGTTTGGGCACGAGCGCGGCGCCTTCACCGGGGCGGACACGCAACGCCGCGGGCGCTTCGAGCAGGCCGACGGCGGCACGCTGTTCCTGGACGAGATCAGCGACATGTCGCCGCCGCTGCAGACCCGCCTGCTGCGGGTGCTCGCCGAGGGCGAGTTCTACCGCGTCGGGGGCCAGACTCCGATCCGCGTCGACGTGCGCGTCATCGCCGCGAGCCACCAGAACCTGCAGGAGCGGGTGACGCGCGGCCTGTTCCGCGAGGACCTGTATCACCGCCTGAACGTCATTCGCATCGAGCTGCCGCCACTGCGCGCCCGCGCCGAGGACATCCCGGACCTGCTGGCCCACTACCTGGTGGTGAGCGCCCACGAGCTGGGCGTGGACGCGAAGTCCCTCGCCGCCGACACCCTCGCGCGCCTTGCCGCCTACGATTGGCCCGGCAACGTGCGCGAGCTCGTGAACCTGTGCCGGCGGCTGTCGGTGCTGGCCCCGGGGAGCGAAGTGCACCTCGCCGACCTGCCGCCGGAGCTCGCCGCCGTGCCCGCGCAAGCGCCCGCGCAGGCGGACTGGGCCACGGCGCTGGAGCGCTGGGCTGAGCGGCACGCGCTCGCGGGTCAGGCCCCGCTGCTGGATACCGCGCAGCCACAGTTCGAACGCGTGCTCATCCGCGCGGCCCTCAAGCGCACGCAGGGCCATCGGCAGGAGGCTGCGCGGCTGCTCGGGTGGGGGCGCAACACCCTCACCCGCAAGCTGAAGGACCTCGGCATGAGCGGTGCCGAGGCGGGCAAAGAATAGAAGAATAGTCGCAGGCCGCGGAACCGCGCTAAGGTTCGCGGCCAGCCGTGGACCTGCAGGAGTGACCGGATGGCGGGCTGGCGTGAGCTCTGGCACCTCCAGTTCCTGGGCAACGAGCTCGGCGCCTGGACGCTCGCGCTCGTCACCTTCCTCGTCACCTTCACGCTGCTGCCCGTGATCACCGGCTTCATCAGCGCGCGCCGCCGCCGGCTGATCAGTCACGGGCCGCCGCGGGTCCATTTCGCCATCGACCTCACGGCACTGCTCATCGAGCGCACCAGCCGCTCGTTCCTGTGGGCGGTGGCGGTGTGGCTGGGCTCGCGCCATCTCACGTTGGCGCCGCGCCTCGAGCGCTGGCTGACGATCGCACTCGTGCTGCTGTTCTGGATGCAGGCGGCGATGTGGGCGATGGCGGCCGTGCGCTACGCCATCGACCTGCGCCGCCAGCGCTCCAGCGGGCCGGACACGCTGCTCAAGAGCTCGATGGAAGTGATCCTGTTCGCCGCCTCCCTGGTGATCTGGGGACTCGCGCTGCTGATGGCGCTCGGCAATCTCGGCGTGAAGATCGAGCCGCTGCTGGCGGGGCTGGGCATCGGCGGCATCGCACTCGCGCTCGCCGTGCAGACCGTGCTGGCGGATCTGCTGGCCTCGGTCTCCATCGCCCTCGACAGGCCCTTCGGGCTCGGCGACTTCCTGGCCGTCGACGCCTCCTCGGGCACCGTCGAGCACATCGGCGTGAAGAGTACGCGCCTGCGCAGCCTCTCGGGCGAGCAGATCATCATCTCCAACGTCGAACTGCTCAAGGCGCGCGTGCGGAACTTCGGCCGCATGCGCGAGCGGCGCGCGCTGTTCCAGCTCGCGGTGGATTACGACACGCCGGTGGCGACGCTCGCGGCCGTGCCGCGCGCGGTGCGCGAGATCATCGAGGCGACGCCCGACGCGCGCTTCGAGCGCTGTCACCTGCTCAGCTGCGGCGAGCGCGCGCTGCAGTTCGAGATCGTCTACGTCCTCGCCAACCCCGACTTCAACCTCTACGCCGACGCCCAGCAGCGCATCAATCTGCGCATCCTCGAGCGCTTCCGCGCCCTGGAAGTGAGTTTCGCCGCGGCGGTCCCGACCGGCGTGCGGCTCTACGGCCCACCGTCCCCGACGCCGGAGGCCGGCGGCCAGCAGCGGCTGCTGTAGCCCCTCAGCCCGAGAGCGCGCAGTCCTGGGTGTCGGCCGCTGTGCGCAGCGTGCCGACGAGCTCGGTCACGTTGCCGAAGCCCTGTCCGCGCAGGTAGCGGGCGATTCCCGCGTTGATCGTCTTGCAGACCATCGGGTCGTAGAACAGCGCCGTGCCGATGCCTACCGCGGAGGCGCCGGCGATGATGAACTCCAGGGCATCGTTGCCGGTGGTGATGCCGCCCTGCCCGATGATGGGGACACCGTGGGGGCGCGCCACCTCGTACACCTGATGCACCTTGAGCAACGCGATCGGCTTGATCGCCGGTCCCGAGAGGCCCCCCTGCAGGTTGCCGATCACCGGGCGGCGCGAGTGCACGTCGATGGCCATGCCCATGATGGTGTTGATCACCGACAGCGCATCGGAGCCCGCCTCGATGCAGCGGCGCGCGTTCTCGCGGATGTCGGTCTGGTTGGGCGACAGCTTGGTGATGAGGGGCTTTTTCGTCACGCGGCGACACGCCGCCACCACCTGCGCGGACATCTCGGGGTAGTTGCCGAAGGCGACGCCACCCTGCTTGACGTTCGGGCAGGAGATGTTGATCTCGATGGCATCGATCGGGGACTCGTCGAAGCGGCGCGTCACCTCGACGTACTCCTCGATCGTCGAGCCGGACACGTTGGCGATGAAGCGTGTTTCGGTGAAATCCAGCTGCGGCAGGATCCCGCGCACCACCTGCTCGACTCCCGGGTTCTGCAGGCCGATCGCATTCAGCATGCCCGCCGGGGTCTCGTACACCCGATGCGGCGGATTGCCCAGACGCGGCTCACCGGTCGTGCCCTTGAGGACCACCGCGCCCGCGTCCCGGTTGGAGAAGCCCTCGATGCGGGTGTACTCCTCGCCGAAGCCCACGCAGCCGGAGAGCAGCACGATCGGGGAGGCGAAATCCATGCCGCAGAATTTCAGGCTCAGGAGGGCCGCGGCATCGGGCACTGCCACACGGCGGTCCGCGCCCGCGGCTGCGCCTGGTTCGAGCGTCGCCATGGCGCGCATTA
>VBNH01000020.1 GCA_005878095.1 Gammaproteobacteria bacterium | reverse complement strand
CCAACTTCCTCATCGCGATGGGCGCCGACATCCGCGGCGCGGGCAGCGACAAGATCGTGGTGCGGGGCGTGAAGCGGCTGCGCGGCACGACTTACGAGGTGCTGCCGGATCGCATCGAGAGCGGCACCTATCTGGTGGCGGGCGCGATCACCCGCGGTCACGTGCGCATCAAGAGCACGCGCCCCGAGCACCTGGATGCGGTGCTGGCCAAGCTCGAGGAGGCGGGCGCCCGGGTGGGCGTGGGCGAGAACTGGGTCGAGGTGGACATGCGCGGGCGGCGGCTTAAGGCGGTCGACGTGCGCACCGCCCCGTACCCCGCGTTCCCGACCGACATGCAGGCGCAGTTCGCCGCGCTCAACACGGTGGCTTCCGGTGTCGGCACCATCACCGAGACGATCTTCGAGAACCGCTTCATGCACATGCTGGAGATGCGACGCCTGGGAGCGGAGATTCGCCTGGAAGGCAACACCGCCATCATTCACGGCGTGGAGAAGCTCACCGCCGCTCCGGTGATGGCGACCGATCTGCGCGCCTCGGCGAGCCTGGTGCTCGCCGGACTCATCGCCGAGGGGCGTACCGACGTCGAGCGCATCTACCACATCGATCGCGGCTACGAGGCGATCGAGGAGAAGCTGGCGCAGCTCGGCGCGCAGATCCGGCGGGTGCCGAACTGACATGGCCCGTTGCCGCAAGGGTGCGTGCCGCGCCGTTCGCTCAAGGAGTCGACAATGCGCATAGGGATGATCGGGCTCGGGCGCATGGGCGCCGGCATGGTGCGGCGCCTGCTGCAGGGTGGCCACGAGTGCGTGGCTTACGATCCGAAGGCCGAGGCGGTGCGGGCGGCGGCGGCGTACGGCGCGCGCTCGGCGCGCTCGCTCGCGGAGCTGGTGCGGCTGCTTCCGGCCCCGCGGGCCGTGTGGATCATGGTGCCGGCTGCGATCGTGGATGCGGTGATTGCCGAGCTGCGGCCGCTCCTTGCCGCGGGCGATGTCCTCGTCGACGGGGGCAATTCCAACTATCACGACGACATCCGCCGCGCCGGGGAGCTCGAGGCGGCGGGCGTTCACTACCTCGATGTCGGCACGAGCGGCGGCGTGCTCGGCTTCGAGCAGGGCTTCTGCCTGATGATCGGCGGCGAGCCGTCCGCGGTCGCGCTGCTCGAGCCGGCGCTGGCGACGCTCGCGCCGGGTGGCAGGATGCCGTCCGCCCCGGTGGGCAACGCCGCCACCGGCCCCGCCGCTGGCCGGGCCGCGAGTGCCGCGGCGGCCGCGCTCGGCTACCTGCACTGCGGCCCGCATGGCGCGGGCCACTTCGTGAAAATGATCCACAACGGCATCGAGTACGGACTGATGGCCGCGTACGCTGAAGGCCTGAACATTCTGGCCCACGCGGATGCCGGCCTGCGCACCGCGGCGGCCGATGCCGAGACCGCGCCGCTCGCGAACCCGCGCTTCTTCGAGTACCGGCTCGACCTGGCCGCCATCGCGGAACTGTGGCGCCACGGCAGCATCATCGCCTCGCGCCTCCTCGATCTCACCGCGGCCGCCCTGGCGCAGGACGGCAAGCTCACCGGGTTCGGCGGGCACGTGGCGGACTCGGGGGAGGGGCGCTGGACCGTGGAGGCGGCGGTCGAAACCGGCGTGCCTGCCCCGGTGCTGAGCGCGGCACTGTATGCGCGCTTCGAGTCGCGCGGGCAGGCCGAGTTCGCCAACAAGGTCCTGTCGGCGATGCGCCTCGGGTTCGGAGGTCACGCCGAGCAGTCCTCCTGAAGGCGCGGGGGAAACCATGGAACGCCGTGACTGCGATGCCGTGGTGCTGTTCGGGGCCACGGGCGACCTGTGCTATCGCAAGATCTACCCGGCGCTCTACCAGCTCGTGCGCCGCGGCCTGCTCACCGTGCCGGTGATCGGCGTCGCGCGCCAGGGCTGGACAGCCGCGCGGCTCGCGGCGCGCGTGCGCGAGAGCCTGAAGGCCTTCGTGCCGGCGGCCGACGAGACGGTGGTGGCGCGCCTCACGGGCCTGCTGCGCTACGTGGACGGCGAGTACCACGAGCGCGCCACGTTCGATGCGCTGCGCCAGGCGCTCGGCGAGGCGCAGCGGCCGCTGCACTATCTCGCCGTACCCGCCAGCATGTTCCCGGTGGTCATCGAGCACCTGAGCGGCTCCGGCAGTGCGCAGGGCGCGCGCGTGGTGGTCGAGAAGCCCTTCGGGCGCGACCTCGCTTCCGCGCGCGCGCTCAACCGCACACTGCACACGCATTTTCCGGAAGCCAGCATCTTTCGCATCGACCATTACCTCGGCAAGGAGGCGGTGCAGAACATCCTGTACTTCCGCTTCGCCAACTCCTTTCTCGAGCCGGTGTGGAACCGCAACTTCGTCGCCAGCGTGCAGATCACCATGGCCGAGAGGATCGGGGTCGCCGGGCGCGGCCGCTTCTACGAGGAAACCGGCGCGGTGCGCGACGTCATCCAGAACCACCTGCTGCAGATCATGGCGCTGCTCACCATGGAGCCGCCGGTCAACACCGAGGGGGAGGCGCTGCGCGATGAGAAGGTGAAGGTGCTGAAAGCGGTGCGCCCGGTGATGCCCGCGCAACTGGTGCGCGGACAGTTCGCCGGCTACCGCAGCGAGCCCGGTGTGGCCGCCGATTCGCCGGTCGAGACTTACGCCGCACTGGCGCTGCAGATCGACTCCTGGCGCTGGAGCGGCGTGCCCTTCTACCTGCGCGCCGGCAAGTGCCTGCCGGTGACGGCTACCGAGGTGGTCGTGGACCTGGGGCCCCCGCCCGTCAATGTGTTCGGCGACCTGGGTCCCGAGCAGCCCAATCACCTGCGCTTTCGCGTCGGCCCCGACGTCGCGATCGCGCTCGGCGCCCACACCAAGAAACCCGGGCCGGCCATGACCGGACGCCCGGTGGAGCTGTTCGTCGCGCAGCAGCAGGGGGATGACATGGACGCCTACGAGGTTCTCATCAGCGCCGCGCTCATCGGCGACACCTCGCACTTTGCGCGCGAGGACGAGGTGGAAGCCGCCTGGGCGATCGTCGATCAGGTGCTGAATGCCGGCGCGCCGCCCGTGGAGTACATCCCGGGCAGCTGGGGACCGCAGCAGGCGGAGGGGCTGCTCAGGGGTCCGTGCGGCTGGCACAACCCGGGCGCAAAGCCACAGGAGTGGACGCGCTCATGCTCGCCGCCCTCGGCTTCATGATCGGCCGTGGGCCGGCGAGGGGCACGGCGTGCTCAGGCGTCCGCGCCGGCCTCATCGCGGCCTGGCCGCTCGCGCTGCTGCTCGCCGCGCCGCCCACCGCACGCGCCGCGACCGACGCCGAGCGCGTCGAGCGGGTTCTCGCGCAGACGCCGCTCATCGACGGGCACAACGATCTGCCCTGGGAGATCCGCGCGCGCTTCGGGGGTGATCTCACCCGGATCGACCTGAGCGCCTCCACCGCCGCGCTGCCGGCCCCGCCCGATGGCGCGCAACTCATGACCGACATTCCCCGCTTGCGGGTCGGCCATGTCGGGGCGCAATTCTGGTCGGTGTGGATCCCGGTGGACCTCAAGGGCGCGCAGGCGGTGCAGATGACGCTCGAGCAGATCGACCTGGTCAAGGCGCTGTGCGCACGCTATCCGGCGGAGCTCGCCATGGCGTACACGGCGGCGGACATCGTCCGGCTGCACAAGGCACGGCGCATCGCCGCGCTGATCGGCGTCGAGGGCGGTCACCAGATCAACAACTCGCTCGCGGTGCTGCGCGCCTATTACGAGGATGGCGCGCGCTACATGACGCTCACGCATTCCGCCAACACCGACTGGGCGGATTCCGCCACCGATACGCCCACGCACCACGGGCTCACGCCCTTCGGGCGCGAGGTGGTGCGGGAAATGAACCGCCTCGGCATGCTCGTGGATCTCGCCCACGTCTCGGCCGACACCATGCGCGCGGCGCTCGGCGTGACCGAGGCGCCGGTGATCTTTTCGCACTCCTCGGCGCGTGCGCTGGTCGATCACCCGCGCGACGTGCCGGATGACGTGCTGCAGCTCGTGGCGAAGAACGGCGGCGTGGTCATGGTCAACTTCGCCCCCGGCTACGTCTCGGAGGCGCGGCGGCGCTGGGATGCGGATCGCGCCGCGGAACGGGCGCGTGACAGCAGTCCGCCGTTCGGCGGCCTGTACATCGGGCAGCCCGAACGCATCGCAACTGCATTGAGCTCCTGGGAGCAGGCGCACCCGAAACCGCGGGCCACGATCGGCGACGTGGCCGATCACATCGAGCACATCCGTAAAGTCGCGGGCGTCGATCACGTCGGTATAGGCTCAGACTTCGACGGCATCCCGGAAGCGCCCGTGGGGCTCGAGGCGGTCGACAAATTTCCGGCGCTGCTCGAGGAGCTCGCCCGCCGCGGCTGGAGCGATACGGAGCTGGCGAAGGTCGCGGGCGCAAACCTGCTGCGGGTCATGGGCAAGACGGAAGCAGTGAGCGCGCGGCTGCGTGCGGCGCGAGCACCGTCGGCGGCCACGATCGCGGCACTCGACGGGGCGCCGGCCCCGGGGCCCTGACAATGCAATGCGCCGTGAGGTGCATTAGAGTGCCGCGGTGCACTCCTCCTCTGATGCGGCTGATGCGGCGATCCAGTTGACGCGGATCACCGCGCTGCTGAACGAGGGGAAATTGTCGCAGGCCGAGTCCGCCTGCAGAACCTTGCTGGCGACGGTACCCAACCATTCCGCCGCCACCCATCTGCTCGGATTGATTCGCGTGCGCGGCGGGGATACCGAGGGGGGCGAGCGGCTGATCCGCCACAGCATCGAGCTCGAGCCGCGCGATGCGAGGCTGCGAGTCAATCTCGCCAATCATCTGCGGCGCAGCGGACGCCTGCCGGAAGCCGAAGCGGAGTATCGCAACGTGCTGCGGCTGGCTCCCGCGGAACGTTCGGCGCGGCACAGTCTGGCGCTCACGTTGAGCGACCGCGGGCGACTCACCGAGGCCGAGGCTGAATGCCGGGCACTGATCGACACCGACGCCGGTGATGCGGAAGCCTGGTCCGCGCTCGGGTTCATTCTGGACAAACAGAACCGGCTGCCGGATTGCGAGGCCGCTTATCGCCGCGCCGTGCAGATCAATCCCACCTACGGCCTCGCCTACCACAATCTGGGATCCGTGCTGGCGCGCATGGACAGGGCCGAGGAATCGCTGGTGGCTCTTGAGCGCTCGCGCTCTCTGGGCGCCGGAGGCTTCGAACTGGCATTCAACCGCGGCAAGGCTCTGACGCTGCTCTACCGCCTGGAGGAGGCCGAGCAGGCGTTTGCCGAGGCGGTCTCGCTTCGGCCGCGACATTGCGACGCGCAGCTGAACCTGGCACGCCTGCGGTACATGCGGGCCGATGCGGATTTCGCCCGCGGGATTTCCGCCGCGGTCGCTGCCGATCGCGACGATGTGCAGATGCAGGGGCTGCTCGCCACCGTGCTGGTGCGTGCGGGCCAATACGATCGCGCCGAGGAGCGACTCGCAGAGGCGCTGAAACGACTCGGTCCCGTACCCCAATTGCGCTTCCTGCTGTCGCAGGTGCTGCGCGAAGTCGGACGCTTGCCGGAAGCGGAAACAGAGGCCATGGAAGCGACCAGCGCTCTACCCCGTGATTCCGGGGTCATCGAGAATCTAGTTTCGATCCTGTTGTCGCGTGGCAGGCCCCACGATGCCATGCCGTTCATACGCGCCCAGCGCGCGCGCGGGCCTCTGGAGCAAAGCTGGCTCGCCTATGAAG
>VBNH01000109.1 GCA_005878095.1 Gammaproteobacteria bacterium | reverse complement strand
GGTGATCGATTGGCCCGAGCTCGATTCGCAGGCGCGCGATCGCCTCGTGAGCCTGCCCATCTGGGATATCGCCGTGCAGACCGAAGGGCGGGCGCGGCTCAATGTCGCCTCCTTTGCCGCGGTCACTTCCGATCCCCTGTTGCGCACAGCGATCGAGCTCAACGCCTTCGAGGAGGGCCGCCACAAACACGTGCTCTCCAATCTCGTCGCGGCCTACGGCATCGCGCTCGCGCCCGAGCCGCACTACGTGGTGCAGGGCGACCCGGAATGGGCCTTCATGGTGACCGGTTACAGCGAGTGCATCGATAGCTTCTTCGCCTTCGGCCTGTTCGAATCGGCCAAGCGCTCCGCATTCTTTCCGCAAGCGCTCGTCGACACGTTCGAGCCCGTCATCCAGGAGGAAGCCCGTCACATCCTGTTCTTCGTCAACTGGGCTGCGTGGCATCGCCGCACCATGCCGCTCTGGCGCCGACCGTTCTTCGAGCTGAAGGTGTTGGCCGTGTGGCTGTTACTCATCTGGGAGCGCATCGGCATCGCCCGCGATGTGGGCAGCGGCGTACAGGACAACAATTTCACCATGAGCGGGGCGAAATCCCTCGGCGATGACATCGATGTCGCCGGGCTGATCGACCTCTGCCTGGCCGAAAACAGGCGGCGCATGAGCCCCTACGATCCCCGCTTGCTGCGACCCTTCGCCGTCCCGGCCCTGGCGCGATGGGTGCGCCGCTTCATGCGATCCTAGGCCAACGCCTCTGGCGCGTATCGCTTCCGTCGCATGAAACTGCGCATCCTCATCATCGCAGCCGCGGGACTCGCTCTCGCCCTCTACCTCGTAACGCATGCGGGCCTGGATGCCGTACTCTCGGCTGCCGTCACGGTCGGATGGAGCGGTTTCGCGATCCTGTGCCTCTACGCTCTCGGGCTGTTCCTCATCCTCGGAGCCGCCTGGTACGTCCTGCCGCCCGACCCCTCCCCGAGGAGACTGTGGGTTTTCGTCTGGGCGCGAATGGTGCGGGATGCGGCCGCGGAAGTGCTGCCGTTTTCCCAGCTCGGCGGAATCGTGCTGGGCACGCGCGCCGCGATCCTGCACGGCGTGGCGCCGCCCCTCGCCTTCGCCTCGATGATAGTCGATGTCACCACCGAGATGATGGCGCAGATCGCCTATATTGCGTTCGGCATCGTGCTCCTGAGCACACGCGCCCCGCAGACCTCTCGCGCGGTGTCGCTGACAACAGCCTGCGTGATCGGCCTGGTGCTGGCCGCGCTCGCCGGCGGACTGTTTGTCGCTTTGCAGCGCTACGGCCACAGGATGACCGGCAGGCTCGTGGCGCGTCTCGTGCCTGGCGCTGTCGCGCCCACCGCAGCGGTGGCCGCCAGGCTCGACGCGATCTATCGCGCCCCGGCGCGCCTCGGCCTTTCCGCGGCGCTTCATCTTGCCGGTTGGATGGCGAGCGCGATCGGGGCCTGGATCGCCTTTCGCCTGATCGGAGCGCGTGTCGACCTCGCAGCGGTGATGGCGATCGAGAGCCTCGTCTACGCGGCACGCAGCGCCGCCGCCTTCATCCCCAATGCGCTGGGGGTGCAGGAGGCCGCGTACGCGGTTCTCGCGCCGCTGTTCGGTGTCGGGGCGGAATTCGGGCTTGCGGTATCCGTGCTGAAAAGGGCGCGCGACATCGCGGTCGGAGCGCCGATATTGCTGCTCTGGCAGGCGATGGAAGGCCGGCGCGCGCTGGCAGGAAAACCCGGCGCGCTCGGTGACGCGGATTGAGAACAGCGTTGCAGATCGCGCGTGCACCAATCCAGTGGCGGCCGATCACGGCGCGCATCACCAGGCATCCCTCAGCCCAGTGCGCTGCCGTCGGGCACTGCGCGCTCAGGCCTCGCGAGCACGATGGCGCCATCCTCGCGCGCAAATCCGGTGATCAGGATCTCGGACTTGAATCCGGCGACACGTTTCGACCCGAGTCCGGTGGCGCAGATCACCTGCCGCCCGATGAGCTCCTCCGGGCTATAGAGCACGGTGATCTGCGCGCTCGACTGTCTGACGCCGAAGGGCCCGAAGTCAACCCACACCTTGTAGGCTGGTTTGCGAGCCTCGGGGAACCGCTCCACTTTGCGGATGGTTCCGGCTCGCAGCCCGATCCGCTCGAACTCCTCCCAGGTCGCGGACGCTGTCTGTTCTGCCATGGCTCACCCGTCGCGAGCTTGCGAGGCTGCCGCCACATGCTCGCAAGGTCAATGACGCCGATTCAGTGCGCGCGCTCAAGCGGCCGACTCCGGTCGCGCGGCTCGCGGTGGCGCCCCAAGGGGACGACGACTGCAGTCCGCTCGAGCGCGACCTCGACAGGAACAACCAACGCCGGCGCCTGGCCGGCCGCGAGAGTTTACCGGAGTCGCTCGAGGCGTGTAGTCTGTGGCGTGGAGATTGTGGCCATGGCGCTTGTCCTGACGTCGCCTGCGTTTGCCAACAACGGTGCCATCCCGAAACAATACACTTGTGAGGGTGCCGATATCTCACCTCCGCTGAATTGGTCAGCGGCCCCGCAAGGCACAAAGACTTTCGCGCTCATCGTCGACGACCCCGATGCACCGGATCCGCATGCACCGAAGATGACGTGGGTGCACTGGGTCATCCAGAACATACCGGCGGATGCACAGAGTCTGCCGGAAGACGCGGCAAAGCGCGGCATGCCAGCGGGAGCAGCGCAGGGGCTCAATGACTGGAGGCGTACCGGATACGGCGGTCCCTGCCCACCGATCGGCAGACATCGATATTTTCACAAGCTCTACGCAGTCGACACGGTATTGTCCGGTCTCGATCGTCCGACCAAAGCCCAACTTCTAGATGCCCTGAAAGGACACGTGCTTGCGGAGGCGCAGCTTATCGGGACTTATCAGAAGGGAGGGTAGGCTGGAATCCCCCTCCTCTCGCCCAGTGAAGCCAACTCAATCAACACCATCCCTTCATGAAGGATGCGCGCCATCGTCCCCGCATCACTTCTCTTGACTGCAGCTTGATAAGGACACCGTGATCTCGAGCAATGCCGCCGCGCGTGGCGTCTCGGCCATGCCGCCAGCAGGCTGCTGCCTCAAGCGAAATCTTGATTGCATCGGCGACCGGGCGACGCGCATACCCAATCTGAGGAGGAAGCTGTGCCGCTGGACTGGCGTTCCAAACTGATCCACTCGCAAGCGACGGCGCCCGAGGGCTTTCGGTCACTGGCTACGCCGACGTACCGGGGCTCGACGACGCTGTTTACCAGCGCCGCAGACGTCACGGACCATTGGGATCAGGAGCATGTCCGGTATTCCTACGGTCTTTACGGTACTCCAACTTCGTTCGAGCTGGCCGCGCGAATCGCTGACCTCGAGGGCGCTCATTACTGTTTCATAACGCCCGGTGGGCAAGCTGCGATCGCCCTGATCTATCTGACCTTTGCCCGCGCCGGGGGTCATGTGCTCGTGCCCGACAGTGTATATGGACCCAGCCGAGCGCTTGCCGAGCGTTTGCTCTCACGACTCGGAGTCGAGACCGAGTATTACGATCCGTTGGTCGGGGCGGACATTCGGCATCTGTTGCGGCCGACAACCCAACTGATCTGGTGTGAGAGCCCAGGATCGGTCACGATGGAAGTGCAGGATATTGGGGCCATATCCAAGGCTGCGCGTCAGGCTGGCGTCGTGACGGCGTTGGACAATACCTATGCGGCCGGAGTTCTCTTCGACGCTTTCTCCGCCGGCGTCGACGTGGCCATGCAGGCGCTCACCAAATACATAGGCGGCCACAGTGACGTACTGCTGGGGTCCGTTACCACCCGAGATCATGGTCACTATCAAGCGCTGGGGGATGCCCGTCAATTGCTCGGGATGGGCGCCTCGCCAGACGATTGCAGCCTGGCGATACGAGGATTGCAAACGCTTGCCGTCAGGCTGGATCAACTCGAGAGGAGCACGCTCGCGGTTGCGCGCTGGCTGGAGCAGCAACCGGAGATAGCGAGACTGCGCCACCCCGCCTTCGACAGCTGCCCGGGACATGGAAACTGGAAGAGGGATTTTGCCGGCTCGGCTAGTATTTTTTCCGTCGAATTTGCACCATCGATGCCCCGCGATGTCATCGTACGTCTGCTCGACGAGCTCAAGCTCTTCAAGATCGGATACAGTTGGGGCGGAGTGATCAGCCTGGTAATGCCGCACTTCAATCTGCGGCGGCGCCTCCCGAACCACGATCCATCGATCGTGCGTTTCAATATCGGTCTTGAGGCCGTGGGCGATCTCATTGCCGACCTGGAGGCGGCGTTTTCCGCTATTCGCTGAGAGAGGTGTCGCTCTCCAGCGGTCAACCCTTCTTGGACAAGAGCTCCTCGAGCGCGTAGAGCGTCTTTTGGGGAAAGCGCTCAAGCGGATAATACTTCGCGAGAATCTCGAGCGCCTGCTCCAGTGAGCGGATATCCAGATGACGCAAAAGATAGCGGACGTCTTCCTCGTCGTGAAACTCCGCGCCGATTCGCATAGCCAGGCGCTTCATCGCAAACAGGCAGCGTATTGACTGTTTGGTCGACCGCCGGCGACGATCGATAGGCGGAAAACGGCTGGCGGCCTTGTGCGCGCGCTTTGGATACTTCCCGGCCACGAACCCCGCGGCTCACCGAGAACTTACCGACCGCCGTTGGACTGACGCTGATGCAATCATAGGCTGTTGTTTTAATTGGCGTCCCCAAGGGGATTCGAACCCCTGTTACCGCCGTGAAAGGGCGATGTCCTGGGCCTCTAGACGATGGGGACGCAGCGGTGCCTCGCCGGGCGAGCGCGGAAGATTACACGGCCTACGCGCAGCGGACAACGAAAGCCACCGTGTGGCTTGGGCGAAGTACCCGCCGCGGTCCTGCTTACTCCGCGGCGAGCATTCCTCAGCGTTCAGAACTTATAGGTCGCCCGGACGTTCCAGAACGCTCCGGGCAAGTCGTATGTTCCGGCGTCATAGCCATTCAGCGTGCATGAGTAGCAGACCGGCGGATACGTGCCAAAGAGATTGTTCACACCCGCTTCGACCTTGAGTCCCGTGACGTGGAACGGATCCGTCCACCCGACCTGCACGTCGTGATAGAGCACGGAGTGCAGGTTGTTATACATGGTTCCACTGAAAGCGCCCGCAGCGTTCGTGCAGCCGGGCACCGGGATCTTCCTAAGCGCATTGCTGCACAGCTCCGACACCGCCGACAGGAAGCGCAGGTTCCAGTTCGCTTCCCAACCGCCCGTTCCCCACCCTAGCTGCGCATTCGCGCGCCAGCGCGGGATGGCGCTGTTGTCGACCTCGATGCCGACCGTGCGCTGCGCAACTTGACCCAGCACGTCCGTCGCCTTGTAGTCATTCGCCCGTGTCGCCTGGAACGCAGCCGAGAAGTGCCCGAAGCTGAACGGCCCGGACAGCCAGTCGACTTTCACGTCGACGCCACTGGTTGTGACGTCGGCGAGGTTTTGCAGGAAGTTCCTGGGCGGGTTCAACTGGCTGCCCGCCCCGCGCGTGAACGCTGAGCACAGGGCCGGATTCAGGCCGCCCGCCGCCTCGCACGCGTTGAGCAGCGCCTGGATGTCTTCCGCCTGGATCGCACCCTTGACCTTGTGGTTGAAGTAGGTGAGTTCCGCATGCAGCCTGTTGGTGAAGCCCCGACCCTCCAGCCAGCCGGCCCGATAGACAATGCCCGCCGTGTAGCTGTCGGATTTCTCGGGCTTGAGAGTGGGGTTACCGCCCGTGAAGGTCGTGATCTGGGTGTTGGCCTGCTGGAAGTTGGCGGGCACGCCCTGGGCCGCGCAACCCGCCGCGTATTTGGGGTCTACCGGCGCGTTGCAGGGATCCTGGAGCGTGGGCGCGAACTGAGTGAGCCCGTAGAGCTCGCCCAGGTTAGGCGCGCGGAAGCCGGTCGAGTACGTGCCGCGGACGGCGAAGTCCTCGACTGGTTGCCAGCGCAGGCCGCCCTTGTAGGTGGTCGTGCTCCCGAAGGTGGAGTAGTCCGAGTAGCGCACCGCCGCGCTGGCACCAAGTTGCTGGAGCAGCGGGAAGCTGAACTCGGTGTAGGCCTCGTTCACGTGGTAGCTCGCCGCGACCGGAAAAGCCAGCGAGTCCTGTGACTCGCCGGTCTGTCGCAGCGGATCCGGCGTGAACGCGGCGTCGTAGAGCCGATGCTCGGCGCCGACGGCAATGCCCGCGGCGCGATCCTGGATGTGGAAGATCGTGCCGGTGATGTTCGCCGACACGAGCTTCAATTTCTGATCGCTCGAGTCGAGCTGCGTCGCCCCGATGAACCTCAGCATCGCCGGCGTGATCGGGCGGCTCTGCCCGCCGAACAGATCGAGCGGCACGCAACCGTGCACGCTTGCGCAGATCGCCGGATCGCCGAGGGCAAGGCTGAGTTTGCTCAGGTTATAGCCACCGATGAACTGCTGGCTGGCCTTGTTATCGGTATTGACGTAATTGATGTCCCAGCTGAAACCATCGCGCAGGTGCAGCGTGCCCTTGAGCCCGACGCTGAAGTACCAGGTGTCGACGTCCTGGGTGAAGATGCGCGGCCCGCCTTCGAGCGGGCGGCGCGTGATCCAGCCGAAGTTCTGCACGAAGTTGGGCCCTCCCGGGCACACACTAGACGTTGGCGCCTCCGCTACCGCGCACAGGTCGATCCCGAACGGGTTGAAGGGATTCAGACGCGAGACGTTGATCCCGTCGGCGATTCCGCCGCTGCCGGTGTAGGGACCAACGAAGATCGGCTCGGCCGCGGCCTGATTGGTCGAGGTGCGATTGTTGAACATTCCCTTCGCATACACCTGGACGTCGTCGCTGGCGTCGTAGGTCAGGCTGGTCCAGAGCGCCTTGCGCTGCGAGGGTGTGAGGAGCAGGTTGAACGGCGCGTAGTTGAACCGGTCCGCGCCGCTGAAGTTGTGATAGGTGCTCGGAGCTGTGGTCGGATTGGCCGGGTTCCAGGTCGGCGTCGTGGTGCCGGTGTTGAGTGTCACGTCGAAGAAACCGGCCTGACTCGCTGTGCAGGAGCCGTACGCGGGATTTAGCGGATCCGGACCTGGAGCTATCGACGGGTCACAGAACGTGGCGCGTCCCTGCGCCGTCCCGGAGCTGCCCGAGCTAACACCCGTGCGTGGCTCCGGCACGGAGGACTGCCACCACTTCGAGGAGCTGATCCGATCCTGGTTGTAGAAGCTCGCCGCGAACAGTCCCGCGAACTTGCCTGCCGCGGTGCCTGCGGCGAAGCTCGCCTCGGTGGTGCGCCCGCCCTTGCTGAAGTCGCCCGTATAGGCGCTTGCTTCAATGCCATCCATCTTCTTCTTGGTGATGATATTCACCACACCGGCGATCGCATCGGAGCCGTAGATCGAGGATGCGCCATCTTCCAGCACCTCGATGTGATCGATGATGGCGAGCGGGATGGTGTTGAGGTCGGCACTGCCGCTCACACCGGATGCCGATGATTCATTGACCCAGCGCAGCCCGTCCACCATCACCAGCGTGCGCTTGGAGTCGAGGTTGCGCAGATCGATCTGCGAGGAGCCGGCGCCGATGCCGCCGCCGTCCGGCGGGTAGCCGAAGTTACCGGAGGAGTTGAACTTCTGATTGAGCGCCTTGCCGCCGGTGGTGAGCTGCTGCAGCAGGTCGCCGACGCTCGCGAGGCCTGTCTTCTCGATCTGATCCGCGCTGATGACCGACAACGGCTGCGTGGATTGCGCGACGTTTTGCAGGATGCGCGAGCCGGTGACGACGACCTCCTGCAGCGTCGGGGGCTGTGCGGGCGGGGCCTGCTGCGCGAGCGCCCGCGTCGCCGCGGCGCACGCCGCCACCGCGCATTTGACCGCCAGCAGGATCTGATTCGAACGGGCCGATGGACCTGATCGCATGGATGATCTCCCCTTGATTTGTCTTGTCTGGGTCGGCGCTAACCGGCAACGCGACGACTCATCGCCCTGGCGCACCTTTCCCTGGCGCACCGCAATGCTGTCCTCGAGAACAATGCGCCAAGGTTGGTTAGCGTAAAGCTAGCACCGGGAGAACGCGGCAGGCAAATACTGTATCAATTACGCAGCAGAAACGGGCGGTCCTTGCCTGCAGCAGGCAGGTCATTTGTTGTAAATCGTCAACAAGGGCGCACGGATCGCCGGCGACACGTCCGGGCACAAGCCTCAGCGTGGGCTCACGGGTTGCGGGCCTCGGGTGGCGGGTATCTTCGGGTTGGTGGAGCCAGGCGGGATCGAACCGCCGACCTCTTGCATGCCATGCAAGCGCTCTCCCAGCTGAGCTATGGCCCCACGCGAAGCGGCGGGACGCTACGCACGGCCTCCGGGCTTGTCAAGCGTCGCGGGAACCGGAGCGATCACCCGGCCGCCGTGTGCACCCGCTGCGCGCGCGCTTGGCTTCCTAAGGAGGCCGCCCGGGCTAGAATCGGAACGCACAAGACTGAAGATCGCGGGGAATCTCTGAGTAACGCCAGTACGGCCCCAGACCAAGCCGCTATCCTGCGGATGATCCAGCAGATGATCCAGGCGGCCAAGGCTGCGGCAGCCGCCGGTCGCGGCAGCGAGGCCGATGAGCTGCTCGCGCGCGCGGCGCAGGCCGTGCCGGGACACCCGGCGGTGCTGAATGAGCAGGGGCTGCGCATGATGCAGCGGGGCGAGGCCGCCAAGGCCCGGGAGCTGTTCCAGCGCGCGACCTCCGCGGACCCGAACCATCCGGCATTGTGGGCAAACCTGGCCTCGAGCCTGCACGCGCTGCGCCTGCCGGAGGAGGAGATGGAGGCCATCGAGCGGGCGCTCGCGCTCGAGCCCCGGCATCTGACGGCGATCCTGCAGAAGGGCACCCTGATCGAGGATCGCGGCGATGCGCGTGGCGCGGCGCGGATCTATCGCAACGCGCTGGCTATCGTGCCACCTGATGTGAAGCCGCCGGAGAGCGTGCGGGCGGCGCTGGAGCACGCCCGCGCCGCCGTGCGCCGGGATGATGCCGCGCTCGCCGGCACGATCGAGGAGCGGCTCGCCGCCATCCGCGCGCAGCGCGGTGGCGGCCCGTACCGGCGTGTCGAGAAGTGCATTGAGCTCTTGACCGGCAAGCGCAGCCGCTACGTGCCGCAGCCGACGTTCCTGTACTTTCCGGACCTTCCGACGCCGGAGTACTTCGACGGTGTGGAATTCCCCTGGCTGGGTGCGATCGAGGCCGCAACGGATGAGATCCGCGGCGAGCTCACCACGGTGCTGAGCTCCGACCAGGCGGGGCTCCAGCCCTACGTGTCCTATCCCGAGGGCGTGCCGCTCGACCAATGGCGGGAGCTCAACAAGTCGCGCCGCTGGAGCGCGTACTTCCTGTGGAACGAGGGCGTGGCGCAGCCGGAGCATCTGGCGCGATGCCCGCGCACCGCGCAAGTGCTGCAAAGCGCACCTCAGTGCAACGTGGCAGAGCACGGACCGAACGCGTTTTTCTCGATTCTCGAGGCGCGCACGCACATACCGCCACACACCGGGGTCACGAACGCGCGCCTGACGGTACACCTGCCGCTGATCGTGCCTCCGGAGTGCGGTTTTCGCGTCGGCAGCGAGACCCGCGAGTGGATTCCCGGCAAGGCGTGGGTGTTCGACGACACCATCGAGCACGAAGCCTGGAACGGCTCCGACACGCCACGGGCGATCCTGATCTTCGATATCTGGAACCCTTACCTGAGCGAGGACGAACGCGACCTGGTGCGAGCCGCGATCGAAACCGTGGGCAGCTACTACCGCGGGACGGTGGGGCGCGCATAAGCCTCGCTCACGCGTGGCATAAGCTTCGCTCACGCGTGGGCTGGCCGCCGTGGCGGTCACGGCCGTTTTGCGACGAGATTGTGACTCACGGCCGGAGAGCGAGCCGGCGGCGGCATTCAAGCAGGACCAGGCGCTGATTTGGTGAGCACCGCGTCCAGGCGCGCGAGCGTACGCTCGCGCCCAAGCAACGCCAGTGTCGCATCGATCGGCGGCGACACGGCCGTGCCGGTCACCGCGACGCGCACCGGCTGCGCGATCTTGCCGAGCCCGCTGTTTAGTTGCGTCGCCAGCTCGTTGAGCGCGGCATGAATCGTCGCGGCGCTCCACTCGGGCATGTCGGCGAGCCGCTCGCGGACCCTCGCCACCGTGGGCAGTGCATCGGCGCCGAGATGCTTGGCGGCCGCCTTCGGCTCCAGCTCGATGCGGTCGACGAAGAAAAAGCGGCTGTTCTGCGCCATCTCCTTCAGGGTCTTGGCGCGCTCGCGCTGCGCGAGGATCACACCCTCGAGCAGGCGCTCATCGGCGCTCTCCAACCCCAGGCGGCGCAGCTGCGCGCGCAGATGCGGCACGAGGGTTGCGGGTTGCGCGCGCACCATGTGCTGCTGATTCAGCCACAACAGCTTCTCAGGGTTGAAGGCCGATGCCGCCTTGTTGACATCATGGATGTCGAACGCGGCGATCATCTCCGCGCGCGTGAACACCTCCTGGTCGCCGTGGGACCAGCCCAGGCGCACCAGATAATTGAGGAGTGCGTCCGGCAGGTAGCCCTCCTCCTCGTACTGCAGCACGCTCACCGCGCCGTGGCGCTTCGACAGCTTGGTGCCATCGGGTCCCAGGATCATGGGCACGTGCGCATAGAGCGGTAGGGTTGCGCCGAGCGCCTGCAGCATGTTCATCTGCCGCGGCGTGTTGTTCAGGTGATCATCGCCGCGGATGACATGCGTGACTTGCATGTCCATGTCGTCGACCACCACGCAGAAGTTGTAGGTCGGCGTGCCATCCGCGCGCGCGATGATCAGGTCATCGAGCTCCGCGTTCTGGAACGTCACCGGCCCGTGCACCAGGTCCTGCACCACCACCGTGCCATGCAGGGGATTGCGGAAGCGCACGACCGGATCGATCCCCGGGCGCGGCTCGCTGCGATCGCGGCAGATGCCGGTGTAGCGCGGCTTCTCCTTGCGCGCGATCTGCCGCTCGCGCAGCGCATCCAGCTCCGGCTTGGTGCAGTAGCAGTGGTAGGCAGTGCCCGCCTGCAGCATGCCGCGAATGATCTCGCGGTAACGATCGAAACGCTGCGTCTGGTAGTAAGGCCCCTCGTCCGCGTCGAGCCCGAGCCAGGCCATGCCCTCGAGAATAACCCGCACCGCCTCCGCGGTGGAGCGCTCGCGGTCGGTGTCCTCGATCCGCAGGATGAACCTGCCGCCCGTGCGCCGTGCGTACAGCCAGCAGAACAGCGCCGTGCGCGCGCCGCCGACGTGCAGCAGCCCGGTGGGACTGGGCGCAAAGCGCGTGACGACCGTCATGGGGACCTGCCGACCTGTCCGCAATTGTGCGGGGCGCGCATGTTACCAAGGGCCGCAGCGGTGCGCCTCGCCCGTGTGCCTGCACGGTTTCACGTAGGCGCCGGCCCACGATTTGCCTTTGCCCTCGGCCCGCCTATAGACTTCCGCTCCTCAAAATGGGCGGTTAGCTCAGCGGTAGAGCACTGCTTTCACACGGCAGGGGCCACTGGTTCGATCCCAGTACCGCCCACCATAAATCGGCGAGATCATTCAGACGTAAACTACTCTGGCCCAAAGCCCGCCGAATGCGCTACCTCGCGTTCTTCGTCGAGTACATCTCGGATGCGCTCGAGGAGCACGCAAAGCTCGAGCCCGATCGCTCGAGTGCACTCCTGTTCTGTCACGGCGGCTTCAACTTCTCTTCGACGTACAGTGAGAGCTCGACCATCCGCTCGACGAGCTGCGCCGCAGGAAGCCCCGCAAAGTTCCGGAGCACGAGCTCCTTCACGTAGAGGCGCACAAGATAGCGCAGCTGCAGTGCCCGGTTGCGCGTGGCAAATACAAAATCTCGGTGCCCGTTATTGACCACGATGAGATTGCGTTCGGCATCGAAGCGCGAGCGCCAGAGCTCCCCGGCCGCGCGCTCGAAGGTATAACCCGGGAGCCCGCGGGCGTTGACCACCGTAGGCCCAATCGCCGGCTCTAGACTCGCGGCGACCGTAATCAGGGCTTCAGCCCTCGCACGCACCTCGCGCTGCGCAACCATAACCGACAGACGCACGAGTCCCGGTGAGGCGGGTGCCTGAAACGCTACTTCCTGATCCGAGCTCGAGGAGAGCGAGCCGACGCCATCGGCAATTTCCCACACAAAGGCGAGATCCTCTTCCACACGGCGGCGCGACCGATCTCGGGGCAGAGCACGGAAACGTCGGCTGTCGTTCACCGCGACCGTGCTCGCCGCTGGCGAGATGACCACGCTGTGCAAGGGGCCTGCGTACTCGAAGAAGGCGCGTTGCGGAGGTTCAGGCACGGACCGCTCCGCGACCCCGAGTGTCTCATCATTCTCCTCGGCATCGCTCGGCCCCTCCTCAGCACCGCCGCCACGCGAGCCACCGGCGCCGCCCTCCTGGCGTGAGCGGGCATGAATGGCGAACCAGTCGTACTCCTCTCGTGGGAGCGCGAGCATCGCCTCACGGAACGCTCGCTGGATCGCGCGCAGCGACTCACGGTTCGCCTGCTCCTCCTCGGCGCGCTGCTGGGCTTCGATGACCGCATTCAGATGCGACTCCAGCGGGGCCAAAGCATGCATCAGCGCCGCATAGCGGTCGTCGTGGACAATGCCTGAGCGCGTGCCGGGCGTCAGATTGAGAAAAGGCACGTCGATCAGGCCCTGCAGGTATCTCGAGGTCCACGGCGGGTGCTCGAGCCCTGAGAGTGTTCCCAAGTCCTCGATGACGCGCGTGCCACTGCGGGTAAGAGCCACGCGGGAGGTATCGGCCGGCTCGGTGAGATATAGCTCTGCGTAGGCATCCCCGAAGCCCGAGCGCACTGGGGGCAACTGGTGAAGCAGCCGTCCCTCGAACTGCCGCGGCTCGACCTCGTATTGCTTGCGCGCGAGCTTGTCGACCACCGTGACGCGCACGCCGGAGTGACGGACCCGGTCACGGAGCTCCGAGGCGAGATACCACTGGATCTTCTCCCCGCTTAAGGAGCGGATCCCCTCGAGGAGCGGGCTCACCTTGAGCTCGGTGCCCCGCTCGGAGAAGAGCGCCCGCCGCGGGCCCACCGTGTAACGCGGCTCGCCCTTGCTCATGACCATCTGGTAGGCCCGGTTATCCGCGCCGGTGGAGCTCATGGTAAGCGTCTCGCCGACTGTCCAGAAGGAGAGCAGCCCGATCCCGAATTCCCCCTGAAGCCCCACACCATTTCCCTCGGCCTTCAGGTGCCGCTTGATGGAGTCACAGATGTGGGTGGCGACGTACCTGAAGTCGGGCAAGCCTTCCGCATCGCGCGGCACGCCATCCCCGTCATCCTTGACAGCGAGGTAGTGCTCGCCGTGCTCGCGGCCGCGCGTGATGGTGACGGCCTTCGCGTGAGCATCAATCGAGTTCTCGACGAATTCGGCGATCGCCTTGAGCGGATTACCCTGCGAGAGCGCGATGATGCGGATGGCGTTCCAGTCGTCGCCGATCTTGAGCCGACCGCCCTCATCGGGTCGAGGTCGAGGCTTTGACTTCGATCGCTGGGTCGACTTCATATCGGCGAGCAGAGAGGAGACTTACGTTTCGGGATACAGGCGCGGAAACAGTACTTCCAAAACCCCTGCTGGGAAGCGCAGCGACACCGGGCCCTTCGGACTCAGACTGGCCAGTAAGCCCGCCTCCACAGCATCGTTGAGCACCCGCCGCGCCGTTCGCTCCGGAAGCCCCGTGATCCGCGGCGCCGCGCCACGTTCAATCTCGCCGAACATCAGGGCGGCCTCGAGAAGCGCCGCTGCTTCGCCTTTCAGCGTCTCGGAGCGCTCGACGAGCGTACGCAGACGTTTGGCGAGAGTTTGAATGTCGAAAAGACTCGCCATGAAGTTGACCTGATCGAGCGCCACCTCGAGAAACCACCGAGTGAACTCGATGAGCGCCGCCCGCGAGAGATTCCCTCGCCCGTCGAGATCGCCCTCGCGCGGCGCATCGGCCCGATCCATCATCGTCTTGTACTCACCGCGACTCTTTAGACCGCGCGCGAGTCCGCGCGAGATCGACCAGAGACCATGCGCGGCGATGCCAGCTGAGTACCCCATAGCATGGCTCATGAGCCGACTGACCCGGCCGTTGCCATCCGGGAAGGGATGGATGTAGTTGAAGCGGTGATGGCTGGCCGGAATCGCGAGGATCCGCGCCCCCTGACGCATCTTGCCCAAGCTGTAGCGCTCGCCAAAGTGCGCCATGAACTCAGGGATCCGAGCGCTCGCCGGTGGAACGTGACGTCCGACGACATTGTCCTCCTCGGGTCGCGAGCGCCATTCGCCGGGCAGCATGAGAGAGGAGCGGCCGTCCTCGTGGATCCGCAGCGTCGCCTCGGGGGCATCCCGATAGAACTCGCGGTGCAGCTCCCGAATGAACTCCGCAGCCGCCGGCTCACCGAGCTCCCCCAGTGCACCCTTGCGATCGATCTCCCTTTGGACGCGCACGTGGGCCGCGGCCTCGAGCTGAAGATTGCGTCGCTCCTGGTCGCGAGCGAAGTCGCCGGCGAGCGCGCGTACGATGTCTCGCGGGCGTGTGTTGTGCCCTTCGATGAGGTTGCTGTAGTAGGTGTTCATAATGCGGACGAGGTCCGCAAGAGAGGCGGCCGTCGTTGGATGGAGGCTGGCCCCGAGCTTGGAGGACGCTGCAGCGAGCTCTGCGACGACGTCGTTGAGTTCCCCCGGCACCTCGTCAACGACGGTCGGCTCGATCCGGAAGATCGTCTCCGTTTCGACCGCCGGGACGGGCCGATTGGCCGATCTTGTAGCCATAGGAGATAGCGGATAGGGGCTTGAAAAAGCCCTTTGTGATTGCAGTTTGGCCGATCATATGGCCGATGGCCACCTGGCCGATGATTGGACTTTGTAAGTCCATGTATTTATGCGAGTTAATTATTTATACTGAGGGCAGTTGGCCGGTCTATTGGCCGATCCCGGAGTGCACCCGACCTCCGCGAGGCTAACTCGCGCTCCCGAGACTGCGCTGGGACAATTTTGGGACAGCGCGCTCGTGACATTGCGTGATATCAAATGACATCACGTGATACTAAGTAGCTGTTGCAACTGGGAACTCGACTCGCATATCGTTGATTTGTAGGCACCCTACTTCCGTTTCACACGGCAGGGGCCACTGGTTCGATCCCAGTACCGCCCACCATTCTGCATCAGGCCGCGCGTGGGGCGTCCGTCAATCCGATCGTGAGCCGCTTACCGACGGCGGTGGCAGCCTTCTGGACGGTCTCTAGCAGGACGTGAGGGTTTTCCGGATCGAGGAGCCGCTCAAGCTGGCTGCGGCTGGTGCCCATCCGCTTTGCCATCTCGCTCTTGCTGATACGCCCCTTCCTCATCGCTTCACTGACTTCCCAGGACAACACCCGCTTCCAAGCAAGAGTTGTCACTTCCTCGTAAAGCCCCTCCGTCCGCAGAAACTCATCGAACGAAGAGCCCACATGCTTATTTCGCCGCTTTGCCACCTTCAACCTCCTTCTGCCGCTTCACAGCGAGGTCCAAATCGTTCTCGGGCGTCCGCTGTGTCTTCTTGATGAACCCATGCAGGAGCACCATCTGTCCTTGATGTTTACAGAACAGGACGCGCGCGATCCGGTTTTGGGTCAGAGAGCTCCTCACCTCCAAAAGTCCGCGCCTTGACGCCAACGGCCGACAGGTTGGCATACCCACCGGCCACCCGAATTCGACCGTAGCGATGTCCGTCCCCACGATCCGCTTGTCCTCGCGCGAGAGCGCCTTCAGCCATTTGCGCACGGGCTCGGCACCCGTGGCTGTTCTGTAAAACCTGGCCGGCAGAACCTTGCGTTTCATGGCAGCCATTCCGTCTCTGTACCTTTCACGGTACAGTGTACCTTATAAGGTACTAGACACACAAATGCCTAACCTCATCCAGAGGGCAGCGGCGAGCAGTCCCGTTCCTTTCGGTTCCAAGTGCCTGTTTCCTTACGGCCAGGAAGCGACGGCTTAGGAACGCCATTCGTCCGCTGGGATCGGTGTCGGCGCTAACGGCCAAGTTCGCCGTGCTCACGTAGAATCCGCACCTCGGGGGCAAATGCCCCCAGGAGTCTCAGCGGTCAATGTGTATGAATCCCAAGCACATTAGAGAAATCCAGACAAACGAGGTCTTGCGGAAACGCCTGGCCAAGTACATCACGCTCCACTGCTTTCGAAATACGGACGTGCTCGAGGATCTACACTCCGGCGAGGTACCTATCTCCGAGTCTGGCGACTACTCCGACGTAAAGGTAATCACGCCAGATAGAGAGATTCCCTGGAGCGACCTATCGCGCTTCGACAACAGCGAAATGAAGGCCATGATGATCGACGTGGTAAATCATTGCGACCAGGTTCTCGCAATCCTTTTTTCCACGCCGCTAGGTGACAAGTTGATCGAAGAGCTCGAGAGACGGGATCTGGTGCCGAACTGGAATGATCCGGAATGGACAGGGGAAACCGATCGCGAGCCGAAAATCGCGGGCGACTCGCCTATGAAGGGTTTCCCCGCGACGCGCAAGCTGAAAAGGAAGAAACCGGACAAGGTTCGGGGCCATTCAGTCGGCAAGAAGTAGCGAGGACTCGCCCTCAGACTCGCAGTCGCGGAGCTGGGACAATTTTGGGACACTGCGCTCGTGACATTGCGTGATATCAAATGGCATCACGTGATACTAAGTCCTTGTTGCAATTGGGAGCTGTACTCGCATATCGTTGATTCGTAGGCACCCTACCCCCGTTTCACACGGCAGGGGCCACTGGTTCGATGCCAGTACCGCCCACCATTCAGAAGCGTCGGCGGAACAAGGGTCTGGAACCCGCCGTTGCACGCTGAGGGATCATCTTTCGCCTTTTGAGACAGTTCCGAAGTTACCGGCCCTCACTGCCGTTTGTTCCCATAATGGGAACACGATAGGATGACGGGGTGCGGATCATCGCCCGGAGCACGCTCAAGCGATTCATTGAAGCGCAGGCGGCATACCGCGGTCACGGCGCGCTCAAGTCTGCCCTGGATTCGTGGTTCGAGGAAGTGGGCAAGGCCTCTTGGAAGAGCACCGCCGACGTAAAGCGCCTTTACCGAACTGCCAGTATCGTTTCAGCTGATCGGGTGGTCTTCAACATCAAAGGCAACGATTACCGCTTGGTTGTCGCGGTCGATTTCGAGAAGAGTATCGTATGGATCAAATGGATCGGAACCCATGCTGAGTACGACAACATCGATGTCAAGACGGTGAGTTATGAGAAGCCTAAGACCCCTGCGAAGTGAGAAGGACTACGAGGCGGCGCTCGCGCAGGTCGAGCGTCTATGGGGTGCGAAAGCGGGCACGCCGAAGGGCGATCGACTGGACATTCTCGCCACATTGATCGAAGCCTATGAGGCCAAACACTATCCGATGGACCTCCCGGATCCAATTGAAGCGATCAAGTTTCGAATGGAGCAGCAAGGTCTGACCCGCAAGGATCTGGAACGCGTTCTAGGCTCGCGCACGCGCGTGTCGGAGGTGCTCAATCGTAAGCGCGGTCTTTCGCTTGACATGATTCGCAAGCTCCACGACAAGCTTCAGATACCGGCGGAAGTGCTGATTCGCTCGGCTCGCGGACTCAAGTCCCGTAGGGAGGCGTCGGCGTGAGCGGATTGACGGGCCGCAGGGCCAGAGCCGGCTGACGGGGCACACCGTGCTCGCTCAAAAATCCCCCCGCGCTCGACCGTCGGTCGACACGAGGGCTTAACGTCCTGGAGCCCGGATGAACCCGTACAGCTCCAAAACTCAGTTGGGACATCGTGGGACTGTCGTCGACTTTCTGAGCTGGGTGCTGTGGATTCTATGGCAGTGTGTTCGCCTACCGCTGCTTCTTCTGCTGACGATCCTTGAACCGGTGGTGAGCTTTGTCCTGGGTTTGCTGGCGCTGGTGGGGGTTCTGGTGTCGCTCTTTTGGTGGTCACTCGGCGTGCCACATTTCCCCTTCGTGCTGATGCTCGGAATGTCGCTCGCCGTTGGTGCCATGCTGATTCCGTACTATGCACTTCTCCGCCTACTTGGTAGATAGCGCATCACTCTCCGTTGAGCACTCAGTTGACCGGGTGATTTAGTATCGCTCGAGGAGGCGTCATGAAATTCGGGACATTGATATTCCTGACCACGGCAATCCCATTCGGTGTGCCGCCGATCCCAGTGCGCCTCGCCGCCCAGAACGCAAGTTCCGAAATTATCAACTTTGATGCTCCCGCAGCGGGCAAGACCGCAGGGGCGGGACAGCGCCTTGCCAGAGCATGCGTGCCCCGCAGGGCAATTGTGTGCAGAAGGGTAATCGGGCGAGCGCCCGGTCAGTGCCAAGCGTCCGGGCCGAAAAGCGCCTCGGCGTTTCGCCGGTAGATCTTGTCCACGACCGCCTTGGGCAGGTGCAGGCCGCGGAAGGACAGCGCGAAGTCCTCCGAGTGCAGCCGGTCGGCGCTGACGAGGAAGCGCCAGTCGCGCAGCCAATCCTCGTGCACCTGGGCCGCGGCGGTCTCGGTGTCTTCCTGCGCCCCATAGGCATCGTCGCTTCCGTAGAGAATGCGGTCCTGGTAGCGGATGAGAAAACGTTGCACTTTGCTGCGCCTGCTCACCGCCTGGTACTCGAGGTGCACCATGCGCGCGGCGACATCCACTCGCGCATCGGGAAACCTATCGAGAAAATTGGCCACCCGGTCGACGTCCCATTCAAGCGACGCCAGGTGCACGCCCTCGAAGCGCAGCGCGGGATGGGCCTTCAGCATGCGGTCACGAGCGGCCAGGATGCTCTGGTGCGAAGGCATCTCGGGATGCGCCGCCATGTAGTACTGCGGATGCTCGCGGAAGTACTCCCGGTCCGAGCGCACGGTCATCTTCTCAAACGGCAGCCAGCAGTTGAGCGGCTCCGCCTGGTGCCCGAGGAGCACCACGTGCTCGCGCTCGAGCCGCGAGTAAATCGGCTCAAGACGTGCATCGTCCGGCAGGACATAGCGGCCGTCGCGGTCCTTGAGCGCCATACCAATGTTCTTCCAGATCTTGATGCCGACCGCGCCGCCGGCGAGCGCGGCGTCGATCTGCTGCTGCGCTTTTTCAGTCCAGCCGGGCTCGTTGAATCCGACCACCGAAAAGGTGCCCGCGAACGCGACGCGGCCGGGGTAGCGTTGTTTGAGCGTAATGGCGTCGGCAAGTTGCTCGGCGAGCGGCGGGAAGTCGGGGTAGTCGACGTTGAGGGTAAGGATGCGGAAATTGTCGCGGCGCGCCGCAGCGAGCAGATGCTCAGCGGCGCCATGCACGTGCATGTGCGCGTCTATTTTCGTGACGCGGCGGAAGTCGTCCAGCCGGTAGTAGCGTTCAGAGGCCGAATTGCCTTGCGCCCTCGCGAAGCTCGTCAGCAGCGCGGCCGCAAGTCCTGCCGCCAGTGCGAATCGCCGGGCCGCCCTCACACCAGCTGCACCTCGACCCCGCGGCGCCGCAGCTCCTCGACGGCCGCCTCCGGTGCCGCCCGGTCGGTGATCAGGAGGTGCAGCTGCTCGACCTTGGCGATGAGCGAGATGTTGCGGCGCATGAACTTGGAGGAGTCCGCCACCACCACGACCTGACGCGAGATCCGAATCATCTTGGCGTTGAGTTCGGCCTCCGCCAGGTGCGGCGTCATGACCCCGAGCTCAGGATCGACGCCATCCGCGCCGAGGTACAGCCGGTCGGCCTGCAGGTTTGCGAGAGCCGCCTCGGCCATGTGTCCGGAGAGCGAGTTCGATTCCCGCCGCAGAATCCCGCCCGGCATGATCAGGCGCACCGCCGGCACATCGATCAGCAGCGCCGCAATATTGAGCGCGTTGGTGATGACGTTAACCGAGCGCAGCTCGAGCTTGCGCATGCGCCGCGCGATCTCCGCGGTGGTGGTGCCGGAGTCGAGGATGATGGTCTCGCCGTCGCGGATCAGACGGCAGGCGGCTTCGGCGATGGACAGCTTCTCGGCGTAGTGCTGGAGCTGTTTCACGTTGAGCGGCTGATCGGTATCCTCGACGCTGAGCGCGCCGCCATGCGTGCGGGTGAGTGCGCCGGTGGATTCGAGCACCGAGAGGTCCGCGCGCACGGTCACCTGGGATGTGCCGAAGCGCACGGCGAGCGCATCCACCGTGACCTTGCCCCGCTCGCGCAGCAGCTCGCAGATGCGCCGCCGGCGCTCCTCGACCAACAGTCCGCGCTCGTTCGCCTCCTGCATCATCAGAGCGGTATCGCCTCGAGAACCTGGAAACGCTCGAAGGCGAGCGACAGGTGCGGCTGCGCCTGCGATACGTGCCCGAGTTCCCGGTCGTTGAAATAGTCGCGCACCCGGTACCGCCCGGCCGTGAGTCCCCGCAAGGCCACCGGACCGCTCCAGCGGCGCGCGTAGAACGCGTAATAAAGGCGTCCGGATTTCTCGACCACGTGCGTTTCCGGCTTGTCGAAGCCGATGTCGTAGAGCTCGCCGCGGTAGATGCCCTGCGGGAGCAGGCGTTCATTGTAGAGCGCGATCCACCGACGCCACAGCGCCTCGCGTTGTGGCGTCAGGAGGAAGGAGTCCTTCGGCTTCGGATCCACCGGCCAGGTGAACTTGGTCGACACGATGGCTCCGATGCCGACCGTGGAAGCGAAATCATCGCCCCCGTCGCTGAGCTCGACATGGTCACCGGCGAAGGCCGCGCTGGGACCCATGAGGGCCTTGAGCGTCTTGCCCTTGTGCCGCACCTGCCAGGAGGACTCCGGGTCCGAAGCCGGCGCCTGATTCATCGACGCAAAATTGTAGAACGAGTATGACGTCCCACACGGACACCACTCAACGACCGCTTCGGGATTGATCTCGGTCGCCGCCTGGTAGATCGCGTGCAGGAAATCCTGCAGCTTCTCTACCGATACTTCGGGGCGGGCATGGCGGTGCGCGGGATTGAAGCACGGCGCCACACCGTTGAGGTGCTGACCGTCGATCTTGAGGCCCGCAAATTCCCACTCGCCCATGAACTTTCGCACCAGCGCCTGAGTGTAGGTGACGGTTTGTTCGTACGCCGGGCACAGATAGAAGCTGTTCCACCAGGAGATGTTCTGCGCGGCACCGTCCTTGTCCAGCAACAGCATGTCGGTGTGATCGTGCAGCAGATCGGAACCGGGCGCTGCGGCCAGCGGTGCGAACCATAGCCGTGGTTTGAGCGCCTTGGAACGGATGCTGTGCAGCAGCTGCTTCAGGTCAGCATCGCCGCGCGGAAACTTGCTCTGGCTGAGCTTCCAGTCGCCGACGTTTGACTGCCAGCCGTCGTCGATGACCGCCCAGCGTAGCCCGAGTTCCTGCACCTTGGGCAAGGTGTCTTCGATCAGCCGCACGGTGCAGTCGCGTTAGGTCTCGAGTGTCTGGAGCTGCTCGCCCGGCTGCAGCGAGCGCTCCAGATGGGCGCTGATAGCGAGATTGGCACCGCCATCCCGGTAACTGACGGGGAGGGAAACCAGCGCGGGGATAGACTCCAGATGCCCAACGGCGAGCCCGCACTCGCGATGCCACAGGTCCACGATCGGCGTGCCACCGCCGTAGTCGGAAGCCGTCATGCCCATGAAGTTCTGTTGCGCGAATCCCTGCCTGACGGGCTGCACCCAGTCGCGTCGGTCCGCATGCGTACTGCCGCAGTATGACCAGAAATGCGGCTCGGTCCCGTCCGTGCGCGCTGCAGCGTTCCTCAACAGGTGAAGGCCGGCGCTGGTCCAACCGCGTAACGGGATCGCCTCGGGAGAGCGATTGCGGTACGACACGCGGTAGAAGGCGATCCCCGGATAGCGCTCAAACAGCTGGATCTCGAGGCTCTTTTCGATCCGGGCACCGGACACACCCGTCATCCGCAGACGCCTGCCGGATCCGTGCGCGCCGTTCACGGCATCACTCAACTGGTGTTGCAGCGCGAATTGTTCGATACGCCGGCCATCGCCGAGGAGCAGGTACTCGCTTGCCGCCCAAGGTGTCAGCGCTACTTTGCGCTCCGGGTGCCCGCTTTCGTGCAGACGCCACAGACGCGAGCGCAACTGCGGGTCGAACTCGAGCCGGATCGTGCTGTCCTCGAGGGTCGCCGCAGGCGCTACCCCGGCATCGGCCGCGCGCGGCCCCGGGTGGGCCCCTACGCGTCCGACCCGTGAAGCGACGCCGGCGCCTGCGGCGAGCCGCAGGAACTGACGTCTGCTCGTGCCTTTACTCATGCGTGGCTTGGGACTGCAAACTGCCGTTGAGTCTATCCAAGTGCTTCCGCGTGCAACTGCGGGGAGCCCGTAGCGACTCTCATTCGCTTCCCCTGCCTGCGGCGGCGCTCTTGACAGCTACGAAGCATTTCGAAATAGTGTAAGAAACTAAACGTAAATTCAACTGGCACTCTAAAGCTTTCGTTTTGTTTCGTATTACATAAGCTCAGGGGTGACACACATGGATCACCGGCGCTGGTGTGTATCTGCGGCAGTTCTGCTTCCGGGGATGATTTTCGGGCTGGGCGCGGGCCCGAGCGCTGAGGCGCAAACGCAAACCCCTCCCCAGGGCGCTGCGGAGTCCACCGGGGACTCGAAGCTCGAGACCGTAGTCGTCACCGGACTCAGGGCCAGCCTGGGCAAGTCGCTCGAAATCAAGCAGGACGCCGACATTGTGCTCGACTCCATCAACGCGCTGGAGCTCGGGCGTTTCCGGGATGACGACGTGGCAGACTCGCTGCGCCATATCACCGGTGTTTCCATCACACGCACCACGGGCGGCGAGGGTCTGTATATCGGGATACGCGGACTGCGCCAGCAGTACAACATCGTGACACTCAACAACCGCATCGTGGCCACCGACGATGACGGACGCGCGCTGGCATTCGACATCCTGCCCGCGGACGTTATTTCCGGTGCCGATGTCTACAAGTCCTCGCAGGCCTCAGCGCTCGAAGGCAGCATCGGTGGCACCGTCAACATGCGCTCGGCACGCCCTTCCGACAATCCTGGATTGCACTCGGCGGTGCGCGTCGAGGGCAACTACACCGACATGTCGCGCTTCCGGGGCAAGAAGGCCTCGGCATTCATCAGCGATACCAATACGGCCGGTACCCTGGGACTGCTCATCGGCGCGGTCGTCTCCGACACCGACACGCGCACCGACTCGCTCAACTACAACACCTACGACGCCGGCAATCCGGGAGTCTGGCCCCTCACCGGGCCCAACAGCCGGCCGGTGGTGGCGGAGTGCTGCATCTCGTTCGGTTCAGTGGTCGATGAGAAGAAGCGCGAGGCTCTGTCCGGAACGCTCGAGTGGCGGCCAAGCGATCAGTTACGCGTGGCACTCGACGGCCTGTACGCCCGGCTGCGCGATCCGCAGGTCGCCTACAACCAGGCCTACTACCCGTCTTTCAATTTTGACGCCAATGGCAATCCCGAGTGGTCCAACGTCGTGGTCAACAACGGCCTGATCACGTCGTTCACTGCCAACACATTCACGCCGGAGATCGTCAATCAGACCATCGACCGGCGCGTCACGACCTCGCTGGTCGGCTTGAACGCCAGCTGGCAGGCGAGCAGCAGGTTAACAGTCGACGCGGACCTGTACCGCTCGAAGTCCAATCGACCCGAAGGCGGCAACGACGCCTTCGTCACCGCAGGTCTTGAATCGACCACACCGTACAACCAGAACACCATCAGCTGGACCAATACCGCCAATGGTTTGCCCGACATCGCCGTCACCCTGCCCACCGGCCAGGACTTTGGCGCCGCACTCGCGGCAGGGGCATTGGACGACCGTCACTGGAGCGCGCACTACACCGGTCTCAGCGGCAACTCGATCCACGACAAGATCACCGGCGCAACCCTGGACGGCACGTTAAAACTCGAAGGCCGCTGGCTGACGCACCTGCGCTTCGGGCTCGCGCAGACGTGGCGCGACAAGGCGCGCGACGACCTCGACAATGACTGGACGGGCGGCTCGAGTCAGTACGACTTCTACACCACGCCCACGGGTGCCAATCCCATCACCTTTGGCTCACTGGGCGCG